>NZ_JACUUA010000221.1 GCF_014859565.1 Marinospirillum sp. | reverse complement strand
CTGCAGAAATGCCAGCGCCGGTTAACACAACCACTTGTGGATAAATAAGTTTCATCCTGCAGCTCCTCTTGCAGAACAGCCAGGCCCGGAAAGGCGGCTGCGTCCCCCGGTTCCGGGCGTGACTTGAATGCGAGTGCTGATGCGCTCTTTCAGGGAAGTGACGTGGGAGATGACTCCAATTAGTTTGCCTTCCTGTTGCAGGCTGGAGAGGGTTTCCAGTGCAGTATCGAGCGTGTCTTCATCCAAGGTGCCAAAACCTTCATCCAGGAACAGCGAGTCCACCTGTACTTTTTCGCTGGCCATCACGGACAGCCCAAGTGCCAGCGCCAGGCTGATAATAAAACTTTCGCCTCCGGAAAGGTTGCTGGTTGGTCGTATCTCACCGGCCTGATAGTTATCAATGACACTGATCTCCAGTGGCTGATGTTGATTACGCAGCAGCAGATAGCGATCGGTCATTTTCTGCAGCTGCTGGTTAGCCTGACCAATCAGGCGATCAAAGGTTAACCCTTGCGCAAACTGGCTGAATTTGTCACCACTGGCCGACCCAATCAACGAGCTCATCAGCTTCCAATGGTCGACTTCACTCTGTAGCTGCTGCAGCCTTTCAAGCTGTTGCTGCTGACGTGAGCGCGTTTGCATCTGCTGATCAAGCTGTTGTTTGATGCCACCTAGCTTTTCTTGCAAGGCAGAAATCTCGATTTTCAATTGCTCGGTTTTGTCTTGCAGACTTGCCAACTCTTCGGTTGTCATTGCTTTGGCTTCTTCCGCTTGCTGGCGTTCCTGAAGGGTTTGCAGCCGTGTTTGCAGTTGTGAGACCTGTTCACGCAATTGTTGAGATTGGGTGGCTAACTGCTGGCGTTCATGCTCTTCCATGCAGGCAGCCAAATAGGCCGACCGATCCGAGAAACCATGTTGCTGTAGCGCCTGTTGAAACTGTTGTTCGTCTGAAGCCAGTTGATTACGGTACTGATTCAGATTGTTTTCCAATTGCTCCAGACGCGCCTGCTGTTGTTTCAGTTCAGTTTCTGCGGTTTGCCGCTGGGTCATTGCGTGCTGCAAGGCTTGTTCAGCAGTCTGGAATTGCTGCGCCATCTGGCGTGCTTTTTCATCCGGGTTTGCATCGCCCAGGGTATCCGAGCGCTGAGCCTGCAAAGCCCGTTGATTTTGTTGCAGCTCAAAGAGTTGCTGAGTTAGTTTGCCGATCTCGATATCGAGCAGTTCCAGCTGTTGTTGCCAGTGACCTTGCTGCTGATTCAGTTGTTGCAGCTGTTGCTGTGTATTTCGTTGGTCTTCCTGCTGCTGCTGCCAGACATCACAGCGTTGTTGTAGTCGCTGCTGAATCTCTGACAACTGGCTGCTAGACGCTTCAACAATGCCGTAGGCTTGTAATTGCTGGTTAAGCTGTGCCTGACTCCGCTGCTGCTCTTCCAGCAGCTGTTGGATATTTTGACGCAGCTGGTTTTCTTCCTGCTGGCTCAGCTGCATCTTGTTCTCAGCTTGATGCAACTGCTGTTGTGCGCTGGCTTTGTTTTGTTGCAGCTGTTCCAACTGACGAGCCAGTTGCTGCAGGCCTTCTTGCAGCTGATTGGCTTGCTGCAGCCGTTCACTCAGTTGACCATGGCTGGATTGGACTGATTCGAGACGCTCAGCTAGTTGACTCTGACCCTGCGTATCCATAGAGAGATCTGGCAGCCCGAGAGAGTTGGCTTGCTGTTGCAGTTTCAGCCGGTTGCCTGCGATATCCTGTTCCAACTCTTGCAGGTTTTGCAGCAAGTTCGCTGTTTCTGTCTGCAGGCGTACCTGCTCAGCCTGTTGCTCGTTGACTGTGTGCTGAGCTTTTTTCAGTTGCTCTTTACTGTGATTGAGCGCTTCACGAATCTGATCTGTTGCTGGCAGTTCATCCTGAGTAAACGGATGCTCAGTTGCACCGCACAAGGGGCAAGGCTCGCCATCCTGCAACAGGTGGCGGTGCTCCTCCATATTGGTGATCCGCTGAGCCAACAGCATTTTTTCCTGCTGAGTATCCACCAGCTGCATTAAAGCTTGCTGGTGTTGCATCTGCACGTGCAGGTTGCTTTCAACCTGTTGCTGTTTTATTTGAAGCGTGTTGTATTTTTCTTGTTGCTGCTGTTGCCGCGCCAGCTGGGTCATCAGTTGTTGCAAGAGTTGCGAAAGGTGTCCAAGGTGGATGCCTTGTTGTTGAAGTTCCTGTTGCTGTCGCTGCCAATGAGACAGGGGCTGATCCTCCAGCAGGCAGTTGATACTCTGCTGTTGCTGCTGCTGTTGATCAAGAAGCTGCTGCCACTGCTGATCAAAGGTGTCTGCTGCTTTTTGTTGTGCTTGCAGCTGTTTTTGCGCTTCTGCGGCTTGATTGCTCACCTCGTTGAGCTGAATCACCTGAAGCTGATGCCGGTCGGCGAGTTGCTGCAGGTTTGTTATCTGGGCTTTTAATCCAGCCAGATCTGTTATCAGTCCGGCATCACCTGCCTGCTTGTGCAGATACTGATTGATACCCTCTAACAAGGCTTTTTTCTGTTCAATGGCTTTGTGGCTGCCCTGTAACTGCTCCTGCTGCAACGAGTGTGCAGACTGTTTTTCAGCGATTTGTGATTGCAGTTGCTGCAGGGTGTTTTGTTGCGCAGCAATTTGTGTATCCAATACTCTGGCCTGATCAATCAGGGGCTGCATCCGTGCCTGATCGTCCTGCGCCAGGTTGCGGGCCGCTTGAGCATCCTGAACGGCTAAAAGCAGGAGTTTTACCCTTTCTTCCTGCTCAGGTAGTGTTGCTGTTAATTGTTGCTGCTGCAGCGAGAGGCTGTGCAACTCCTGCTGCAGCGTCTGCAGTCTGGAATAAGGCGCTGCCAGGGCTCGTGTTCGCTCGGCCTGCTCCAATCGCTGTTGTCGTGGTGCAAACTCAGTTTGGGCGCGGCTAGCTTCCGTCAGTTGCTCTTGCAACTGTTGCTGCTCAGTATGCATTTGAGCCAGCTGTTGCAGCCAGTGGATTGCCTGCTGGTAATGCTGCTGATGGCTGTTGAGTGCGGTAATTTGTTCGGCAAGCTCACCCTGCTGTTGCTGCAGCGCCTGTTCTTCATCATCACTTAACAGCACCAGACCACCTAGCTGGGCTTGCAAGTGGCTCAGCTGTTGTTCTTGTTCACGGAATATTTGATGTGTTTTGATGGAGATCTGGCGATAAATCTCAGTGCCGGTCAACTGTTCTAAAATTGAAGAGCGATCCGCAGCCCTGGCTTGCAGAAAGGCTGCAAAGTTACCCTGCGCCAGTAGCATTGAACGGGTAAAGCGCTCAAAATCCAGCCCGGTTAATTCATCAATCAATGCTGTCACTTCACGGATACTGGAAGCGAGTACCTCACCTGTCTGGCATTCGGCCAGTTCACGTTTAGGTGCCTGCAACGCACCATCAATACGGTTGCGTGCACGCCGCTGGCTCCAGTGAGCACGATACTGTTTGCGCTGGCGTTCTGAGTTCAATACTTCAAAAGTGACCTCCGCAAAACACTCAGCAGTCTGACGCGTCATGGTATCGTTGGTGGTGTTGGAAATGGATGCCAGCCGAGGTGTACGCCCATAGAGTGCCAGACAAATCGCATCCAGCAGCGTGGTTTTGCCCGCTCCGGTTGGACCGGTAATCGCGAATAATCCATTGCTCTGGTATTCAGGGTGAGTCAGATCAATCGCCCACTCACCGGCCAGTGAATTCAAGTTTTTAAAACGTATATTGATAATGCGCATGGTGTTTGTCCTTATTCCGCCAGTGGATCGTCCTGTGCAAGTTTTCGCATGACAAACAGGAAACTGTGACGCAGGCTTTCTCGCTGTTCATCCGCAATATCACTTTGTTGCAAGCAGTGTTCAAAAACATCTTCTGGGTTGAGTTCTTCCAGTGGCTTGGGGATATCCTGCTGTTGCAGCACTTGATTGATCACGCGCTGATCAGTAATTTTTAACAGCTGCAGCTGAGTTCCGGCGACCAAAGCTTCCAGCTCAGCACGCAGATTAGGCACCAGCGCCTGATCCTGATGAATCACTTCCAGCCAGATGTTTTGATCCTGCTCTTTTAACGCCTTGATTCGCTGGGTGATAACCTGCATTGACCCACGGATTTGTTCGAGTGCCTGGTAGGAAGGGATGTTGATTAAACTGATTTGAGGTTTGAGTGGCTGGTTACTCTTGGCATCAAAACTAACCTTGCACAGATTTTTTTGCTGGCGAGCCTCACCAAAGCCCATGGCGAGTGGTGAGCCACTGTAGCGTAAATGTTCCTCGCCACTGAGCCGCTGGGGTACATGAAGATGACCGAGTGCCAGATAGTCAAAACAAGCTGGAAACACATCCCGGCCTACTTGTGCAAGCGAACCCACATAAAGCTCCCTTACTCCATCCCCTTCCTGCACTTTGCCACCCGCAGCAAACAGATGCCCCATCCCAATGATAGGCAGGTGATTACCCCACTGGTCGCGCAGTTTAAGAGCTGCGGTACCTGCTTGAGCATAAATACGCTGCAAGCCCTCTAGCATTTGATGATCTTTATCTTCCAGTGCTTCATTTTCACCGGCAGTACGCAGGTCTCGATCACGCAGGTATGGAATAGCGCACACGATCAGTTCAGGCAGGCCGCCGGCATCACGTAACAGGAGCACGTCTTCAGCTGGGTCATCTGCAACCTGTCCGACTACGTGCACATTCAAGGCTTTCAGAAGGCTGCGCGGGGCATCAAGAAAAGTCGGAGAATCGTGGTTACCACCAATCACAACCACATGGCGGCAGCTCGAACCTGCAACACGCTGCAGAAAGTTGTAATAGAGATTCTGAGCCTGATTGCTGGGTGTACTGGTGTCGAAAACGTCACCGGCAATGAGCAGTACATCGATTTGGTGCTCAGACAAGTTTGTCACCAGGCCATCAAGGAAGGCTCCAAACTCAGCATAACGCTTTTGTCCGTATAGCTGACGCCCGAGATGCCAGTCTGAGGTATGCAGGATATTGATGGTCAAGGGGGCCCTCCGATTGGTATTTCAATGGTTTTCTAACACTGGACATTTTCTGCAAAACCGTATTGACTATTTCCATGAAAGCCTGCGCTCGGGTGATGGTTGTGTTTGACAACCCCATTATCCGGGTATCAGGCTTTCTTTAAAACTGTCCGAACTGTTG
>NZ_JACUUA010000220.1 GCF_014859565.1 Marinospirillum sp. | reverse complement strand
AGAATACCAGCTGTTAGTTACTACCTGCAACCCATGACTGCTACGCAGTCATCCGTTTATATCCCCGCCCGATTGGGCGAGGGTTTACGCGGGTTTTGCTTATATCCCCGCCCGATTGGGCGAGGGTTTACGCGGGTTTTGCTAAGCATT
The DNA here is from genome assembly GCF_014859565.1 of Marinospirillum sp. The sequence continues at coordinate 5,086 of NZ_JACUUA010000220.1, read as the reverse complement.
CTTGGGAGCATGAGGGAGAGGGGTGTTTTTTCATTCAGACCCTGGATAACAAGCAATACGGCTACTGCGTTTGCCATTGGGGTTCCGGCAGTTATGCTGGCCTGTTACCCGCTGATTGATCTATATTTTTACTCGCTGGATTCAGTTCAGGTTTTGGCCTGGGTGTCTCTAGCTACCTACATATCAAGCTATGCGCTTTTTTTGTTTTTTGGTCTGCCCAAGCAGGTTTTTTTAATGTGCTCTGTGATGGCGCCAGGCTTTTTGATACCAAGCCTTCTCTATGGCAATCTGTGGCCAGTGCTCGTCATTCAGATTTCGTGGCTTGCAGCTTCTCTTGCTGGCCTGAGCAAAAATGCACCTGAATCAATAGCAGCACACCCAGCAGAGCAGGGGAAGATGTAGGCTGCTTAAGGCAGCAGCGAAACATCCATAGGCCAAAGCTCCGGTGCCATATTCAGCTTGGTGGTGATGCGCTTGATGTAACGCTCTGCAGCCCCAGGAAAGCGATTTTTTAACAGATTGCCTCGACCTACATTGTAATGAGTAAAGGCACACGGCCAATTTTCATTGCAGGCAGGGCTTTGGTAAAGGTGATGCAATGCCTTGGCACCACACAGCACATTCTGACGTGGATCTTTCAGATCCAGCGGGTGGCAGAATGCTTGCCAATCAGACGGCCTGACCTGGGCAGGTCCAATAGCACCAGCACTGGAAGTCACTTGATAGCGAAATGATGACTCTGAAGCGATCAGTGCCGTGACAAATCCAATCGGCACATCAGTCATCTCGTGTGCCTCCAGTATCCAGCGACTGAAATTGTCAGCCCGCTGAGGTTGTAGCAGGTAGTGATTCTGCAATGCCTTTTTTAAATCGTTGCGGGTAAGATCATGCCTGGCGGTTTTGGCCGTCTCGCTGATCGCTGTGTCTGTGCTAATCACAGTAACATGGTGTGTTTCAGGCTGCTGCACAGCATCCATGTTTAATGGCTTCATCTGCATGATGCCAGGCCGCTCCAAAGCTGCTTCAGCAGGCTTCACCGGGCTGGAGTCAGGCGATGGCTTCCAAAGATGCGCCAGCAGCAACATACCCAAAATACTTAACAGCATAGCTCCAAAAATGATGTTGGTGATCAGATAAAACAATCCGGGTTCAGCAAGGTGCTTTTGGGGCTTCACGACAGTCTCCTTTTTAGCGGGTGGAAGATTTAAAAAAGACCCGCAAAAGCGGGTCAATGGCCGTCCTTGGCTGCTAACGACAGGGAAAATTAAGGCTCAAAGTTTGATTGATGCCAGAGCGCCAGAGGGACAGATCTTTGACCAAAACGCAGGTGTACGGTATCGCCTTCAATTTTTTCCAGTACGCCGTTATAGGCCAGCTTTGCGCCTTCTTTGAACTCAAAGACGCGCCCTGTATTTCCCCCTCGCAGCACAGCGGTATCTCCGACAATATCCACTAGGTAGTAGAGGGAGTTGTAATCCACTGCAGGTGCAGCGGGCTTGGGTGCTGCTGGGGTCGGGGCTGCTTGCACAACCGGTCGTGGAACTTCTACATCAATAATCGGACGCTTAAGGTCAATCCAGTGCTCAATGGGTTTTTCCATGTACTTCAGGCTGCGCAGGGCTGCCTGACGGGCAACGCGCCGCTCCACCATGGATAAGCAGTAGCTGTGCTCAGCCATTTCCAAGGCTTCACCCCGGCGCTCAAACATGCGAATACAGTCTGTTTCGCTGTGCGTGAAGCGAGGCTTTTCCTGAGGAGCATGAACCACCACCTCACGTACAGGAGGCTCAAAGGTCGGCACTTCATTGAATTGGTCTTGATAGAACTCACGGCGCAGATTCTCATCGACCGGACGTGTTCGATGTTCTGGGCGATCACGCGCTACGGTATCTAAGCGGGTTGGTTCTGTTGCTCGGGGACGCGGCAGACCGAAGTCGTCAGCGGGCACTGCAGAAAGGGGTTGGCCGCGAGGTGCAGGGGGCTGATTGACTGCATTATTGTTGGCAAGATCAGCAGGATCACTTTCTTGTTGAGCAGCCAGTGCTGTCTGGCGATTGATTTCTGCCTGCCTTTGTTCTTGAGGGGTCGGGCCAGGCGGTGTCATCATACTGCCTACAACCGAAAGAACGCCCAGAGAACCCACCAGGCCGCCGACTGACCAAAGTCCGATTTTTACCGCTTTGGGAAGCGGTTTTTTATCGCCCTTGATCTTGAGCTTGCTTTTTAAGGCAGAGGGCTGTGCGGGCGATGCTTCACCGCCCCCTTGATCTGGAAGACCCATGCCTAGGTCGTCATTTTGATTTAGTTCACTCATTTGCTGGCCTCAGCGCGTTGCATTGCGAGTCAGGTGGTAGGTACGAAACTGTTCAAGCGCAGCACGGGCACCATCGAGCTTCTGGCCGTTACCACTGAGCAGAAACACCTTGTTTTCATGATCTGCAATAATCCAGAGGTCATCATGGCGATCCGCGATACGGGAGGCTTGATCCACCAACTGAGTCCAATCGTTGCGCGTCATCTGTGCAGCCCCAAAATCAACCACTGCGCGATCATGCGCGGTGATCTGGATAGCACCTTCTGCAGTGATCTCAACACGACCACCAATACGAGTACCCAGGTAAGAGAGGTACTGCGCAGGAGTCAGCTTGTCGACCCATACGTCAATGGGGCGACTAAGATCAACACCTGAGCCGGCATGAATAGGCGCATCGGGATACACGGCACGAATGGCGCGAATCAATGCCATGTCACGCGATGTAATGCTGATATTGCCCACCTCAGACGTGTCTTGATACACCCGAACATAAGCATTGCCATCCGTCGGCTTTTCCATCAGTGGGTGCCACTGAAACGGAGCTGTTGGTGGGGCAATTGGAGCATGCGGCGACTGGTCAGGAGTCGAGGCGCAGCCGCCGAGCAGCAGGGCAACGGACAGAGCGGCAAGGGACAGCTTGATTGGTGTTTTCTTCATCATCTTAAGAATCCTTGCAGCGATTATTGGGCGCTGATCACGATCAGCGGGCGATCAAAGCCGGTTTCAAAAAAGTGCGGTGCCAGACCTTGAGCATCCAGCAGTAGGCGTAACGCCTGGCCTCGAGTTCCGGTCAGCGTCACATCGACACGCTGCAGCAAGCGAGTTTGTGGCACGCCCCTGAATTCAATATTCCATCCAGCAGGAGCTAGCTGCTCAATTAGGTCGCCATACACCATGGCAGTGACATCGATATTAGCCGGGCGACGCAGGGCATCTTCCAAGCTTTCTGCAGGAAGGTGGCGAACACGCGCCTGCTCCTGACGATGTTCGTGCTCCATCTGGGCGCGACGCTGTGACGGTGGGATGTAGGCGCGTGTCGCATCCTCAGCCCAGGTTGGCGTGCCTGATGAAGCAATCGCAGCAGGTGCCAGGCTGACACCGGTACTCAGCACGGCTCCGATCATTGCTGCGCTTAATAGTTTTTTGCGCATACGTGAGTCTCTCCTGTCGTTCTTTGAATGGCATCGCATAAAACAATTTACTTCAGGCATCTTAACGCACCCTCTTTATTTAGCGGTTTCAACAATTAATAATATAGGATACCCTGTATATTCGCAAGGAGAGGGCGACCTTTAAGTATACGGATTTTGGCTATCGTGCGAAGATATATTGAATTTGAACTGAACGAAACAGGAGTGGCTCACATGAAGGTCTTTCAGCCTACGCAAGAGCAGCATCAGGTCATCAGTCATGACTTTAAGCTGAACCCGGTTTTAAAGGTGTTTGCTTTTGCCGGAGCAGGTAAAACAACTGTTCTGAAGGCGCTGGCTGAAGCCAGTCCAGGCATGCGTATTTTGTATCTGGCATTTGGACGTGATATTCGCGACGAGGCAGCAGCCAAATTCCCATCCCAAGTGGAGTGCAAAACATCGCATCAGATGGCCTGGGGCTACGGTCGTCTTTACCAGCATCGCCTGACTCAAAATCTGCAAATGCGTGATGTAGCCGGACTGATTTCATCTGATGACTGGATGGTTGTTAAGGGCGCCATGCAGACGCTGACCAATTACCTGGCGTCAGCCGATCATGGCATGGATGCCAAGCACATTAGCCGTGAAATGCGGGAGGCATCCAAGGATCACCGATCCAAAGTAACCCCTGCAAAACTGAATCGGATGCTAGAAGGTGCCAAGCACCTTTGGAATACGATGATTGACAAGGATTCTAATTTTCCTGTGGTGCATGATGTGTATTTAAAGCTCTACCAGCTCTCCAAGCCTGATCTTTCGCGTTATGACATGATCCTTTTTGACGAGGCGCAGGATGCAAACCCTGTCACCACGGACATCGTGATGCGGCAAAAGCAAGTTTACCGGGTGTTGGTGGGCGATACGCACCAGCAGATCTATCGTTTTCGTGGCGCGGAAAATGCCATGAATGACCCCTCGCTGAAAGATGCAGCCTCACTCTACCTGACAGGCTCGTTTCGTTTTGGTCAGCGTATCGCAGCTTCGGCTAATGCCATCCTGCAGGTTGTAAAGGGTGAACAGCACAAAGTGCAGGGTCTGTCACCCAAGGAGGATGGCATTATTGGTGCCAGAGAATTTGAAGAGCTCATGGAATCCGGCAAGCACAAGGGCGAGATTTTGGCGCTGTCTCGCACGGGTGCTGGCGTGCTTGAAAAGGCCTTGGATGCTATGGCCTCAGGCAAAAAAATTTACTGGATTGGAACGCCGCAGGGCTATGGAGTGAACGACCTTCAGAACCTGTTTTACTTTAAGGAAGGTGAGCTCCAAAAAGTCAGAAATAAAAAACTGATCCATGACTTCACTGACTTTGAGGAGTACAGGGAGGTGGCTGAGGCATCGGGTGACTACGAGATGAATAAATTGATTCGATTGCTGGATAAATACGGACAAAAAGTTCCCCGGTATCTTAGCAGAATCAAGGAGTGCAGCACTGATGATCGCGGTCAGGCAGACCTAGTGGTTTCGTCTGCACATCGCTCAAAAGGTCTTGAGGCGCGATTTGTTTCACTGAACGATGATTGGCCGGACATTTCCGATCCAGAGGTCATTGCCAACATTAGTCGCGAAGTCATGATTGATGAAA
>NZ_JACUUA010000026.1 GCF_014859565.1 Marinospirillum sp. | reverse complement strand
CAGCCATGAATAAATCAAAATCCAGTAGATGGATGCCGATGACGGCTTTGAGTTCCGCATAGTCATCACCCGCAATCAGTTGATCACCGAGCAGCCGTGCCATGTAAAAGGCGCTGCGTTTGCCCCAGTCATTATAGCGCCGAACCTGCATTTCGATGTTGTAAAGATTGCCCTGCTGGTCTTTTGCCAGAATATCCAGCACGATGTGCTTGCCGGTCATTTCTTCCGGTGTGATGGCGGGATTGAGGATTTCGACCTCGGTAATTTCAGGAAGATCCGGGCGCAGGTCGTTAATCAGATGGACTAACGCATCGGGGCACTCTGTGAAAGCACGTTTGAAGACGTAATCATTTTTGGGATCAAGTTGCGGGTAGTCTGTCTGCGTATCAGTCATTGGTCAGTCCTTTGCAGTTCTAATGACCATCAGTGTAATGAAAAAAAAGTTCAACGCCAGTGTTTGAAAGGCTGCTGCCCGCAGCCGGGTGCAGGATACCGACTTTGCGGTGGAAACCTCTGCCCTAGCGAAACAACAGATCCTGCAGCAAGCCGGAGTTGCTGCTTTAGGGCAGGCCAATGCATCCGCTCAGGTGGTGTTGGGGCTACTGTAAAAAAACAACCCCGATGGTCTTAAGCAAACCATCGGGGTTGATCATTCAGAATTCTGGTGATCCCATGCTGCAGTTTTAAGTCAGTAACAACGGCGGTAACGGGCAATCGAGGCTGACCCCCAGAACACGGAAGATTTCCGCCTGGTTGCGGCTGATGTGTCCGTCGGCAGTAATTGCCGCAGCTATGGCTTTGAGTAACCGAGGTTTGTCCAGAGGTCGCAGTTGGTTGAGAGATTCCAGTATTTCATCCAGACGACTGAGCTGCAGTTTATCTTTGGGGATCAGTTCCAGTGATGGATGATCCAGTTCTGCCAGGGCAGAGGCAAAACTCTGCTCGGCAGCCTGAGAGTCCGCAGCACTGAGCCAGACCAGCAGAGACAGCAGCTCTTGTGCAGGTGCATGTAACTGGTGAAGTTTGTGGTGGTGTTGAGGTTTGCGGACATCCAGGCTGTGTTTGATCAGGCGGGACAGACTCCACTCAAATAGGCTTAGGCGTTGATCGGCACGGATCAGCAGGGCCATACAGCGATAAAAACGATCCTTCTGTTCTGGCGTCAGGTATTTAAGGGCTGGCAGACTGAGTTCTGCCAGAGCCAGGCGCTGATCTTCTTTGACTGTTTGCAGAGCTTCTTCCAGCTCACCAAGTGCATGCAGGGTTTCCGATGCGGCCTGTTGATTCAGGGCGCTTAACTGATGCTCACGGATTTCTGGGTCTTTGCTCAACAGCAGGCCATAAATCACCGCACGAGCAGTCCAGGGTTCGTGGGTGGCTTCCTGCAATTGTGGATTCAGTTCTCTAAGCGTTTGTTGCGCCTGCTCTAGGTGAGCTTGGTCGGGCTGCCCCATGGCGGCAATTGAGGCCTGAGCTGCTGCTGCCAGGGAGAGGGTTTTATGCAGTCGTTCTTCAGGATCAGCTTGTTTTCTGGTGGATTCTTCTTGCGCTCTGGTTTTTCGGGTGGTGGTCTCTGGCAAGGGACCGGCATTCAGGCGTTTTATTCGCTCTTCCAAAGGTGGATGGGTGGCTAGAAGGCTAGAAACAGAGCTTTTCAGGGCATTGCTGAAAAACATATGGCTGAACTGTTCGGACTGCCCGGCTTGCAGGGTGGAGTGTTCGGGGAGCTTGCGAATTTTGTTCAGAGCACCGGCAATGCCCTGGGGGTTGCGGGTGAACTGTACTGCCGAGGCATCAGCCAGAAATTCACGCTGACGACTGACAGCTGCTTTGATTAGTTTGCCGAAAAAAATACCGATGGAGCCAATAACCAATAGCACCAGACCCATGGCAAGAATACCCATGGTGGCACGGCCATCACGTGAAGAACCACGGAAACGCGCGGCTGTAACGCTGTGCATTAGCAAACGACCACCCAAGCCAATGATCAGTATGCCATGCAAAATGGCAATCAGGCGCAGGTTAAGCCGCATGTCACCATTAAAAATATGCGAGAACTCATGGGCAATCACACCCTGGAGTTCATCACGATTAAGCTGCTGGATTGCACCACGGGTAATACCAATAACCGCATCCTGAGGTGAATAACCGGCAGCAAAGGCATTAATGGCTGGGTCTTCCAACAGGTAGACCGGAGGCACGGGAGAACCGGATGCCAGGGCCATTTCTTCGACCAGATTCAGCAGGCGGCGCTCTTCGCTGTCACGCGTGTTGGGTGTTAATAAGCGCCCACCTAGAGCCTCAGCTACTACCTTGCCGCCACCTTTGAGTTGCAAGTGTTTAAACAGACTGGCAAAAGTCACAATCAGCAGAACCGTCACGCTGACATTAATCAGGATTTTCCAGTCATCCGATGACATTCCACCTTGCAGAAAGGCCAGGTTGCCATCGTTAAAAAAAGCCATCAAGACCACTGAAGTCAGGCCAATCAGGGTCAGAATGGCCAGGATGAATAACACCACCAGGCGACTGGTGTGTTTTCTGGCTTTTTCCTGATGTTCAAAAAAATTCATGGTTAGAAAGACACCTTGGGCGCAGCCTGAATCTGTTCAGAATCTGCAAATTCCAGCAGGGTGGCATCCGTGGCATGACCGACCATCCCAGCAAACACCACGGCAGGGAAACTCTGGCGAGTGGTGTTGTATTCCATCACTGCATCATTAAAAGCCTGGCGGGCAAAAGCCACACGGTTTTCGGTGCTGGTCAGCTCTTCGGAAAGTTGCTGCATATTCTGGGAGGCTTTCAGATCAGGATAGGCTTCCATCAACATGTTAAAGCGACCCAAAGCACCACCCAGTGCACTTTCTCCCTGAGCCAGCTGATTGATGGCCTGGGCATTGCCCGGATCACCTGCGGCTTTCTGCAAACCAGCAGAGGCTTGATTGCGCGCCTGAATGACAGCTTCTAGGGTGTCGCGCTCATGGCTCATGTAACCCTTGGCGGTTTCCACCAGGTTGGGGATGAGGTCATAACGCCGCTTAAGCTGTACTTCAATCTGGGCAAAGGCATTTTTGAAACGGTTTTTTAACGCCACCAGGCGGTTATAGGTGGTAATCAGAAAGAAGGCCAGCAGTAGAATAACGGCTAAAACAATAATCCAGGTGAAGTCCATCAGGGTAGCCCTTTTATGAGTGAGGGGTAGCGTTCAGTCTAGCCTAACTTAGTTGTCAGTCATTAAAAAGCCCCGACTTTCAAAAGAAAGCCGGGGCTTTGGTGTGACAGCAGGTGTCAGCGTAAGCGGTAAGGCAATGCCTTACATCATGCCACCCATTCCACCCATGCCGCCCATTCCACCCATGTCGCCCATGCCACCGGCACCTTTTTCTTCTGGGTGTTCTGCAATCATGCACTCGGTGGTGATCATCAGACCGCCAACAGAGGCTGCAGACTGCAGGGCAGTACGGGTGACCTTGGCTGGGTCAAGTACACCCATTTCTACCAGGTCACCATACTCACCAGTCTGAGCGTTGTAACCGAAGTTACCGCTGCCTTCCTTGATTTTGGCAACAACAACAGAGGCTTCTTCACCCGCGTTGGTGACGATTTGACGCAGCGGTGCTTCCATGGCGCGCAGGGCAATGGCAATACCGTGGTTCTGGTCTTCGTTGTCGCCTTTGATGTCCTTGATTGCGGACAGCACACGGATCAGTGCAGTACCACCACCGGCAACCACACCTTCTTCAACTGCAGCACGAGTTGAGTGCAGAGCATCTTCAACACGGGCTTTTTTCTCTTTCATTTCCATCTCGCTGGCTGCGCCAACACGAATTACAGCAACACCACCAGCCAGTTTGGCCAGACGTTCCTGCAGTTTTTCGCGGTCGTAGTCAGAAGAGGTGTCTTCCATCTGGGCACGGATCTGTTTCACACGTGCTTCGATGTCTGGCTGGCTGCCAGCGCCATCAATGATGGTGGTGGACTCTTTGGTCAGCACGGCACGCTTGGCAGTACCCAGGTGCTCGATGGTGGCCTGTTCCAGGTTCAGACCCACTTCTTCAGAGATCACAGTGCCGTTGGTCAGGATAGCGATATCCTGCAGCATGGCTTTGCGACGATCACCAAAACCGGGAGCCTTGGCAGCAGCGACTTTTACGATGCCGCGCATGTTGTTGACAACCAGCGTCGCCATGGCTTCGCCTTCAATGTCTTCAGCGATGATCAGCAGTGGCTTGCCGCTCTTGGCAGAGGCTTCCAGTACCGGCAGCAGTTCGCGGATATTGGAGATTTTTTTGTCAACCAGCAGGATGTAGGGGTCTTCCATTTCGGCAGACATGTTGTCCTGGTTGTTAACGAAGTAGGGAGAGATGTAACCACGATCAAACTGCATACCCTCAACCACTTCCAGCTCGTCTTCAAAACCACGGCCTTCATCAACGGTGATAACACCTTCTTTGCCGACTTTCTCCATGGCTTCGGCAATGATCTGGCCGATACGGCTGTCACCGTTGGCAGAAATGGTGCCTACCTGAGCAATGGATTTGGTATCAGTACAAGGCTTGGCCAGCTTTTTGATTTCTTCAACGGCTGCAGTCACGGCTTTATCAATACCGCGCTTCAGATCCATCGGGTTCATGCCGGCAGTTACAACTTTAAAACCATCGTTAACAATGGCCTGTGCCAGAACGGTGGCGGTGGTAGTGCCGTCACCAGCGGCATCAGAAGTTTTGGACGCCACTTCTTTAACCATCTGGGCGCCCATGTTTTCGAACTTGTCTTTCAGTTCGATTTCTTTGGCGACGGATACACCGTCTTTAGTGACCGTAGGGGCACCAAAGGATTTTTCTAGTACCACGTTGCGGCCTTTTGGGCCCAGGGTGGTTTTTACTGCATCGGCCAGAATGTTGACACCGGCGACCATGCGCTTGCGAGCGTCATCACCGAAACGTACGTCTTTAGCTGCCATTTTCGTTTCCTGTTCTAAAATGAGGTTTCACTGAAAAGATGGACTGATTAAAGAAGGTTTAGCCTTCCAGTACACCGAAAATTTCGCTTTCGTTCAGAATCAGCAGTTCTTCACCGTCGATCTTGATGGTGCTGCCTGCGTAGCTGCCAAAGATGATCTTGTCACCGGCTTTTACGGACAGAGGACGCAGCTGGCCATCAACAAAACGACCTTCACCGATGGCAACAACTTCACCTTGTTGTGGCTTTTCTTTGGCGCTGCCAGGCAACACGATACCGCCGGGGGTGGTGGTTTCTTCTTCCATACGACGAACGACGACGCGATCGTGCAAAGGACGGATTTTCATTGCTGAATGTCTCCTGATTTATCAACTTGATCTGGGCTAATGCCCGTTTTTGTTTGCATTATTTCCGGTTACCCGGATGATCGGCACCTTAAAGGTACAGACCAGAAACGATGGGTTCCAAAACTTCGGCTTCGCACTACTTAATTGGGGCAGTGAAATCCATTTCAAGGGTGACGATCATCTTTTCTTTGATATTCACCCTCAAGCACTTTCCCGGATGACGGTGGCTCTTTGGGACTGCCGGTTTCATCCCGGTGGCTACGGTAGTGCGTTCCCCGGTAATCAAAGGTGGTGCCCTGCTGTTTTCTTTTCAAGGGGTGGATCAGAATTTTTCTGGTGAAGGGCAGTAACAACAACAATCCTAGCCAGTCAGAGATAAATCCGGGAATAAATAGCAGTACTCCTGCCAGCCCGACTGCGGCAGTTTCTAGCAACACACCAACAGGTTCTTCACCCTGATGCAGTTTTTCACGCAACACCAGCATCAGGCGTTGCCATTCCAGTTGTACCAGTAATAGTCCCACTGCGGCTGTGGCAATGATCAACAGCAGAGTGGTGAAAGCTCCGGTCTGTTTGCCGACCTGAATCATCAGCCAGATTTCGGCCAGTGGCCAGACAAGAAGCAAAAGCAGGATGGGCATGGAGTTGAGCCTTATTTTGGATATTCTTGAGTTAGTTGTGGCATTGATCCTGTTCTTCAAGGGCAAAGAGTTGATTTTGCTTTGAATGACTGGCAGGTCAATCTTTTTTACTGAGTTTTGCTTAAGCTATTTCGCAAGTGCGAGATGATGGGTTATATTGATTGGGGATTATAGGTATAAACAGCTGTTTTTTCAGTCGATGGACACAACTTGAGGTGAATTATGCAAGTCAAGAATGCTGTAGTCGTTATTACCGGTGGTGGTCAGGGTCTGGGGCGTGCAATGGCACTGAATCTAGCGGCACAGGGCGCACGTTTGGCTCTGGTCGATCTGAATGAAGAAAAACTGCAGGAAACTGTAGCGCTGGTAAAAGAAGCCGGTGGTGAAGGTCATTATTATCTGGCCAACGTTGCTGATGAAGCTGTAGTTGAAAGCACTTTTGAACAGATCGTCAAGGATTTTGGTGCGCTGGACGTTGTGGTAAACAACGCCGGTATCACTCGCGATGGTCTGCTGGTCAAAGCCAAAGACGGTGAAGTGACTGGCAAGATGACGCTGACCCAATGGCAACAGGTGATGGATGTGAATCTGACTGGTGTGTTCCTGTGTGGTCGCGAAGCTGCCGCTCAGATGATCAAGCTGGGTAGCAAGGGTGTCATCATTAATATCTCTTCCATCTCTCGTGCCGGTAACATGGGTCAGACCAACTATGCTGCTGCTAAAGCGGGTGTGGTAGCAATGACTGTGGCCTGGGCTAAAGAGTTGTCCCGTTATGGTATCCGTACTGGTGCTATTGCTCCGGGCTTTATTGCCACGGACATGGTTTCTGCCATGCCGGAAGAAGTGCTGGCTAAAATCTGTGCCGGTATCCCGCTGAAGCGTCTGGGTCTGCCAGACGAAATTGCTCACACCGTCCGTTACATTGTTGAGAACGACTATTTTTCCGGCCGTGTGGTTGAGTGTGATGGTGCCCTGCGCATCTGATTCTGCCTGTTTCTGCAGAAAGCACCCATGCAAAAAGCCCGCAGTTGCGGGCTTTTTGTCATCTGTATTTAGTTGTTAAAAGCTGATCAGCGGTTCCAGCCTTGTCACGGTAGCTGAACCGATACCACGAACCTCCTGTAGTTCACTGCTGCTGGTGAAACCACCTTTCTGTTCACGCAATGTAATGATGGCATCAGCCTTGACTGGACCGATACCCGGCAGAGCAGCAAGCTGTTCAGCACTGGCGTGGTTGATATTGATCCGTTGTGATGCCTGCTGTGCAACTGCCTGCGTAGATTCACTCATGCTGCTGGCAATAGCTGTGGCGTTCAATCCAGACAAGAGCAGTAATAACATGATCAGCGTCGGGATTTTGTGTTTAATTCCTTGCATATCCATGATCCCCATATAGTTGAACATCGACCCCTGTGGTCGATGCTTCAAATCTAGACCCGCCGTAGTATTTTTGTTTTTGCAAAAGGCAATAAACAGGCAAGAGTTGATAAGACTCAAATAAACTGCACTGATATAATATTTTTTAACCAAAAAAACAGATGGAGAAGCCGGTGAACCCTGTAATTGTTGCGCTTGATGTACCTTCTGCTGATCAGGCTTTGGCTCTGGCGGATCAACTGGATGCCAGTCTTTGCCGTGTTAAGGTCGGCAAGGAGCTGTTTACCCGTTGTGGCCCGGAGATACTGAAACAACTGCATCAACGCGGATTTGAGGTGTTTCTGGATCTGAAATACCACGATATTCCGAACACCTGTGCTCAGGCGGTGCTGGCTGCTGCAGATCAGGGGGTGTGGATGGTGAATGTCCATGCCAGTGGTGGACGGCGCATGATGGAGGCCGCTCGCGAGGTGCTGGAAAATAATCGCCTGGATACCCGTTTGATTGCAGTAACGGTACTAACCAGTATGACCGCTGAAGATCTGCGTGAAACGGGTGTGGAGCGTCCTTTGCAGGAGCAGGTGTTGCATCTGGCGCAATTAACCCGTGACGCCGGTTTGCATGGTGTGGTGTGTTCCGCTCAGGAAGCAGCGCTGTTGCAGGGTCAGTTGGGTGCAGATTTTCTGAAGGTGACTCCCGGTATTCGTCCGGCAAACAGTGATGCAGGGGATCAGCGGCGTATCATGACACCGGAGGCTGCGCTGGCTGCGGGCAGTACTCATCTGGTGATTGGGCGTCCAATCAGTCAGGCGGCTGATCCTGGACAGGCGCTCAGGGATATTACTCGCCTTCTACCCCAATAATCGGTTTAACACTGCCCCAGTCGCGGCACTTGGGGCATTGCCAGTACAGCTGCTGGCTTTGAAAACCACAATTGCTGCACTGGTGTTCCGGTTTTTGTTCCAGCAGCTGATAGGTAAGGTTTTTCAGGGTCAGCAGGTGGGCGCGTTCATCACCTGCAGCGTTCTGCAAATACAGATCAATCAGGTAATCCACACCCTTGAGTGAAACCTGGTGGCGCATGTAATGGCCAACCTTGTCTAGTGCCTGTTGGTGCAGGTTTCTGCTGCGCAGGTTTTCTGCCAGATGGATCAGGATAGAGGTGTACTGGTGGTTGAGCAGCAGTTTATCCAGCGTGGCAGCTAGTTCAACCGGTTCATCCAGTCGCTGATAAGCATCCACCAGCGTTTGTAACATGACTGGGATATAAGCTGGGTCCTGATCAGGAATGCGCAGCAGGATACGGATGGCGGCCTTGGCGCTGCCACTTTGTAATTCCAGTTGCGCCATCAACAGGGTGGCGCGGATGCAGGCCTGATCAAAAGCTCCAGCCTGTTTGAGTTGTTTACGCGCAGCAGCAAAGTTGCTTTTGCTCAGTAATTTACTGGCCAGCTCACAGGCATAATGGGCGGCGGCTTTTTTCAGGCGGGGGTTTTCTCGCAGCATGGCTGGCGAAATGGCATGGATGGCCTTCTGCCATTCTTTTTCGCGCTCATACAAATCCACCAGCAGCAGTTGGCTGGCCTGGCTGGTGGGGGTGTTGCTGCCAGTCAGCTCACTGAGCAGCCGCTCAGCACGATCCAGCAGGCCTGCGGCCATAAAATCGCGCGCCAGCTCTAACTGTACCCTTGCGGCTTGTTCTTTGCTCAGGCTGGGGCGGGCAAACAGGTTCTGATGCACTTTAACGGCACGATCCGATTCCCCGCGACTACGGAAAAGATTACCGAGGGCAATATGGGTTTCTATGGTGTCGGAGTTAACTTCCAGTGCCTTGATGAAGGTTTCAATGGCTTCATCCGGTTGTTCATTCAGCAGGTAATTCAGACCAACAAAATAATCTCGGCTTAATTCTCCGGTGGTGCCAGGAGGCGGGCTGCGCCTGCGTCGTTCGCGCCGTCCCAGCCACCAGCCAGCAGCCAGTGCAAGAAAGAGCAGAACAAATAGCAGGATTTCCAGTTGCATGGGAGTTGGTCAATTGTCCTGAGTGTGGCGTTAATCCGGTATTTTCAGCGTCAGGGTACGCAGCTTGTGCAGCTCTTCTTTCTGGTGCTTCAACTGGCGTTCCACTTGCAGGTTGTGGGTTTTGCAGCGGGTCAGCCAGGGCAACATCAGCAGACAACCCAGCAACACACCACAAATCAGGCTGAGTATCAGCCATAAAGCCATGCTGTTTTCCGGCAACTGGATAAACAGTAAATCCAGCGGCACAGGATGCTGGTTGCGCAGGGTGAACCAGATACCCAGTACCAGCAGCGCCAGTACCAGTAAAAAAGTGAGTAGTGATTTGAATAATTGCATACCAGTCCTCAAGGTATATCAGCTATACCTCGGATCGGTGGGTCGGTGCTGCAGACGATGATCAGGATGCTGCAATATTGACCTGATCCCGCAGTTCCTTGCCGGGTTTGAAGTGGGGAACGTATTTGCCTTCCAACTGCACACTGTCACCCGTTTTGGGATTACGTCCGCGTCGAGGTTCACGAAAATGCAGAGAAAAACTGCCGAATCCTCTGATTTCTACGCGTCCACCAGTGGCCAGAGTATCAGTCATATGATCGAGCAGCAGTTTTACTGCGTATTCAATCTGTTTGATGCTCAGGTCGGTTTTCTTCATCGCGATCTGTTCTATCAGCTCTGACTTAGTCATGCCTTTCACTCCGAGTTTGGGTGCTGGTGCTCAAGAGGTATCTAGGTGACAGTTTTATTCTATCCGCCTAGCATAGTTGCCTTTTGTTTAATACACAATAATCGGCTTGCAAACAAGTGCTTAGCTTAAGGTCGCAGAAGTATTTGGTTTGCTGAGAGTTTACGCTTAGACTTGCCGCTTGCCTGTTTATCCGTGAATACATGATTGTTGAGACCCCCATGACTGATTCAAACCCTTCTGTAGATGTAGCTGAACCCCAGCCCACCCCTGAGCGTAATCGCCTTTACTGGCACAGCCGCCGGGGTATGTGGGAGCTGGATCTGCTGTTGATCCCTTTTCTGGATGCCTGTTATGCCCAGTTGGATGACAGTCTCAAGGCGGATTACCAGCGGCTGATCACTGAAGAAGATCAGGATCTTTTTACCTGGCTGATGCGCCGTGAACCCGCGACAGACCCTTCTCTGCAGCCAATCGTGCAGTTGATTATTGACCATGCAGAAAACGGCAGTATCGATCAGTATAAAGGCCTCTGACCGCGGGCGTAGCTGTCTGCTGCTGGTGTATAGCGGGTTGATGCTCGGGTGCCTGCTGCATCCACAGTTGTTAATTCGGCTGCTGGTTCTGCCGCTGGCACTGCATGGCTGGTGGCACTGGCGTTATGCTTTTGGCGCACAGGCCCCTGTGACATTGGAGCTGGAAACGGATGAGGTTTGGCTCACTACCCGGCAGGGAAGTTCTATCAAACTTTCACCACCCTTGCTCTGGCGCAGTCGCTGGTGGCTGGTGTTCCGGCGACCAGGGTTTTTGGTGCCACCCTGGTTGTTGTGGCCAGATGCAGTATCCGCTGAAGAGCATCACCAGTTACGCACCGGCCTGAGCAGCTGGCGATAGATTTTCAAGGAGAGCCTTACCAGCGATCCGGTCGCAGCAGGGTGTCCCGTGCTTCCTCTGCTGTTTTTGGGTAATCCAGAGTGTAATGCAGGCCACGGCTTTCTTTACGCAGCAGTGCAGAACGAATGATCAGATCAGCCACGGTGGCAAGATTACGCAGTTCCAGCAGATCGTTGCTGATGCGATAGTTGGAATAATAATCGTGGATTTCTGACTGCAACAGCTTGATGCGGTGCAAAGCACGTTCCAGACGTTTATCGGTACGGACAATCCCGACATAGTCCCACATAAAACGGCGTATCTCGTCCCAGTTATGGCTGATGACTACATCCTCATCCGAATCAGTGACCTGGCTTTCATCCCAGATGGGCAGCTCCGGTGGTTCCCCGATCTTTTGCAGCTCGATCAACAGGTCTTCTGCGGCCAGTCGTCCATACACCACACATTCCAGCAGTGAGTTACTGGCCATACGATTGGCACCGTGCAATCCAGTGAAGGCACATTCACCAATGGCATAAAGCCCAGGGATTTCGGTGCGCCCCTGATGATCCACCAGAATACCGCCGCAGGTGTAATGTGCGGCAGGCACCACCGGCAGCGGTTCACGGGTCATGTCGATGCCGAATTCCAGGCAGCGCTGATAGATGGTGGGGAAGTGGCTGCGGATAAAGTCAGCGTCCTTGTGGGTCATGTCCAGATACACATGATCCAGACCCAGGCGTTTCATTTCATGGTCAATGGCGCGTGCCACTACATCCCTGGGTGCCAGTTCACAACGTGCATCAAAACGATGCATAAAGGGTTGCCCATCCGGCAGGGTCAGGCGGGCACCTTCACCTCGCAGGGCTTCACTGATCAGAAAACTCTTGGCTTTAGGATGGTAAAGGCAGGTGGGATGAAACTGGTTAAACTCCATGTTGGCAACGGAACAGCCAGCACGCCAGGCCATGGCAATGCCATCGCCGGAGCTGCCATCAGGATTGGAGGTATAAAGATAAACCTTGCTGGCGCCGCCGGTGGCAAGGATCACACTTCTGGTGGCAAAAGCATGCACCCGGCTGCTGGTGTTATCCAGTACATACACCCCCACACAAGCCTGCTGAGGTAAACCCAGCTTGTGGCGGGTGATCAGATCCACCGCCACATGGTTTTCAAAGATACTGATATTGGGATTGGCGTGAACACGGGCGGCCAGCGTTTCGGTGATTGCCAATCCGGTGGCATCGTCAGCATGAAGAATGCGACGGTGGCTATGTCCCCCTTCACGGGTCAGGTGAAAAGGCAGGGGGTTGGAGTCGCAGCTCTGAATCAGGCTGTTGTGGCTTTCTGCCGGTGTAAAAGGTACACCCTGCCCAATCAGCCATTGAATGCTTTTGCGGCTTTCTGCTACCACCTGCTCCACTGTATCTTTATGGCACAGGCCTGCCCCGGCAATCAGGGTGTCCTCAACATGGGCTTCCAGTGAGTCTTCCGGATCAACCACTGTAGCAATACCACCTTGTGCCCAGCGTGTGGAACCTTGCCCCAGTCCTGCCTTGCTGAGCAGGGCGACACGGTGAGCAGTGGCCAGGTGCAGCGCAGCAGTCATACCTGCAGCACCACTGCCGATGACAACAACATCAAAAGAGAGACGGTGGGGCATGAATGGATGTTCCTTATTAAAACCCTGTATTATACAACTGCTTCCAGACTTCTTGGGAAAGCACCAGTCATGCTAAGGTATAGGGCTTTTGACCTGTCTGGCAAGTCTAGATCCTTTTGGAAGGTTTTTGCGGAATGAGGTGGAGTTCCTGAATGACTAGCGCGAGGGAAACAGACCAGAGATTGGTCGAACGTGTTCAGAAGGGTGATAAACGAGCCTTTGACCTTCTGGTGAAGAAATACCAGCACAAGATCATTGCGCTGGTTGGGCGTTATGTGCAGGATCATCACGAAATGCAGGATGTGGCGCAGGAAGCTTTTATCAAGGCCTACCGTGCGCTGGGTAACTTTCGTGCAGAAAGTGCCTTTTATACCTGGATGTATCGAATTGCCATTAACACAGCCAAAAACCATCTGGTCTCCAGAGGCCGCAGGCCGCCCGGTTCTGATGTTGAAATTGAAGATGCGGAAAACTACGGTTTGTCGGTGCATATGAAGGATGACGACACGCCGGAGGCCAATCTGATGCGTGACGAGTTGGAGGAGCGGATTTTTTCCACCATTGATCGTCTGCCGGATGACTTAAAAACAGCCATCAGCCTGCGTGAGTTTGAAGGTCTGAGTTATGAAGAAATTGCTGAAGTGATGCAGTGTCCGGTGGGCACCGTACGTTCCAGGATTTTTCGTGCCCGTGAAGCCATTGACCGTGCCATGGCACCGCTGCTGGATCACCCTGAAACAGTAGACTAATGGGTCTGGAAATAATCATAAAAAATCTGCTCAGTGATAAAACCAAATCAGTGGATGATGGTCTAGGTAGAACCTGAACAACCCTTTTTTTTGAATGATGAGGTAAAGCGGCATGACAGAAAAACTGCACCAGTCTCTTTCGTCCGTGATGGATGGCGCTGGTGATGATTTGGAATTGCCTCGCTTGCTGAATGCCATGCAGGCATCTTCTGAAGTCAGCCAGGAACTGAGTGAAAAGTGGCGACGTTATCATCTGGCACAGGGCATTCTACGAGGTGAATTGCGTAGCCTGAAACACCCGCAGGTGGCGCAGATGGATATATCCGCTGCCATTATGGAGCGACTGGAGCAAGACGAGCAGGTTTACACCGATGCCGGTGCTGCCAGTGATCTCGGTTTTTTTCAGAAAGAAGCAACCAGTGGTTATGCTGTGGCAGCTGCACCAGCAGTCTCTGAGCCTACTTCTGAAAAACGCCTGGATCGTGGACAGTGGTTCCGTGGCTCTGCTCTGGCGGCATCTGTAGCCCTGCTGGTGATCACCGGCGTGCAGATCTTTAACACCGGCAATGAACCCGGCGCTACCGCTCCGGTATTTGTGGCAGCACAACCGGAAAGTATCCAGCCATTAACGATGCCGGTCAGTTATTCTTCAAGCTTTTCTACACAGCCACCACGAATCTTCTCCGGTTTTTCTGTGGTGAACTTTTCTGCTGACAATAGTCGGTTGCAACCCTGTGAAGCAGAAAAAGATACCTATCTGCCATTGCTGAGTCCGCAGGCAGTACAACAGGTTAACTCACCCCGTTGAAAATCATTGGAGCCATAGATGAACCGAGTCACTCAGGAAGCTGAAGTGGTTGCAGTGGTCGGCGCTCAGGTGGATCTGCGTGCCTGTGCCACCATGGGTTGTGGTTCCTGTAGCCTGTCCGGTGGTTGTGGGCAGGGTATTTTGTCGCGCTGGTTTTCTCGTCGCTCTCCGCTGATGCGTCTGAGTACCCAGCTGCTGCTGCAACCGGGTGATCGGGTGCTGGTTGCCATGGATGCTGGTGAGTTAAATCGCGCTGCTGTATTACAATTTGTATTGCCTTTGCTGGGATTGTTGTTATCAGCCTTGCTGGCTGAATGGCTGGGTTTTACTTCTGCATTACTGCTAGCCGCTAGTGCACTGGCTGGTTTATTTTCAGGATTACTGCTGGCCTCCAGGTTGGCACAGAAATCCTGCCCAGAGTTAGTGCAAAAGCTGGAATGACTATCCTTGTCAGAGAATGACTGAACTGGAGCTGAATGCATGTTAAGACCGATATTTTTTTTGCAGTACTTGTTACTGACTATTCTTTTACTGCTAACCAGCCTTTCTGTGCAGGCAAGAGCACTGCCGGATTTCACTCAGCTGGTTGAAGAGGCTGCTCCGGCGGTGGTTAATATCAGTACCACTCAGACGGTACAGCGGCGCTCGGCTCGTGGCCTGGCTCCTCCCGGTGAAATTCCGGAAATTTTCCGCCATTTTTTTGGTGAAATGCCTGAAGGGCAGACTCCTTTTCCTGAACAACAACAGAAGCGTCAGTCACTGGGTTCCGGTTTTATCATCTCCGAAGACGGTTACATCCTCACCAATAACCATGTGGTTGAAAATGCGGATGAAGTGATCGTGCGCCTGAGTGATCGTCGTGAACTGATTGCGGAAGTGATTGGCACTGACACATCCAGTGATATGGCGTTATTAAAGGTGGATGCCAAAGGCTTGCCAGTGGTCAAGATTGGCAACTCTGATGCATTAAAAGTAGGTGAGTGGGTGCTCGCTATTGGTTCCCCCTTTGGTTTTGATCACTCAGTGACAGCCGGTATTGTCAGTGCCAAGGGGCGGGCTTTGCCCAACGAAACCTATGTGCCTTTTATTCAGACCGATGTAGCCATTAATCCCGGCAACTCCGGTGGCCCCTTGTTTAACCTGAAGGGTGAGGTGGTGGGGATCAACTCACAGATTTACACCCGCTCCGGTGGTTTTATGGGTTTGTCTTTTGCCATTCCCATGCAGGTGGCGCTGGATGTGGCTGACCAGTTAAAAGAGCAGGGGCGTGTCAGTCGTGGCTGGTTGGGTGTTGCCATACAGGATGTCAGTCGTGATCTGGCAGAATCCTTTGGTCTGGATAAACCCCAGGGTGCGTTAATTGCCAATGTGGATCCGCAGGGTGCAGGTGCCAGAGGTGGCATCAAAACTGGTGATATTATTCTGGAAGTGAACAAGCAGGCCATTGACAGTTCTTCTGATTTGCCGCCTGCCGTGGGTCGTATCCGTCCGGGTGAAAAAGCACGGTTTCTGATTCTGCGGGATGGCAAACACCGTACCCTGCACGTGGCGGTCGGTGAACGCCCGGATGAACCACGGGTCAGCCGGACTGAACAACCTGCAGCAGAACCTGCCAGTGTTGATCGTCTTGGATTGCGGGTTGAGATTCTGCCGGCAGCTCTAAAAGAGCGCTGGTCAGTAGAGTCAGGCGTGCATGTGGTGGAAGCGCGGCGTGATGGTGCGGCGGCTCTGGCCGGTATACGTCAGGGTGATGTGCTGGTATCGCTGGGTGGTGAGAGCATCAAAACTCCCGCCCAGTTTGCAACGCTGGTGCAAAAGCTTCCGGCCAACCAGTCAGTAGCTCTGCGTCTGGTGCGCCGTGGCAACTCCCAGTTTATTGCAGTGCGTATTCCGGAGTGATGAGCACTGCATCCGACATTCCTTTGCTGCGTTGAATCAGGTAGACTTTGCCGCACTTTTTTCGGGTACTGCAGGCGGATTTTTCGGCTGCAGTACCTTTAATGTTTTTCTGACAGAATCTTGATGCAGGTAAACGTGAGTCAACTTGAGCATATCCGCAATTTCTCCATCATCGCCCATATCGATCATGGTAAATCCACCCTGGCTGACCGTTTTATCCAGTTTTGTGAAGGATTAAGCGACCGGGAAATGAAAGAACAGGTTCTGGATTCCATGGATCTGGAGCGTGAGCGCGGGATCACCATCAAGGCGCAGAGTGTCACGCTCAACTACACCGCTCAGTCTGGTAAGGTGTATCAGCTGAACTTTATTGATACTCCCGGTCACGTGGATTTTTCTTATGAAGTATCCCGTTCACTGGCCGCCTGTGAAGGTGCGCTGCTGGTAGTGGATGCCGGTCAGGGTGTGGAAGCCCAGTCTGTTGCCAACTGCTACACCGCCATTGAGCAAGGCCTGGAAGTGGTTCCGGTGCTGAACAAGATGGATCTGCCGCAGGCTGATCCGGAAAAAGTGGCCAAAGAGATTGAAGAAATTATTGGTATTGATGCCACGGATGCCGTGCGTTGTTCTGCCAAGAGTGGCCTGGGTATTCAGGAAGTGCTGGAGCGACTGGTCACCCAGATTCCGCCACCGGAAGGGGATGTAGATGCACCCTTGCAGGCACTGATTGTTGACTCCTGGTTTGATAATTATCTGGGAGTAGTGTCGCTGGTTCGCATCAAGAACGGCACCCTGAAAAAGGGCGATAAAATCCTGATCAAGTCCACGGGTAAGCAGTGGGATGCCAACGGTGTGGGGATTTTTACACCCAAGCGGGTCGAAACCGGTTGTCTGCGTGCCGGTGAAGTGGGTTATCTGGTATCCGGCATTAAAGAAATCCATGGTGCACCAGTGGGTGATACCGTCACTCATGCCAAAACACCGGATGTTGAGCGTTTACCCGGTTTTAAAAAGGTCAAACCTCAGGTGTATGCCGGTCTGTTCCCGGTTTCATCCGATGACTTTGAAGATTTCCGTGATGCACTGGACAAGTTGTCACTGAATGATGCTTCACTGTTTTTTGAGCCTGACAGCTCGGAAGCCCTGGGTTTTGGTTTCCGTTGCGGTTTCCTGGGTATGTTACACATGGAGATCATTCAGGAGCGACTGGAGCGGGAATACAATCTTGACCTGCTGACTACGGCTCCAACGGTGAGTTATCAGGTGGTAATGAAAAATGGTGATCTGCTGCAGGTGGATAATCCCACCCGCATGCCTGATCCATCCGCTGTTGCCGAAATGCGTGAACCTATTGCCCGCTGCACCATTCTTACACCTCAGGACATGGTGGGTGCGGTGATTACCCTGTGTACAGAAAAACGCGGTATGCAGCGGGATATGTTGTATCTGGGTAGTCAGGTGCAGCTGATTTATGACATTCCGATGGCGGAAGTGGTACTGGATTTCTTCGATCGCCTGAAATCGGCTTCAAGAGGTTTTGCTTCACTGGAGTACAGCTTTGATCGTTTTGAAACCGCCAGTCTGGCGCGTCTGGATATTCTGATTAATGGTGAAAAGGTGGATGCACTGGCATTGATCGTGCATCGTGATCTGGCACCGAACAAAGGCCGGGCGCTGGTTGAGAAAATGAAAGAACTGATCCCACGTCAGATGTTTGACGTGGCCATTCAGGCGGCACTGGGTGGACAGATTATTGCCCGCTCCACCGTCAAGGCACTGCGCAAAAACGTGCTGGCGAAGTGTTATGGTGGTGATGCCACCCGTAAGAAAAAACTGCTCGAAAAACAAAAAGCCGGTAAAAAGCGCATGAAGCAGGTAGGTCGTGTGGAAATCCCGCAGGATGCTTTCCTTGCTGTGTTGCAGGTTGATAACTAGGAACAAATAAACAATGCATCTGGATTTCTCGCTGCTACTTGTATTGGCAACCCTGATCACTGGAGCTGTCTGGTTACTGGATCGGCTGGTTCTGAAAAAAAGACGCTCGCGGAGCACCTTTGGCGAAACCAAACCGGGTGTGGTGGTGGAGTATTCCAACTCGTTCTTCCCGGTATTGGCTCTGGTGCTGGTGCTGCGTTCGTTTTTGTATGAACCCTTCCAGATTCCTTCTGGTTCCATGCTGCCAACCTTAAAAATCGGTGATTTTATACTGGTTAACAAGTACACCTACGGGGTACGTCTGCCAGTGACCAATACACGAATTTTCGCAGTGAATGATCCACAGGCCGGTGATGTGATGGTGTTTCGTTATCCACTGGATGAGCGTTTGAACTACATCAAGCGGGTGATCGGTGTGGCCGGTGACCGGATTGCCTATATCGATAAGGTGTTGTATATCAATGGGGAACCGATTCAGCGTGAGCTGCTGGAAAAGTATCCAGTGGATGCACCGAGTGAGTGGTTGTATCAGGAAGAGCTGAATCAGGTTAGCCATGAGGTGTACAACTATCCTGCCCGCAGTTTTGATTTCCCGGAAATTACCGTACCGGACGGTTATTATTTTGTGATGGGTGATAATCGTGACCATAGCAATGACAGCCGCTTCTGGTGTCAGGGACAGCCTCACAATGAAACTGGCTGTCTGATTATTCCCGGTTATGAGAACCAGCGTGGTGCACCGCTGGTTATGGGCTTTGTTCCAGAGACCACTCTGGTGGGCAAGGCAGTTGCAGTATGGATGCACTGGCCTAGCATGTTGAGTCTGCCGCGCTTCAGTGATGTCCGAAAAATTAAGTGAGTATTGAGTGAAGCAAAATCTGGCACCCTTGATCCAAGCCATAGGTCATCAATTTAATAAACCCGAGTTGCTGGAACTGGCGCTGACCCATCGTAGCCACGGCAATAAAAATAATGAGCGCCTGGAGTTTCTGGGCGATTCGATTGTTAACTTCCTGATTGCGGAAGACCTTTATCACCGGTTTCCGCAGGCGCGTGAAGGTGAGCTGTCACGTTTGCGTGCCCGCCAGGTCAAGGGTGCAACCCTGGCTGAAGTGGCGCGTGAATTTAAACTGGGTGATTACCTGCGGCTGGGTTCCGGTGAATTAAAAAGTGGTGGTTACCGGCGTGAATCCATTCTGGCCGATGCTCTGGAAGCCGTGATTGGTGCCATTTATCTGGATGCTGGTATGGATGTAGTGCGTGAACGAGTGCTGGGCTGGTTTGAGCCACGACTGGATGCCATGACACTGAGTGATACCCAGAAAGATCCTAAAACCCGCCTGCAGGAATTTTTGCAGTCACGCCAGCAACCTCTGCCACGTTATGAAGTGATTCATGTGGAAGGTGAAGCCCACGCACAAGTCTTTACTGTTGAATGCGTGATTGAACAGCTGGATTACCGACCACTGGGCATTGGCTCCAGTCGTCGTTTTGCCGAGCAGGAAGCCGCTGAAAAAGCCCTGCAGGCGCTGGAGGTTAAATGAGTCAGACACGTAGCGGTTATATTGCATTGGTGGGTCGTCCTAACGTGGGTAAATCCACCCTGTTAAATCGTATTCTCGGGCAGAAGATCAGCATCACCTGCAAAAAACCCCAGACCACCCGCCATCAGATTCTGGGAATCCGTACCGAAGGTGATGTGCAATCCATTTATGTGGACACCCCCGGTATGCATCTGGCGGAAGGCACTCGTGACAAAGCCATCAACCGTTATATGAATGATGCTGCCAGTCAGGCACTGCGTGATGTGGATGTGGTGATTTTCCTGATCGACCGTACCAAATGGATGCCGGAAGATGATCTGGTGCTGGATCGCCTGCAGTATGTGAAGTGTCCGGTGATTCTGGCGATCAACAAGGTGGACTGGCTGGAAGATAAAAATTCACTGCTGCCGTTTATTGAAGAAATCAGCAAAAAACGCAGTTTTGATCAGATCATCCCGATTTCAGCACTGAACGGCACACAGGTTGATCAGCTGGTGCAGGAAGCAGAGAGGCGTCTGCCGGAAGGGGCTCACTTTTACCCCGAAGATCAGGTCACTGATCGCAGCTCACGTTTTCTGGCGGCGGAACTGGTGCGTGAAAAAATCATGCGCCAGCTGGGTGAAGAACTGCCTTATTCCACCACAGTTGAGATCGAAAAGTTCAAGCAAGAAGGTGCAATACTCCACATTCATGCACTGATACTGGTCGAACGTGAAGGCCAGAAAAAAATCATCATTGGTGAGAAGGGTAATCAAATCAAACTGATTGGTCGTGATGCCCGGCTGGATATGGAAAAAGCCTTTGAAACCAAGGTGATGTTAAACCTCTGGGTTAAGGTCAAAAGCAACTGGTCGGATGATGACCGTGCCCTGAAAAGTCTGGGTTACACCGGACTGGATTGAGCCGTATGTCCCGGGCCAGTGAATTTCAGCCCGCCTGGCTGCTGCATTCCCGGCCTTACCGGGAAACCAGTGCACTGGCTTGGCTGCTGACGCTGGAAGACGGTCGGGTGGATGCACTGGTGCGTGGTGTACGCAGCCGCAAAAGCCGCTATCGTGCCTTGTTGCAACCCCACACCCCACTGCTGATCCAATTAACCGGACAGCACGAATTAAAAACCCTGACGGGACTTGAAGCCACTTCGGCACCTCACTGGTTACAAGGTGAGGCGCTGGTGTGCGCACTCTATGCTAATGAGCTGCTCTGCCGCCTGTTATTACCGGGTCTGCCCTGTCCTGCCTTGTTTCGTGATTATTCCCTGCTGCTGGAATTACTCAAGGATGTTGAACAACGTGAACCGGCACTCAGGCGTTTTGAACTCAGCCTGCTGGAACAGCTTGGACAGGCACCGGAGTTTCTGGATACCCAGGGGCAAACACTGGTGGCAAACTGCGAGTATCACTGGTTGCCGCAGCAGGGTTTTTTGCCTTGCAGCAACCACAACAACCAATCCGGACTGACCGGTGCCAGCCTGCTGGCGATTGCCGCAGATGACTGGCGCGAAAAGTCGACCAGACAGGCAGCAAAAGTCTTGACGCGCAGCCTGCTGACCCCTTTACTGGGCAACAAACCCCTGCAGAGTCGGCAATTGTTTCTGCAGATGAAAAAACCATCCCTAACCTAAGTGTAAAAATCTGACTGGAGCCTTGAATGAGCCGCCTTTTGCTTGGAGTGAATATCGACCACATTGCCACCCTGCGTCAGGCCAGAGGCACCCGTTACCCAGATCCGGTACTGGCTGCCCAGTTGGCAGAACAGGCCGGAGCTGATGGTATCACCCTGCATCTGCGTGAAGACCGCCGCCATATTCAGGAGCGGGATGTGGTACTGATCAAACAAGTGCTGCAAACCCGCATGAACTTTGAAATGGCCGTCACGGATTTTATGCTGGATTACGCCACAGAGTTGCGGGCTGAGCATGTTTGTCTGGTGCCGGAACGGCGCGAAGAACTGACCACAGAAGGCGGATTGGACGTGGCCGGGCAGTCGGAAAAAATCACCGCCGCCTGCCAGCGTCTGGCTGCCATAGGCTCAGAGGTATCCCTGTTTATTGATGCTGATCCACAACAGATTGATGCTGCTGCTGCTGCAGGTGCTCCCGCCATTGAGTTGCACACTGGTGCTTATGCTGATGCTGAAGATCCTGAGTTGCAGGCGGCGGAATTACAACGCATTCAGCAGGCTGTGGCTTATGCCTTGCAAAAAGGGCTGATTGTGAATGCCGGGCATGGTCTGCATTATCACAATGTCCAGGCTATTGCTGCGATACCGGGGATCAACGAGCTGAATATTGGTCATGCCATTATTGCCCGTGCAGTTTTTACCGGTTTGGCTGAGGCAGTAAGGGAAATGAAAATGCTGATGCAGAGTGCTGTTCAGCCATGCTGAAAAGCCAGGCCCTGACCTCCTTGCAGCAACGTCTTGCGCTCTGGTTTGCTCCCTATCGGGATCGACGCATGTTAACACTGCTGGTGCTGGGTTTTTCCAGCGGCTTGCCTGCACCACTGGTGTTTTCCAACCTGTCGATCTGGTTACGTGATGTGGGGGTTAGCCGTACAGAAATTGGTCTGTTTGCACTGGCGGCTACCCCTTATGCCATCAATTTTCTCTGGGCACCACTGGTGGATCGTTTGCAACTACCCTGGTTTTCTGCCCGTTTTGGTCGGCGGCGCGGCTGGGCACTGTTTACCCAGAGCCTGTTGATTCTTGCCATTCTGCTGTTGTCCCTGACCAATCCAGAAAAAAACCTGCTGATGGTGGCGCTGGCGGTGTTGTTTGTGACCTTTATGTCGGCCACCCAGGATATTGTGATTGATGCTTATCGCATTGAAGTATTGCAGCCTCATCAATACGGTGCCGGTTCCGCCGCTGCGATCTGGGGCTGGCATTTGGGCGGTACACTGGTGGGTGCTGCTGGTGGTTTATATCTGGCGCAGTATTTCGGCTGGAATGTGGCTTATATGGTGCTGGCTGCCGGATTATTGATTGGTATGCTGGCGGTGCTGATGAGCCCGGAACCCAACTGTCCACCTACTGCTGAAACCCTGGCTGAAGAGTCACGGGCACTGGCACATCTGGAGCGCTGGAAAGAGCTTCCGGTGCATCTGAGGCGTGCTCTGGGCTGGATTTATGTCAGCCTGTTAGCACCTTTTGTTGAGTTCACCCGCCGTCGTGGCTGGATCTGGATACTGGCATTTGTTTTTATCTTTAAACTGGGTGATGCCCTGCTGGGGCGTATGTCCGGTGTATTTTACCGCGAGCTGGGTTTTTCACTGATCGAAATAGCCGAAGTTGCCAAGGTGTATGGTCTGGGTGCCAATATTCTTGGAGTGCTGCTGGGTGGTGTGCTGGTGGCACGTATTGGTCTGCTTAAGGCGTTGTTTGTCTCCGGGCTGGCAACAGCAGCAACTAATCTGACTTATTCCTGGCTGGCGGTTTCCGGCCAGTCTTCACTGGTGTTTGTGGTGGCACTGGCCTCGGATAACTTCACCACCGGTTTGGTGACGGTAGCTTTTGTGGCCTACCTGTCCAGCCTTTGTAATTCTGCCTACACTGCAACTCAGTATGCACTGCTGGCCTCACTGGGTAATCTGGCAAGAATCTGGCTTTCGGCATCCAGTGGTTGGATGGTGGACAGTCTGGATGGTGACTGGGCGGTGTTTTTTGTACTCACGGCCATTATTGCCTTGTTCGGTTTACCACTCTTGTGGGTGCTGATGCGTTATTTTCCGGTTGTAGATGAACGTAAAGAGGCAGATGGGCACAAGGGGGTTGATCCATGATCCGCTGGTTTTTCCTGAACAGAAAAAACAAGGACAGAGCCAATCACCGTGCCCGTGTTTCGCTGGATCGTGAAGGGAATGAGCAGATCGAACGCATCAGTCGGGTGGTGCATCGTGTGCACTGGATGCGTAACCTGCTCAGCATCATGTGGACTGCTGGGCCGGTCACCTTGCTGGGTTTGTATGGTGGTTTTTTTCTGGCTTACGGCAAACCACCACCGATGCAGACACTGGTTTACTTCTTCTTCTTTACGGTCTTGTCCGGTCTGATCGCCTTTCTTGCCAAGGTGGTTTATGACATGACCCGGGGTCACGTTAAGGAGCAGGCACAGCAGGATGTCAGTGAAGCCATCGACAAACTGGCTGATCTGATTCTGGCGGTGCGTGATCTGATAGTGGAAAGTTTTGAAGAAGAAGCCCGCCAGCGAGAAGCCGCGTTGCAATTGTTACGGCGTATTGAATTAACCCCTGATGGGGTAGCTTTTGCTGCACAGGAGCTGACTGGTGATGGTGAGTTGTCAAAAATCCTTGGGCGGATCGAGACTTATCGCCGTGCCGGTCTTTATTCCCGTGTCAGGGATCTTAACCGCCAGCACCGTGAACGAATTGAAGGCGCCTTGCAGTGGCTGAATGAAGTTTCACCCGAAGCAGCCAGTGTGTTGCGTGAACGCTTTAGTGGTGAAGCTCCCCAACTGGAAAAAGGGGTTCCGCGTGATGAATTTTTTATCGAGCGGGTACTGGCAGCCATTGAAGAAGACAACCTGCTGTTGATGACACTGCAGGATGTTGAAGAAATGCTGATTCTGGTGTTTGAGCTGATCAACGGGCGGGAAATCCCCATGTTGATTTTCAGTTATTCCGGTCAATGGAAGCTGGCTCAGGCACTGGATGAACTGGAAGAATGCCGCAGTCATTACCGGATTGCCCAAGCCAGTGGTGGCAACCGGATGCGCGCTTTGGCAGGGTTTCTGGTAGAAACCGATGAAGCCACTCATGAGCAGTTACCCAACGGCCTTTCGGCTCAGGAACTGATTCAGCGGATAGAAGAAATCATGGATCAATTGGCTGGTGAGGTATTACAGCTGGCACGCCAGTCTCGTTACAGAACACTGCCCAGCCTGACACCCTTGCGCACCAAGGCTGATGTACTGGGCAAATCCCTGAACCTTTATAAAGCGGCTCGTCAGGGTTATCAGCAGTTGGGTAAGGCACATGCCAGCTTGTTACACGCCTCGGATGCATGGAATGAACTGGCTGAACGGTTTGGTGATTTTGCCAGCCAGCTGCGCCTGGGGCCGGGTCGCAGTGGTCTGCGTATTCTTGAAAAAGTGGTCTCACTCAGTGATGAACAGAAGGTTGCGGTTTGTCAGCATCTGGTGGCTTACCTGCAGGGTGAGCAGATGGAAAAACGCGGTCGGCGTTTTTTTACCCGCCGGGATGGTCGTTCTCGCCCGTTGACTTTGGAAGGTGCAAGGCAGCTGGCAGTTGAAGTGGCACTGGCACTGGAGCCTCATATCCAGTTGTCACGACCGGCCATTCAACGAGGGTTAAATGCCACCAATGCTACCTACCTGGGTGGACTGGAACCGGATATGAGTGCGGCAGAAAAAGCCGCGCTGGGTGCCGCCATGGCACGTGAAGTACAACAGGATATGCGCCATGCTGCTGAGCGGTTGGCAGTGGCACTGGTTAAACACTATCGGGTGGATCTGACGGAAGAAGCGCGTGATTTTCTGATTGATGCTTATGGTGCAAGACCACAAATGCTGGATATGTTATCCAATTATGAGGCAAGCAACACCAACAACCCAGTCAGCTTTTTAAGCCTGCGGCCTGCCGTGGTCGTAGCACCCAAACGGGAATGGTACAAGGCCTTGATCAAGGCAAGACAGGAGCTTGGAAAATGATGGAACCGCAGATAACTTGTGTTCTGGGTGCCGGTGCACTGGGTTTGTTATATGCCACTCGACTGGCACGTACCGGTCGACCTATGACTCTGTTGGTCAAACCAAAACAGGCCAGTGCACTGGGGTTGGGTGTCACGCTGCGAGAAGGGGAAGCAGCCCTGTCTAAACGGGTTTTTATGCGGGTAATCAGTCAGCCCCATGAAGGGCTTAGTATCCAGCATCTGATTCTGACCACCAAAGCAGGACAAGCTGTTGAAGCACTAAAAGAATGGTGTGCCTATTTGCAGGATGATGCCCAGGTGTTGATGCTGCAAAACGGGCTGGGCAGTCAAGCGCAGGTGGCCGATCTGCTTAAACCAACTCAGACGTTATTGGCAGCCAGTGTTACAGAGGGTGCTTATCTGGAGTCATCCGCTGCGGTGGTTCATGCTGGTAAGGGCAAAACACTGCTGGGTCGTTGGAGCGGTGCGGATCAGCAGGCGGCAGCCAGTTGGGTGAATCGTTTAACCGTGGCCGGACTGGATGCCGAAGTGGCAGAACCCATACGCCCAGTGCTCTGGCACAAGCTGGCAGTGAATGCCGTGATTAACCCATTAACTGCGGTGCATCGGGTGCAGAATGGTGCTTTGGCAGGACGGGACTTTAAACCCCTGGTGGATGCACTCTGTCAGGAAATTCTGCAGGTGTTTAAACGTCTGGGTATCAGTGAGCCGGAAGGTGGACTGGCTTATCGCATTGAGCAGGTGATTCTGGCCACCGCTGCCAATCGGTCATCCATGCTGCAGGATGTGGAGGCAGGTCGTGCCACTGAAATTGATTACATCACCGGCACCCTGCTAAAAGCCGCTCGCTCTTTAAAATTGGAGCTGGTGGAACATCAGCGACTTTATGATTTGATCAAACAGGGCGAACCGCAGTAACGGGTACTTCCAGTCGCTGCTGCTGTTGCAACAAGTTCAGCAGCAGGATAACGCGATCCTCGCCTTTTTTGCTGGTAAAAATGGCTTTGAGTCCCTTAAACGGACCATCATCAATCAATACCTGATCACCGGCTTTCAGATAATTCTGCGGTTCCGGCTGAATGCGTTGTCTGAGCTGCTCTATCAGCTCTTCCTCAACTTTAACCGGCTTCATGCCAAAGGTGACCAGCTTTAACACTCCACGGGTGGAGCGGATGGGTCTCCAGTTGTCTGTCACATCACTTAAGTGAATAAACAGGTAATAAGGAAACAGCGGTTCATCCACCAGGGTTAGCTTGTTTTGTCGGATCTTTTCAACCTGTATGAAAGGGTGGAAAATCTCGAACCCCTGATTCTGCAAATTCTCAGCGGCGCGAAAGGATTCCTTGGCCTTGCACTGAATTACGTACCAGCTACGCTGCGTCATGGTCACTCCAGAAAGATCAAGCCGGGCACCTTAACGCCACTGAAACTTTGATGCAAGATTTTATCCGATCACTGGGTTGCGAGGGTATAATATCCCGCATATTTTTCCTGTTTATAACATCCGGGAGTTCTGTATGCCTTCTTTTGATGTAGTTTCCGAACTGGACAAACACCAGGTCACCAATGCCATTGATCAGGCCAATCGTCTGGTGGGTAACCGTTTTGACTTTAAAGGAGTGAATGCCCGCTTTGAGCAGTCCGGCAAAAACGAAGTGGTGCTTCATGCCGAGGCTGAGTTTCAGGTTAAACAAATGCTGGAGATTCTGCAGGCTGAACTGGTACGCAAGGGTATTGATATCAGCTGCCTGGAAGAAGGCAAGGTGGAAGAAGCCAATAAAACAGCCAGAATGCCAATTAAACTGCGGGAAGGTATTGAAACCGAGCTGGCTAAAAAGATTGTAAAAATGATCAAGGATTCAAAAATCAAGGTGCAGGCACAGATTCAGGGAGATCAGGTGCGTGTGACCGGCAAAAAGCGTGATGATCTGCAACAGGTGATGGCACTGCTGCGAGGGGCGGAACTCGAAATGCCGCTGCAGTACATCAACTTCCGCGACTGATGTTGTTAGGAATTGGCACGGATCTGGCCAGAATCGAGCGCTTTGAAGCACTCCTGCAACGACGTGGTGCAGCGATCACCCAGCGGCTGCTGACCCCCGCTGAGCAGGATGCGATGCAGGCAGCGGGCAACCCCGCTGCTTACCTTGCCAAACGTTTTGCCGCCAAGGAAGCGCTGCTTAAAGCCCTGGGTACTGGGTTACGCGCTGGCCTGAGCTGGCAACAGATGGAGGTCAGCAATGACCCACTGGGCAAACCCCTGATGCAACTAACCGGCAAGGCTGCGGAATTGGCTGCTGAACTGGGCGTGAAGTGCATTCACCTCTCCATTAGTGATGAACGGGATATGGCGCTGGCCTTTGTGGTGCTGGAGGGGAGGTGACTGCTCCCCGCCCGATTGGGCGAGGGTTTACGCGGAATTTGCTAGACCAGTTCCTGGCGAATCAACTTTTTATTAAGTTTGCCGACGCTGGTTTTGGGGATTTGATCCACCAGCAGGATTTTTTCTGGAATCGCCCATTTGTTGATCTTGCCTGTATCCACAAACTGCTGTAAATGAGCCTGAATGGCAGCGGCTTCCGGTGGGTTGGATGGATCTGTTGCCACAACAAGAGCCGCAGGGCGTTCTCCCCACTGGGGGTCTGCCACACCCACAACAGCCACTTCGGCAATGCCGGGGAATTGGCTGATCAGGTTTTCCAGCTCCAGCGAGGAGAGCCATTCTCCACCTGTTTTGATCACATCCTTGATGCGGTCACGGATTTGCAGAAAACCCCGTTCATCAAGGGTGGCGACATCACCGGTATGCAGCCATCCATCCTGCCACAACTCTTCACTGCGGGTTTCTTCCTTGTAATAAGCCTGAGTCAGCCAAGGTGCACGCACCCTGACTTCACCAACACTTTCACCATCCTGTGGCAGCGGCTGGCCGGATTCATCTACCACCTGCAGATCCACAAATGGCACAGCAACGCCGGTTTTGCAGCGCCACGGTAGTTGGGTATCAAAATCCGCGTCATTAATGTCTTTGGGTAATACCGCAGCAGTCAGCAGTGGGCAGGTTTCTGACATGCCATAAGCGGTGCGGGTATCAATACCTAGATCCCAGGCTTTGCTGGCAAGACCTTGCGGCAAGGCACTACCGCCCACCAGAACTTTCCAGCCTTGTAGTTTTACCTTGCCGGAGCTGATGGCATCAGCGGCCACCACCATGTTCAGCAGTGTAGGAACACAGTGTGAAAAATCGACCTTCTCTTTCACCAGTAACTTGACCAGCATTTCCGGTTCATAACGACCCGGATAAACCTGGGTGCAGCCCATCAGGGTCGCCGTGTAGGGAATGCCCCAGGCATGAACATGAAACATCGGGGTGATGGGCATGTACACCTTGTCACGGTTCAGTAATTCAAAACCGGGGGCCTGCAGGATATTGGCTTCACCTAGGGTGTGCAGTACCAGTTGTCGATGAGTAAAAAACACCCCCTTGGGATTACCGGTGGTGCCGGTGGTGTAAAACAGCGTGGCAACGGCATTTTCATCAAAGGATGGAAAATCATACTGCTGCGGCTGTTGTGCCAGCAGGCTTTCGTATTCACCAACCAGTGGCAAAGAGGTCTGCACCTGTTCCGGCGCATCCTGACACAAGAGATAACCCTTGATGTGGGGTAGTTTTGCCGCCAGCGGCTCCAGCAGTGGCAGAAACTCCTGATGGCTTAATACAAACACGTCTTCAGCATGATCCATGGTGTAGAGGATCTGTTCCGGTGCCAGTCGCACGTTCACCGTGTGTAAGACTGCGCCAATCATCGGAATGGCAAAAAAACATTCCAGATAACGGTGGCTATCCCAGTCCAGCACCGCGACCACATCACCGGCCTGAACACCCTGAGTCGTCAGCAGATGGGCAAGCTGGTGTACACGGGTCTGGAAGGCGCTGTAACTGCTGCAGGGGGTGGATACCAGCGGTGCTCGCCGTAAGCGTTTTTTACTGCAGG
>NZ_JACUUA010000219.1 GCF_014859565.1 Marinospirillum sp. | reverse complement strand
TGGCGCTTTAGCGCTTAGGGCGGGGAGCAGTCACCTTTTTTGCTGATCCGGTGATGGCAGAAGGTGCGGCATGGCTGCACGCAGGTAACTGATCATCGACCAGAGTGTCAGCAAGGCTGAGAGATAAAGAATGAACAACCCTAACCAGGCGATCCAGTGGCCGGGCGGCACCAACAGCAGCATAAAAATAGAAATCATCTGAAAGGTGGTTTTGACCTTACCCACCCAGCTTACTGCTACACTGGCACTCTTGCCGATTTCTGCCATCCACTCTCTTAACGCCGAGATCACAATTTCACGCCCGATGATCACCAGTGCCGGTAAGGTCATCAGCCAGCTGGCATGAGCTTCGATCAATACACCTAGCGCCACGGCAACAATCAGTTTATCGGCCACCGGGTCGAGAAAGGCACCAAAAGGTGTCATCTGGTTCCAGCGACGTGCCAGATAACCATCCAGCCAGTCTGTTAAAGCTGCAGCACCGAATAAAAAGGCGCAGATCAGGTATTTGCTTTGTAGCGGCAGGTAATAAATAACCACCAGCAAAGGAATGACCAGGATACGTAGCAGTGTCAGAAAAGTTGGGAAGTTCATAGGTTTTATCTTAGCTTTCAGAGCGTTAATTAATGGATGTGAAGGGTAGCATGAATTTCTTCTGCCAGCGCACGATTTATACCGTCGACACGACACAGATCCTCTATGCCAGCTTCAGCAATGGCCTTGCGTCCACCAAAGTGCCGTAACAAGGCCTGGCGGCGTTTGGGGCCGATGCCAGGGATGTCTTCAAGTGTAGAGTTCTTGCGAATTTTATCCCGCCGCTGGCGATGTCCGGTAATAGCAAAGCGGTGAGCTTCATCACGAATCTGTTGGATCAGATGCAGGGCAGGGGAGTGCCCCGGTAACACCAGCTGTTGATCCGTGGTTTCCAGAAACAGGGTTTCCAGACCGGCTTTACGAGTGGTTCCCTTGGCCACCCCAAGTAGCAGAATGCCACTTAACCCTAGCTCGGCCAGAATGCCTCTGGCAGCATTTAACTGGCCTTTGCCACCATCTACCAACAACAGATCGGGTGCAGTGAACTCACCGGACTGTACACGCCGGTAGCGCCGCTGCAAGGCCTGAGCCATGGCGGCATAATCATCACCACCTGTTACACCTTCAATGTTAAAACGGCGATAATCCTGTTTGCGCGGACCCTGTTCATCAAACACAACACAGGAAGCCACAGTGGCTTCACCCTGGCTGTGGCTGATATCAAAACACTCCATACGCTGGATGGGCTGTTCCAACCCCAGTGCAGCTTGTAATGCCGTAATGCGTTGTTGCTGCTGATCACTTTTGCTGCGAAAACCAGATAACTGTTGTTCAGCATTGGTTGTTGCCAGATCCAGCCAGCGGGCACGCTGACTGCGTAGCTGATGTGCCAGTCTTGATTTGAAGCCAAAACGCTCACTCAAAGCCTGTTGCAACAGGTCGGTATCTTCGAGTTCGTGGCTTAATAATATTTCTGATGCCGGCGGCAACGAGGTGCGTGCCAGATAATACTGGGCAACAAAGGCGGTTAATGTGGATTCTTCACTGGCATCCAGCGGATTTTCAAAATTGAAGTGGCGTGTGCTGATCAAACGTCCTTCGCGCACTTGTAACAAACTAATGCAGCAATAACCTTCAGCGGTGGCAAGGGCAAAGATATCAGCGTCACCCATGCCGGTATCTACATCCTGGCGTAATTGCAGCTGTCGTAACTGCTGGATCTGATCCCGGTAATATCCCGCCTGCTCAAAATTCAGCTCGGCTGCTGCAGCATCCATTTTGGCCGCGAGTGAGTCTGTGACCTGCTGGCTTTTTCCTTCCAGCAGTAGTTTGGCGTGATGTAAATCATCAGCATAGGCTTCTGCAGTGATTTCACCGGTACAGGGTGCTGAGCAGCGTTTGATCTGATACTGCAGACAAGGGCGGCTGCGATTACTGAAAGTGGTGTCATCACACTGGCGTAGCTGAAATACCCGATAAAGCAGTTGCAGGGTTTCTCGCACCACGCTGGCACTGGGGTAGGGGCCAAACCATTGTCCTGGTCCACGTTGATGGCGTGTTCGTTTGATACTCAGCGCAGGCCAGGCATGATCCGAGAAATGCAAAAAAGGGTAGGATTTGTCATCACGCAGCAAAATGTTAAACGGCGGTTTTAAAGCCTTGATCAAATTCTGTTCCAGCAACAGGGCTTCGGTTTCTGTGCGGGTAATGGTGACTTCAACACTGGCAATTCTGCTGACCAGTGCCTGAGTTTTGAGCGTTAACCCGGAGCTGCGAAAATAGCTGGATAACCGGTTTTTCAGATTGCGGGCTTTGCCGACGTAAAGGATTTTTCCGTCGGCAGCAAACATCTGATAAATGCCCGGTGCCTGGGTGGCCTGTTGCAAGAAGGCTTTGGAGTCAAAAGTTGATACAGGAGATGCAGACACAGCCGGTTTCTCGATTCAGTGACAATAACCTGTGGTTAATCAGTAACATCAACCAGTTTATGGCGCATGGCCAGATGTGTCAGCTCAACATCATTACGCACACCCAGCTTTTCAAAAATCCGGTAACGGTAGGTGTTGACGGTTCTGGGGCTGACAAACAGGCTGTCGGCAATTTCTTGTACCTTTTGACAGTTCACAATCATCAGTGTTACCTGCATTTCACGATCCGACAGCTGATCAAAGGGATTGCTGCTGTTTTGTGGATCGCGAACCAGCAAACCACTAGCCAGCGTAGGATCAACATAATGCTGACCAGAGGCAACCAGGCGTATCGCACGCACTACCTCCTCAAAACTGGTACCCTTGGTCAGATAACCACGTGCACCGGCTTGCAGCAGGCGTTGCACAAAGGTGTTGTCACCACTGGCGGTTAATCCAATCACATAAACGTCCGGGTTGCTGCGGGTGATTTTGCGGGTGGCTTCTACACCACCAATGCCGGGCATTTTGACATCCATCAGTACGATGTCTGGTGCCAGATCTCGCGCCATGGTTATAGCTTTTTCACCATCACAGGCTTGACCAACCACCTCAATACCTTCGGTATCTGCCAAAACCCTCTCAATACCGGTTCTTACCAGTTCATGATCATCAACAATCAGTACTCGAGTCACTTTTGTTCCACCTTTTGGCTCAGGCTTTTATATAAAATCAGAATATCAGAAGAGGCTGTTGCCTGCTGCGGTTAAAAGGTAGAATTGTCCACTTGTTCACCCACTACAGTGTAATCATTCATGTCCTCCAGCTCCAATCCAGCAGTATCCAATCCCAAAGTCGGTTTTATCAGCCTCGGTTGCCCCAAGGCGCTTGTTGACTCAGAGCGTATTCTGACCCAACTGCGCGGGGAGGGTTATGATCTGGTGTCCAGTTATGAGGATGCTGATCTGGTGGTGGTGAACACCTGTGGTTTTATTGATGCAGCCAAGGCTGAATCTCTGGAAGCTATTGGTGAAGCTCTGCATGAAAACGGCAAGGTGATTGTGACTGGCTGTATGGGTGTTGATGAAGCACACATCCGTGAGCTGCATCCACAGGTGCTGGCCGTTACCGGGCCGCAGCAGTATGAACAGGTGGTTAATGCGGTGCATCAGCACCTGCCACCGTCCAAAAATCATGATCCCTATGTTGATCTGCTGCCGCCTCAAGGCATCAAGCTGACACCACGTCATTATTCATATCTGAAGATTTCTGAAGGCTGTAACCACCGCTGCAGTTTTTGTATTATTCCTTCACTGCGTGGTGATCTGGTATCCCGACCCATTGGGGAAGTGCTGGATGAAGCAGAACGTCTGGTGAAGTCCGGCGTGCAGGAGCTGCTGGTGGTTTCTCAGGATACCAGCGCTTATGGGCTGGATCTGAAATACCGCACTGGTTTTCATCAGGGGCGTCCGGTCAAGACTCGCATGAAAGAGCTCTGTCAGGAGCTGGGGCAGCTGGGCAGTTGGGTACGCCTGCATTATGTATATCCCTATCCGCATGTGGACGACATCACCCCCTTGATGGCTGAAGGTTTGATTCTTCCTTATCTGGATATTCCCTTCCAGCATGCCCATCCAGATGTACTGCGTGCCATGAAACGCCCTGCAGCCAGTGAAAAAACACTGGAACGGATTCACAGCTGGCGGAATATCTGTCCGGATATCACCTTGCGTTCAACCTTTATTGTTGGTTTCCCCGGTGAAACTGAATCCCAGTTTGAATACCTGCTGGATTTCCTTGATGAAGCTCAGCTGGATCGGGTGGGTTGTTTTACCTATTCACCCGTTGAAGGTGCCAGTGCCAATGCCCTGCCTGGTGCCGTGCCGGAAGAAGTGAAAGAGGAGCGTTTGGCAAGGTTTATGGAAAAACAGGCTCAGATCAGTGCAGCTAAACTGCAACGCAAAATTGGTACAACCCTGGAAGTGTTGGTGGACGAGGTGGGCGAAGATGGCGCAGCAGCCCGCACTCAGGCCGATGCGCCGGAAATTGACGGTCAGATTTATCTGCTGGGTGCCACACACCTGAAGCCGGGGCAGCGCTTACAAGTGCGGGTCACGGATGCGGATGAGCACGATTTATGGGGTGACCCGGTATAACATGAGGAATTTTTCGATACAGTAATCTCCGTATTTCTGTATCTCCTCCTTGCTGGAGGCTCTGCCGGTCATGATGAACTTGGGACGGAAATAAGCATTCAAGGCGCCCTGAAAAAACAGGGCAGCCATTTCCGGATCATCGATATTCAGGTGGCCGGCCTGTTTCTGGCGGGTAAGAAAGTCAACCAGCAGCTGCCGGTCTTTTTCCAGCCCTTCACGGAAGAACATTTCACCAAGATCTGGAAAACGTATTGCCTCTGCAATCATCATGCGGAACATGGACGTATTTTCTATCGAAGTCAGATCTGCAAGTTTGCGCACGGCATATTGCTGTAATACCTCTTCGACATTTTTGCTGCTGATGGCAGTGGAGCGCATCTGCTCGTCTTCACAGGCACACATCCGATCCACAACAGCAACAAACAAGGCATCTTTGTTGCCAAAGTGGTTATAGAGTGTTTGTTTGGCAACACCTGCCAGAGCCGCAATATTTTCCATGCTGGCATTCTGGTAACCATTTTGCAGAAAGGCTTCAGATGCAGCCTGAATGATCTTTTGTCGCTTGTTCAGACAGGAAGAAGATGTTGATGGAGTCATACGGTTCACTGAGCCTTACTGGGTGGAAATAAGTTGATATTCGTTGAAGTGTAACAAATTAACCTTCATGACAGTAAT
>NZ_JACUUA010000218.1 GCF_014859565.1 Marinospirillum sp. | reverse complement strand
AAAAAAAGACCCACCAGTTACCTGGTGGGTCAAGCAAGGGCACAGAGACGTGACCCACAGAGTGAACAGACAGACGAGGAAAATTGCTTTATTTAAAGTTCTTTTTGGCAAACTTCTGGATTTCACCCACAATACCGGCTCGGAACACCAGTACACAGACCACAAAGATGAGACCCAGAATCACGTTAACCCAGTCACCCATGGCACTTTGTGCCAGCTGATGTTCAACGGTCACTACAAAAGCAGCACCGATCAGCGGACCAACCAGCGTACCCACACCACCCACCAGGGTCATCAGGATCACTTCACCGGACATGTGCCAGTGGGCATCAGTCAGTGAAGCCAGCTGGAACACCACCGTTTTGGTCGAACCGGCTAGACCGGCTAGCGCTGCCGAGAGTACAAAAGCCACCAGTTTATAAGCATCCACGTTATAACCCAGTGAGGTGGCGCGTGGTTCATTCTCACGTATGGCTTTTAATACCTGACCAAAAGGAGAGTGGATGGTGCGTTGAATCAGCAGGAAACCAAACAGGAACACTGCCAGCACGAAGTAGTACATTGCCAGGTTGTTGGTCAGATCAATAAATCCGAACAGATAACCACGGGGAATGCCGTGCATGCCATCTTCACCACCGGTAAAATCTGACTGCAGGTAGAAGAAAAACACCATCTGCGCCAGCGCCAGGGTAATCATGGCAAAATAAATACCCTGACGACGGATCGACAGCAGGCCAAAAAACACTCCCAGTATTGTGGCCGCTGCAGTGCCCACCAAGATGCCTAATTCGGGCGTCAGTGAATGCTGACTCAGCATGTAACCGGTGTAGTAACCGCCGGTAGCCAGAAAAGCCGCATGACCGAAGGACAACAGACCGGCATAACCCAGCAGCAGGTTAAATGCACAGGCAAAGAGTGCAAAACATAGTACTTTCATCAGAAACACAGGGTAGGCCACAAAAGGAGCCACCAGAGCAATCGCCAGCAACACACCGTACACCATCAGTTTACGACGATCTGCAGCTTTTTTTGACTCCAGCGCAACACTGGCCCTGGCTTTTACTGTTTCAGTTGCAGCCATGATCAAGCCTCCTTACCAAATAGCCCTGCTGGACGCAGCAGCAGCACAAGAATCATTACCAGAAAAATCACGGTATTGGATGCTTCGGGGTAATACACCTTGGTCAAACCCTCAATAATACCCATACCAAGACCCGTCAACACAGCTCCCAGTATGGAGCCCATGCCGCCGATCACCACCACCGCAAACACCACAATCAGAATATTGGCACCCATACCCGGTGCAACAGAGTAAATGGGAGCAGCTAATACCCCGGCAAAAGCCGCCAGAGCCACACCAAAACCGTAGGTCAGTGTCACCAGCAAGGGGACGTTGATACCAAAAGCCTGCATTAATGCCGGGTTTTCAGTACCCGCACGCAGGTAACCACCCAGTTTGGTTTTTTCAATCATGAACCACACGCTGATACACACCAGCAGCGCAATGACCACCACCCAGGCGCGGTAGTAAGGCAGGAACATAAAGCCCAGATTGGTACCGCCTCGCAAGGCTTCAGGTACCGCATAACGGCTACCGGACACACCGAACCAATTGGTGAACAGACCCTGGATGATCAACGCCAGACCAAAGGTCAGCAACAGACCATAAATATGATCAACATGGGCAATACGACGCAGTAGAAAGCGCTCAGTCAGCATACCCAGTGCACCCACAATCAGTGGCGCCAAAAATAATGCCGCCCAGTAGTTGATACCCAGCCAGTCCAGCAGTAGATAGGCTGCAAATGCACCCAGCATGTATTGGGCACCATGGGCAAAGTTGATGATTTTGAGCAAACCAAAAATGATGGCCAGCCCCAGGCTCAGGAGAGCATAAAAAGCGCCGTTGATCAGACCCAGCAGCAGCTGACCGAAAAATGCGGCTGCAGGCACTCCAAATATCATGGTCATCTGCGTACCATCCTCATACAGAATTCTTTGTAAAGCAGGGTCAGGAACGACCCCGCCAATCAATAGGTATTACTTCTTCACCATCGGGCAAGCGCTCTGGGACAGAGGACGGAAGGCCTCATCACCCGGAATGGTGCGAACAATTTTGTAAAGATCCCATTCGTTTTTAGACTCGGCAGGCGTTTTTACCTGAGCCAGGTACATGTCGTGCACCATACGGCCGTCTTCGCGGATGTAACCACCCTTGGCAAACATGTCATTGATCTTATGTTTTGCCATTTCTGCACGAACCACAGAAGCCTTATCGCTACCCGTTGCTTCTACAGCACGCAGATAGTGCATGGTACTGGAGTAGATACCGGCCTGAACCATGGATGGACGGGCATTGGTGCGTTGGTAAAAGCGATCAGCCCAGGCACGAGCATCAGCATCCATATCCCAGTACCAGCCGGTGGTCAGCTGAATGCCTTGAGCAGTTTGTACGCCCAGGGCGTGTACGTCGTTGAGGAACAGCAACAGAGCCGCAACAGTTTGACCCGCTTGAGCCAGACCAAACTCACCAGCGGTGATGATGGAGTTCACTGTATCCGCACCAGCATTGGCCAGACCAACCACCTGGGCACCAGAGGCTTGAGCCTGCAGTACATAAGAGGAGAAATCATTGGTGGCCAGTGGATGGCGCACGGTGTTTACAACCTTACCGCCGTTGGCTTCCACAACATTTCTAACGTCATTTTCCAGAGCATGACCAAAGGCATAATCCGCCGTCAGCATGAACCAGTTTTTGCCACCCTCAGCCACAACCGCTGCGGCAGTACCGTTGGCCAATGGATAGGTGTCATAAGTCCAGTGGATGTGGTTAGGGGTGCAATGTTCGTTAGTGATGCTGGATGCAGCAGAACCGTTCACCAGACCCAGAGTGTCGGTGCCGTTCATGACGCGGGTGGCTGCAATGGTGACAGAAGAAGCGACCAGACCCTGTACCATGTCCACCTTGTCACGCTCGATCCACTGACGCACGGTGCTGGAAGAAACGTCAGGGCTGTTACGGTCATCAGCACTCAGAATACGAATATTTTTGCCTTTGACCTTGCCACCAAAATCTTCCACCGCCATACGCAGCGCTTCCAGACCATTGGGGCCTGCCAGATCACGATAAGTGCCGGACATATCAGCCAGATAAC
Source organism: Marinospirillum sp. (assembly GCF_014859565.1). The sequence continues at coordinate 2,134 of NZ_JACUUA010000218.1, read as the reverse complement.
CAATGCGTAATTCGTTATCAGAAATCTGCGCGTGAGCAGCACCTGCAGTCATGGCAGTTGCAATAGCGGCAGTTAATGCGGTTTTCATCATTTTCATTGTTGTTCTCCGTTGCCTTGCCGGCTTTTGTTTTTGTTTTCTTTTTTTCATCCATGAATAGCAAAACGCTAGTTGTTCAGATCCATATTCTTTTACAGCAACACCTCAGGCGGGTTACACACCCAGATAGGTGTTCAGTATTTCTTTTTTGCTGTCCAGTTCGTCTTTTTTGATTTCTTCAACAATCTGGCCGTGCTCCATCAGGTAATGACGATCAGCAATTGGAGCCGCAAAACGGAAGTTCTGCTCCACCAGCAGGATGGTCAAACCCTTCTCTTTAAGCTTCAGCAATACTTCAGCCAGCTTCTGCACAATCACCGGTGCCAGACCTTCAGTGATTTCGTCTAGCAGCAGCATGTTGGCACCAGTGCGCAGAATTCGCGCCATCGCCAGCATTTGTTGTTCACCACCCGAGAGACGTGTACCGACACTCTTGCGGCGCTCATAGAGATTGGGGAACATGTCATAAATTTCGTCCAGACTCATACCACCACTGCGCACCGTTGGTGGCAGCAACAGGTTTTCTTCCACATTAAGGCTGGCAAAAATGCCCCGCTCTTCCGGGCAATAACCCACACCTAAACGAGCAATCTGGTGTGCTGGTGTATTAATGGTTTCGTTACCATTGATCATGATGGAGCCGGTACGACGCCCCACCATATTCATGATCGACTTGAGAGTGGTACTGCGACCGGCACCATTACGACCCAGCAGCGTCACCAGCTCACCCCGGTTTACGTGCAGGTCAATCCCGTGCAGGATGTGTGACTCACCATAAAAAGAATGCAGGTCAATAATCCGCAGTTGTTCATACGCCTTGCTCATCAGTGCGCCCCCTGTACTTCAGCGTCTTCACTGCCCATGTAGGCTTCACGCACCTTGGGATTGGCGGAAACCGTTGCATAGTCCCCTTCAGCCAGTACCGCGCCACGCGCCAGTACGGTGATCTTGTCACACAGCTTGCTGACCACACTCAGGTTATGTTCAACCATCAGAATGGTGCGACCCTTGGCCGCTTTACGAATCAGTTCAGCCACTCGATCCACATCCTCATGACCCATACCCTGCGTTGGCTCATCCAGCAGCATTACGGTGGGTTCCATTGCCAACGTAGTGGCTAGCTCCAGAGCCCGCTTGCGTCCATAAGGCAGCTCCACTGTCACGTTGTCGGCATATTCTTCCAGCCCCACGGACTCCAGCAATGCCATGGCACGATCATTCAGCTGGTTCAGCACCTTTTCGTGCTTCCAGAAATGAAAGGAGTTACCCATCGGGCGCTGCAGCGCTACACGCACGTTTTCCAGTACCGTCATGTGAGGGAACACTGCAGAAATCTGAAAAGAACGTACCAGACCCAGACGGGCGATCTCGTTGGATTTCATGGAAACAATGGATTTACCGCGGTACAGAATGTCACCGCGTGTCACGGGGAGGTATTTGGTCAACAGGTTGAAGACCGTGGTTTTTCCGGCTCCGTTGGGGCCGATCAGGGCGTGGATATGCCCCTCAGTGACCTGCAGGTCAACAGAGTCAACAGCGGTGAAGCCGCGAAACTCTTTAGTCAGACCTCGCGTTTCCAGCACGAACTCCTGGCTCATGGTTAATCCTCTTGCTGTGGGCTTCGCCCTGTTGTTTTTATTCCAGCTGTCTTTCTGAGCTTATCAAACCGGTCATCTATGACCTTGACGTAAACGTAAACCATAAAGACGGGTTCGACAAGCACTGTTTTGGATTTTTTTGCGATTTTTTAATTCCAATAGTCCGTGCGGCAGGCTTTCTTTAAAGCTGTCCGAGCTATTGAGAAAGTTATAACAGAACAAAGCGAGCACTTATTTAATGAATCCGTTCAAGACGTGGAAGCCGCGCTTACTTCACTTTATGGCGAGCAAGACATATCGCTGCAGCAATTATCGGCTACCTTGCATCGTGGTGATTTGATCGAAAGGCTCGCTAGGCCTCTGGGTTGAAAAGCTTGACCGCGTCATCCAAGGGCGCGGGCTTTGGTGACTGCTCCCCGCCCTAAGCGCTAAAGCGCCA
>NZ_JACUUA010000217.1 GCF_014859565.1 Marinospirillum sp. | reverse complement strand
AGGCTGTAGTAGGTCGCTTGCTCGATACCCAATATCCGCAGGCGGTATTCCGCTATCGCGGTTAACCCAATCAATAAACTGGCAAAGATCCACTTCAACCAGCGAACTGGCAGCAGGAGTACCATAAGGGGTGCCAGCAGGTAAAACTGGATTTCCACTGCCAAGGACCAGGTGTGCAGCAGGGGTTGTTCATGGTTGGCTGGGGCGAAGTAATCACCGAAATCAGCAAAATAGTTGTTGCTGTTGAACCAGGCGGCTTGTTCCAATCCTTTTTTGAAGGTGTTGAAGTCTTGCGGCAGGAAGAGTACAGCAGCGACGAGCGCAACGACCACTAGCATCACAAAGTAGGCTGGGGCGATGCGCTTGAAACGACTGGCGTAAAAGTATTTCAGGGTTGCAGTTAGGCTGTAATTGGCTTGTGTTCTTTTGTGCAAAAGAATGCTGGTGATCAAGAAGCCAGAAATCACCAAAAACACATCAACGCCGATAAACCCACCGGGCAGCCAAGTAGGGTTAAAATGAAAAGCCATCACGGCGAGTACCGCAATGGCTCTCAGCCCCTGGATGTCAGGGCGGTAAGTTTGGGCTACATTCATTACTGGATCCATTGTGCTACTGCTATCCCCACACCCAATAATGTTGCAACGAGAGCAGCAATGGCGATCATGAAGTTACGGGAAGACTGTTATTGCCCGGCGGGCGTGATTAGCGGCTTTGGTCAGCTCTTGCTCAACCTCACGGGGATCTTTATTAGCTAAAGCACGCGTCAGGTGATATCCGACATATCGAAGCTCATTTATGGAAGGTACACTGATAGCACCATCTATCTCTTCTGCTTCCTTGACCTTGGCCTCAGCTTCACTGAAAAGTGACAGCAGGCTTTCAAGTTGACTTTTATCAATTTCCATATTTTTTATAGGAAGCTGTGTTTAACTACTTTATCCAATCGTTCATCAAGATCTTTTTTGGTCAGGAAACGGCCATTCTGTAAAGAGACATTGCCGCGAGACAGAGTAGTAACCACTTTGGTTCTGATTCTTTGCTGGCTTTTTTGCTGTGCATGTTTCACTGATGATTGGCTAACAGTGCCAAACGCCTGTTTAAGCTTTAGCATCAACATTTTTGTCTCCTGTAATCTACTTGTCTCATGATAACAGACTTTCTACTACGCGCTGCTGTTCCTGCTCTGTCAGGTACGGGTGCATCGGCAGGCTCATTACTTCTTCTGCCACTTCATCCCCTATAGGCAGTTGTGCTTGGGTGTCTGCTACTGCGGGCTGTTTGTTCAGTGGTATGGGGTAGTGTACCGCTGTGGGGATGCCCGCTTCCTTGAGCTTTTGTTGTAGTTCTTCGCGGTTTTTTACGCGGATGGTGTATTGCGCCCAGGCGGAGGTGTTGTGGGGTTGTATTTCAGGAATCACTATTGATCGCTCTCGGAGAGAGCTCCCACCAAGTGAGTTCGTACAGGCTTTGTTGATTAGCTGCGTGTAGTTGGCAGCAACTTGGTTGCGCAGTTCGATTTCTTCAGCAAAGATTTCCAGTTTGGGTAAGAGAATGGCTGCTTGCAAGGTGTCTAATCGGCTGTTTACGCCTACTCGGATATGGTGGTAGCGCTTGTCCTGTCCATGGCGGGCGATCTGTCTCATGATTTTAGCCAGTTCTTCATCGTTGGTGAAGATGGCGCCGCCATCACCGTAGCAACCTAAGGGTTTGCTGGGAAAGAAGCTGGTGCAGGCGATGGTGGTTAGGTTGCAGGATTTTTTGCCTTTGTAGCTGGCACCGAAGCTTTGTGCGGCATCTTCTATAACGGGGATGCCGTGTTTTTCAGCAATGGCGTTGATGGCTTCAAAGTCTGCACATTGACCATAGAGGGAAACGGGAATAATGGCTTTGGTTTTGGGGGTAATCGCCGCTTCCAGTTTTGTAGGGTCCAGGTTGTAGGTTTTGGGGTCAATATCGACATAAACCGGTTTGGCACCCAGTACAGCGACTGTTTCTGCGGTGGCGATGTAGGTAAAGCCGGGTGTGATGACTTCATCACCGGGGCCGATGCCCAGTGCCATTTGGGCAATCTGCAAAGCATCGGTGCCATTGGCACAGGTGATGCAATATTTGGCACCGGTAAAGGCAGCCAGTTTTTCTTCCAGTTCGGAGACTTCAGGGCCGAGGATGTATTGGCCGTGTGCGAGAACTTTTTGAATGCCTGCGTCGATTTTGTCTTTTATGCGGGCTTGTTGTGCGGCTAGGTCTATGAATTGCATGCCAGTTTAATCACGCACGGAGTGCGCTCCTACAAGGGTTTTGAATGTATGTTAGGCTTTGGTTAGCTGATTGCCGTTGAGGGTGTAGGTTGCGCCTGTGTGTTCACAAACAGTGCTTGCTTGCCCTTGCAGCGGTAAATCCAGTTGTTCGCCGTATTCACTCATCCAGCCGATTTGTTTGGCGGGTACGCCGACCATCAGGGCATAGGCGGGTACATCTTTGTTGATGACGGCACCGGCACCGATGAAGGCGTATTCACCGATGGTCACACCACAAACGATGGTGCAGTTGGCCCCCAGGGTTGCGCCTTTTTTGACCAGGGTGTTGCGGTATTCATCTTTACGCTCAATCAGTGAGCGGGGGTTATAAACATTGGTGAAGACCATGCTGGGGCCACAGAACACACCTTCTTCCAGATGAACATTGTCATACACGGAGACGTTGTTTTGAATTTTACAGTGGTCGCCAATGGTGACTTTATTACCTACAAACACATTTTGGCCCAGGGAAACGCTTTTACCGATTTGGGCACCCCCGCAAACATGGACAAAATGCCAGACACGGCTGCCTTCACCGATTTGTGCGCCTTCGTCTACGATGGCTGTTTCGTGAACTTGGTAACTCATAAAGTTTTCGCTTGCGGAGCAAGCTCCCACGTCAATTGATTAAATGAATTTCTTCAGGAAAGGGTGGCCTTCGCCTTCAGCAGGCTGTTCAGGCTGTGCGGTGCGAATATGATGGACGGTTTCAATGCAGTGGCGGGCATCTTCTATGCCGTAGCCTTTTCCTGCCAGTATTCCCTGGTAACTGATGGTATGCAGATCGGTAAAGCCTGCTGAAAATTCGATCTGTTCACCTTCGCAACTGATGTTTCGGAAGGTGGTTTGTTTGCCCTGTACTTCTTCGGGCAGGTCGCTGGCATCAATGGACAAAAACCAGGGAACCCGAGCTTTTTCGTATTCCAGGTAGCCACTGGCTCGATAGTCATCGGCGTAATGCAGTACATTCTTTTCCAATTTGCCGAAGATAAAATGCAGCATGTCGAAGAAATGCACACCGATGTTGGTGGCTACACCAAAGGATTTGCGCGGGTCGCCCTTCCAGCTTTCCATGTACCACTTGCCACGCGAGGTGATGTAGGTCAGATCAACCTGATATTTTTCCTTGCGGTTTTCCTGGGCGACTTTTTCTTTCAGTTTGAGAATGGCTTCGTGGTGTCGTAATTGCAGGATGTTGTAAACCCGCTGGCCGGTTTCTTTTTCAACCAGGGCCAGCTCATCGAGCAATTCAGGAGTGGGTACCAGAGGCTTTTCACAGATGACATCACAACCCATACGCAAACCTGCAGCTATATGGGCAGCATGCAGGTAGTTGGGTGAGCAGACAGAGACATAATCCAGAGCTGTGTTGGAATCTCGTTTGAGCTGAAAGGCATGCTCCTGGAAGCGTTCAAATTCGGTGAAGAATTCGCTGTCCGGGGAAATACTGTCAATGATCCCCACAGAATCATTGATGTCGTAGCCAACACTTAAGTGATGGCCGAGGTCTTTGATGGCTTTCATGTGGCGTGGTGCGATGTAGCCAGCAGCACCTATCAGAGCAAAATTTTTCATAAAAGTCGGTCCATCCTTTTACAGGCGCAGGTCAGATTCGTGTTTGGCCAGTACGTGCTTCACATCGTAGAGCACATGCTTTTCTTTACCCAGAGCGCGGATTTTTTCTTCACCCCAGTGTTTAAAGTCTGAGTGGTCTACGGCCAGAACGATGGCGTCATAAACCCCTTCCAGCAGATCAGTTTCCAGTTTCAGGCCGTATTCGTGTTCGACTTCTTCAGGTTCTGCCCAGGGATCAAAAACATCGACATTCATATTAAAGCTTTCCAACTCTTTGATCATGTCAATGATTTTGGTGTTGCGCACATCCGGGCAATCACCTTTAAAGGTGAAACCCAGCACCAATACACGCGCTTCATCAATGTGAATTTTTTTCCGACTGACGGCTTTGACTAGTTGCGTGGCAGTGTATTGCCCCATCCCATCATTGATTCGTCTTCCTGCCAAAATGACTTCGGGTTGATAACCCACTTCTTTCGCTTTGTAGGTGAGGTAGTAGGGATCAACACTGATGCAATGCCCACCGACAAGACCGGGTTTGAAGGGCAGGAAGTTCCACTTGGTGCCTGCAGCTTCCAAAACTTCCTGGGTATCGATATTCAGGATGTTAAAGATTTTGGCAAATTCGTTGATGATGGCGATATTCAGATCGCGCTGGGTATTTTCAATCACCTTGGCGGCTTCAGCGACCTTAATATTACTGGCCAGGTGGGTGCCTGCAGTGATGATGGAGCGATAGAGTTCATCGACAAACTGGGCAATTTCAGGTGTGGAACCGGAGGTGATTTTTTTAATTTTGGTCAGGGTGTTGACTTTATCACCTGGGTTGATTCGCTCTGGACTGTAACCGGCATAGAAGTCTTTGTTGTATTGAAGACCTGAACCCTGCTCAATGACGGGGATACAAACTTCTTCTGTTGCACCTGGGTAAACCGTAGATTCATAAATGACCAGATCACCCGGTTTGATGACCGTGGCCAGCATGGCTGAAGCCTTGCGCAGTGGCGTCAGATCCGGTGCGTTGCTTTCATCAATCGGTGTGGGCACCGTAACGATATAAACATTGTAGTCAGCCAGGTTTTTAATTTCGCAGGTATAGGCTAGATGGGTTGCAGACTTGAGGCTGGCTTCATCCACTTCCAGGGTAAAGTCATGCCCTTGTTTGAGTTCTTCAATGCGTTTTTGATTGATATCAAAACCCAGCACTTCACGGTGCTTGCCAAACTCTACAGCCAGCGGCAGCCCTACATAACCCAGGCCAATGACTGCTATTCTTGCATTTTCCATTTTCATTAGGAAACCTTCTCCAAAACAGTTACTTGAATAAAAGTTACTTGAATTATTTTTGATAGACTTGATACCAATCCACAAAAGCCTGCATGCCTTTTTCTATTGAGGTGGCTGGCTTGTAGCCCACTGCAGCTTCCAGGCGACGGCAGGGAAAATGCATGAAAACCCTTATGCTGCAAGGACTTTACTCAAGTAGCTT
>NZ_JACUUA010000216.1 GCF_014859565.1 Marinospirillum sp. | reverse complement strand
GCCGATGCCGGGTCTTGCTGTACCAGCAAGTCTCGTGTTGCCTGATCAATCACAAAAGCTTCATTCAAGCCGGTCAAAATACCTCGATAAGGCGAGCCGTAAATCTCCTTGATGGTCGGATATGGCTGCCCCTTCGCATCGTGGGTCAGCTTGTATCTGAGCGCTGCCAGGCTTTCATCTTCCAGTTGCCAGCCTTCATCCTGCAGCTGTTGCTGGGGCATCTGTCCATGCTGTTGGTTAAACGCCTGGTTCAGGTTATCCGGCAGTTGATCACTCAGGCACAGCATCTGCAGTCGATGATCGGCAGCGGGCTGTGTTTTCTGCAGAATCAGAATGGCGGGGTAGGTGGTGACGCCTTCAAACACCTGCAAATCACCAAAGTCCACCACCTTGCTGAATCCTGCCTGCTGTTTCAGAAACATCCGCAAGGGCTGGCCGGAGCTGGTTTTAAAAAAGGTGGATGAGCTTATGTAACCCAGTAAACCATCTGGCTTCAGCAGGTTTAATCCCAGCTCAAAGAAGTAGGCGTAAAGATCTGCCACGCCGTGATACACCTGATACTGCTCGGCCAGCCAGGGCTTTAATGCACTGAAGCGTTCCTGTCGCACATAGGGCGGATTACCCAGCACCAGATCAAACCCGCCCTCCGCAAAAATCTCCGGAAAAGCCTGCTGCCAGCAGAAATCCGAACCGGGCACCGCTGAACTGAAGCCAAGACTGTTACCCTGCCGGATGCAGGCATCCAGACTGGTAAGGGGCTTGCCACGCTCTGCTGTTTTTAACCATAACGAAAGTTTGGTGATCTCGATGGATTCAGGGTTGATATCGACCCCGTAGAGGTTGCGATTGAGGATTTCCTTGTTGAGATCAAACACCCCCGGCTGACCGGTCAGCTCGGTGAGTTTGTCGTTGATGCGCTGATATTCTGAGTGAAGGTAATCAAAAGCCGCCACCAGAAAAGCGCCGGAACCACAGGCCGGGTCAACCACGCGAGTTTTCTGCAAAGCCTCTTGCCAGGCATACCAGAAACGCAGTTCGGTTTGTTTACCCTTCTTCCACTGAATATCACCATCCGTTTTGATTTGCCCGTACTGCTGCAACAGCTGGTCAAACTGCTGTTGCAGGTATTGTCCCAGCGTCTGTTCCACTATAAATGCGGTGATACTGTCTGGTGTGTAAACCACCCCTTGCAGTTTGCGTTTACCGGATACCGAGCGGGCCTTGTCTTTGCGCTGCAGTGGTATGCCTTGCTGCAGTTGTTCGGTCAGCTCTTCCAGGTCCGCGATGGACTGTTCAAAAATATGCCCCAGTACGGTAACGGAAACTTCAGAAGCAAAATCATAGTCCGCCAGTTCCTTGAAGGCTTCGCACAGGCTGTCACTGACCTGCAAAGCATCCAGCTCTGGATCATCCGCAAACAGACCACCGTTATAGGCGGGGATATTCAGGTGGCTGTTGCCCTTGTCGATGGCACGAAACAGCCCTTTGAAGTTTTCATAAACCGGACGGGGATTGTAGGGATCAGCATGGGTATAGGCCTGAGCAATGGAGTGCTCCGGTATCAGACCGGAATCTTCGGCAAAGGCAACAAACAGAATGCGATCCAGCAGCTTCTGTGCGGGTGCAACCAGATCGACCGCCGCCCAGTCCGGATTGGCTTCAATCAGGCTGACAATCAGGGTTTCACGCAGCCTTTTATAATCATCATAAAGCCGCTCGGTGATTTCCTTACCAACCTGATGAGTCTGTTGCAGCAATTCCAGCGTACGACCGTTCAACAGGTTTTCAGCATTCAGGCAACACTGAAAACGGGCGTACTCCAGCGGATCAGTCAGACTGGCCAGATCAAAATGCTCGTACACCAGTGAGGTTTCACCAATGTGATACAGGCGGATTTCCAGATAGTTGGTCAGCAAGACCCACTGGGCACCTTTAGCATCCCGTGCATACCCCCAGACTTGCTGAACCGGGCTTATATGCCGACCTGGCATGATGGCATCCAGATCTCTGGTTCTTGCGCCTTTGGCCTCAAGCACAGCTTCAATCCGATCTTTGTTTTTATTGCCGGTCAGGTGCCCCAGTACAAAATCCACCTGCCCCCGTGCAATGCCGTATTCCCGTGCCACGGTGTAGTGATCCTGCTCACCAAAAGCCTGATAACCCAGCACCTTGACCAGAATCTGCTGCATAAACGGAGCGTGTACAGATACTTCCGTCTGTTTTTCCAGATCACCGGATTCAATTCGCTGCTTCCAGGCAGCCAGCACCTTCCAGTGATCTTCCGGCAGTGGTTTGGATTTCAGGTGTTTGTTAAAAACCTTCTGAGCAATCAGGGGCATTCAGGCAATCCTTTTTTTTCCATAATCCGGAGCGAAGTCTTTAAGGCTGATCTTACCATTCCTGATTCAGATGTCTCACCTTGATTATATTCGCTTGCGTGCATATCCTAACCGCCTTACGGATATAGACAGGAAAAGACATGACTCAGGGTATTCAGCAGCCTGCAACCAACCCATCCACCGAGAGCATGGGGATCTTTGGCCGGTTTTTATCGGTCTGGGTGGCACTGGCAATTATTGTTGGTGTGTTGCTGGGACAGTTTGCTCCGGCCATTCCCGAGGCGCTGGCAGCTTATGAATACGCTCAGGTGTCGATTCCGGTTGCCATCCTGATCTGGGGTATGATTTTCCCGATGATGGTGCAGATCGACTTCTCGGCCATTCTTGGTGTTCGCAAACAACCCAAAGGGTTGGTCATCACCACCTCCATCAACTGGCTGATCAAACCTTTCAGCATGTTTGCCATCAGCTGGTTTTTTCTGCTGGTGGTGTTTAAACCCTTCATTCCCGAAGCTCTGGCTTATGAATACCTGGCTGGTGCCATTCTGCTGGGTGCCGCACCCTGCACTGCCATGGTGTTTGTCTGGAGTTACCTGACTCGCGGTGATGCCGCTTATACACTGGTGCAGGTGGCTTTAAATGACATCATCATGTTGTTTGCCTTTGCACCGATTGTGGTGCTGCTGCTGGGTATTTCCAATATCCCGGTGCCCTGGGATACCGTTTTCCTGTCGGTGCTGCTTTACATCGTCATTCCATTGGCCGCCGGTTACCTGACTCGTATCACCCTGATAAAACACCAAGGCCAGGCATGGTTTGATCAGGTTTTTATGCCACGTATTGGCTCGGTAACCCCTGTCGCTTTAATCATCACCCTGGTGCTGTTGTTTGCCTTTCAGGGTGAGGTGATTCTGGCTAACCCACTACACATCGGCCTGATTGCTGTACCACTGATTATCCAGACGGTGCTGATTTTCCTGTTGGCCTACTACTGGGCAAAAAGTTGGAAGGTGCCCCATAACATTGCTGCACCCGGCGCGATGATTGGTGCCAGCAACTTCTTTGAGCTGGCGGTGGCAGCTGCCATTGCCTTGTTTGGCCTGCAATCCGGTGCTGCTTTGGCTACAGTGGTGGGTGTACTGGTGGAAGTTCCACTGATGCTGGCCCTGGTAAAATATGCCAACCGCACCCGTGAAGGTTTTATACATCCGCTCAGTTCACAGGACTCTGCAAACGATCCAGCCTGAGTCGCTGGCGTTCATCAAACAAACGACGACTACCCATGATCACCGCCAGCAGTGATCCCAGACCGGTTCCCAGTGTAATAATCAACATGATGAGTATCTGGTATTTCACTGCCAGTGCCGGTGGTGTACCGGCCAGTATCTGACCGGTCATCATACCCGGCAAGCTGATGATGCCTGCTGCAGCCATGGCATTAATACTGGGAATCATACCTGAACGCATGGCTTCTCTACGGATGGGTTCTATTGCTTGTGACCAGTGTTGCCCAAGCATCAACCGGTTTTCGATGATCTGTCGCTGCTGCCAGGTTTGTTCGGTCAGGCGATCCAGACTCAGCGCTACACCGGTCATGGTATTACCCAGCAACATACCCAGCAATGGGATGGCATACTGAGGGGTGTACCAGGGATCAGGGCCAACCAGTACCACCAATGTGATGATTGCAACAGAAAAGGAAGACACAAACATCGACAGGGTGCCAATGCCATAAGCCCAGCGGCCAGTCAGTCGCCGTCGCTGCCGCGCCACCACTTCGCGTCCGGCCAGCAACAGCATCACCAGAGCCATCACAGCCACCCACAACAAGCTGCCCACTGAAAACAGCAGCTCCAGCACCAACCCAATCAACGCCAGCTGTATCAGTGTTCGAAGGGTTGCCACCAACAAACTGCGACTGATACCTAACCTTGCCTGATGGGAAAACCACGCCAGCATCAGTACCATCAGCACGGCCAGGCCTAACTGCCACCACTGCAGTTCAATGACTTGCAATTAATATCTCCTGGACTTCACCATCACGGATTACCAGTTCCCGATCAGCCACCCGTTGAATCTGGGCTACATCATGCGCCACCCAGACTACAGGCCACTGATGCTGATGGATCTGCTGTTGCAACCAGCGTTCCACCTGCAGGGTTGAATCAGGATCAAGATTAGCCGTGGGTTCATCCAGCAGCAACACCTTAAGCGGGAAGGAGAGTGCTCTCAGCAGCGCCAAGCGTTGTTTTTCACCACTGGAAAGGCGGCTCACCTGCCAATACATGGCCTGATGATCCAGCCCCAGTGGGGTGAAATTCTGCGGGTGATAATCAGCAGGAAAATGATCAGCTACTTCATCTGACCACCACTGACTTTCTGCCGGCACCAGCCGCACTTGTAAACGCCAGAGATGGGCAGGAATCTGCTGCTGGCTGCGTCCATCCAGCAATACATCACCCTGATGTGGCTCCAGATCAGCAAGGGCACGCAACAGACGGCTTTTGCCACTGCCGGACGCACCACTGATACAACAGATTTCGCCGCCCTTTAATGACAGGCTGAAAGGTTGCAACAGCTCTATGCCTAGTTGCTGCAAAGTCAGGACAGGAGATTGGATCCTAAGGGTCATGTTCAGCATCCAGAATGAAGAAATCGGAAACAGCTTAGCAGCAGTTTTTTGCTACAGAGTCTGGTGATTAAGGCTCAATTTTACGATCAGGCTCACTGATATCTGCATCTGTATAAACTTCCTGTTCATCAGCCAACCCCTGCATGGCCTGATCAACACTCATTGCTTTGAATTGCTGATCACCCCAGCCTAGTGATGCCTGCCGATGAATCACCTGCGCCATACGCTGTAATGTCTGCTGCAGTTGATCTGCAGGGCAACCAAAGTTCATGCGTACAAAACCGGCCTGTCCAAAAGCTTCTCCCGGTGACAGCGCCACACCACCCTCCAAAAAAGCTTGGGTTGGATCTTCCATCTCCAGTGCCATTACATTTAGCCAGGCAACAAAGGTGG
>NZ_JACUUA010000215.1 GCF_014859565.1 Marinospirillum sp. | reverse complement strand
GAGACAAACCGTTCTTGCCGGAACACGTTATATTTCAACAGCATACCAAAGCCACGCCCACTTTTCAGCTATGCCTCATGAATAAGGCGGGATACCATCAGCAATACCTTGAAGATCTAGAAAGCGAGCGTTTGATTGAGGCGCAGATTGCTCGATACGAAGAATATTTAGATAGAGAACAGGCTCTTCAGTCTGAATCTGATGTGTTCTGTCATGTCCCCGAAACTACTCAAGAGTTATACGCGAATGTGCAGCTACTTCGTGAGTTAGAAGAGCAATACGCAAGAGAAGATTCTGCTACAGAGCAAGAATCTAGATGGTCACTCCTTAATCAACCTAGAGGCAGCGCACCAGGTTGGTGAGCACAACGACGAGAACATATCTAATGTATTCATCTCTCAGTGTAGCCTCATGAATAAAGTGGCTCTTGAATCAAATGTGCTCTGAGAGCTTTTGTGACCGCCCTGATTAGATGGACCCCTCGTTTTTGGCAAAAGGTTGCCTTCGCGACAGTGTATGACGCATGTCAATGTTAATCTTCATGGAGAAAGATGAGGAGAAAAGCATGAGCATTGAGCTGGTTATTGCCTATGGGACTTTGAAGAAAGGGTTCCATAATCATCATTTGTTGCAGCCATCAGAGTTTTTGGGGGTTGAAACTCTGTCTGACATTACCCTTTATGATCTGGATTACTTCCCCGCTGCACTTGCAGAACCATCAGAGGGTGTAGAGGTGGAATTATACGCCATTCATCATAAAGTATTGGATGATCTGGATATTTTGGAAGGGCATGATTCACAAAACCCTGATCAAGGATTGTACCGCCGCTGTAAGTGGCAAACCAGTATAGGGCTGAGCTGGATCTACTTGTATAACCACTCAGTAAAGGGAGCGCGAGCCATCAAAAAGGGCAGCTGGAATCCAGAAGCAGCATAAACATGATATAAGTGTCCGTCAGAACGGTTAACTGCGGTATCACAAACGAAAGGAACAGACATGAGTGAGCAAATCCTTAAAGACAGATCTGGCACTATTATTGGACGAATCAAAACACAGCCAGATGGTAAGCAGTATCTGCATGATCGCACAGGTACAAAAATTGGCATGTATGATCCCGACCGCAACATTACTCGGGATATAACTGGCACCATTATCGCACATAGCAATATGCTAACCACTTTGTTGAGATAGCACCTGCAGTGACTTTTAATTAAAGCCTCGCTCTGGTTGTAAACTGGGTGGCGGTTTGGGATGGATATTGACAGAGGATTGGAGCATGAGGCTGTTAAAAATCAAACTGATATTGATTCTGGCTGTGCAGGTGAGTGGCTGTGCAATTTTTTCAAACTTTCAGACCGACGCTGAGCTTTTGAGGCAGCAGGGCATTCAGGCAGTGTCACATGAAAAGGGTTTTCAGTTTGGACATGGTGTTGGACAAACGCAACAGGAAGCCATGGATGCTGCACTTAGTGAAGTAGGGCAAACAGTGTTTGTGCAGGTGCGCTCAGAAATTTCCAGCATTCAACAGACTGCAATCAAAGAAGAGGGTAAAACGCCTGACTACACCAGCCAGTTTGAAGCAAGCAGCCATAGCTTCAGTAATGTGGAGTTAAGCGGACACAGCGTTGATGAACGTAAACAGGCCAGGGATGGTTGGTACGTTCGAGTGAGAATCAGCCAAGAGGACATTGTCAGCCTAAGACAGGAACTGCAGCGTACAGCACCACTGATCGCGTATCTTGAGGTGCTGCTGGATGAAAACGAACTCCATCCTGGTCGTCAATTAAAATTTGCGATTAGAGGGCTGAAAGAAGCCCAGCGCATAGGAGTGGCAGATCAACGAATTACTGGGCATTCCTTTGGTGGGCTGAGTTACTCAGCATACTTTAATATGCAGATTCAAGATGCAATCAATCTGATGCTTCCGCTTCCCTATGTGGAGAATAATCAGGTCAGAGTTGCTTTGATACACAAGCATACCTTTGCACCCATTGCCGGTATTTGGCTGTCAGTGGGTGGTCAAGCGGTTATAACTGATAAGAATGGTATTACTACCCCGGTGGCTTTGTCTGCCGTACAGGCAAGAAATACAACAGCAACCAACAGCCCCAGCAGCTTTGCTTTACATGCACTGGGTGATCGGGATGCATTTGCAAACTCCAGTTTGGGATTGGATAGCCTTCTTGTTGAGCAGGTCGACCTGGCTGATATTCTAAACCCTGAAATCACCACTGTGTTTGTCCACCTGCATCCTGCTGACGCTACAGTCACCTTGAACCGCTACACTCAAACAGCGCCAACTTTTTTTAATCTTTCCTCAGGTATGCCTGCTGTATTGGTTGTGGAAGAAAGCAGTCAGTATCAGAAAAAGGAGTACGAAATAAAAACAGCAGGGCGACGCTATGCCTATATTACCGACACTCTGATTGAGAGAAAGTACGGACAGCTTACGCTTGAGCTTGGTCGTTCAGATGACGACTTCATCATTAACTTAGAAAACCAACGTGGAAAAGTAATCGCTTCAGGAAACAGCTTTGATGAGACAGTCGAAATCGGGAATTACACCGTCAAACTGAGTCACCGTGAGAGTCCTGAAGAGTACCAGACCATCACTGACGCTCCTTTACTGGTGCGAGAAAATCAACATGTCCGCCGCAGTTACCAAACGCCTCTCTATCGTCAGCCTTGGAAAAACGGTAAGGCTTATATGCTGAACTACGGTTTTGGTGCAAAACTTGGGGATGAATATCTTTTGCCCACTGCCAATGACACGGAAACAAGAATGACGGACTTCAAGATTCCTGGATGCTCAGGTGGTTGCCCCGGTCAGAGTTTTCATCTGCAGGACTTCACACACATTGATTTGCAGGCATTCAAATTGTTCAGCCCGGGCTCGTTAATGGTTAGTGGCTCGATCGGTATTTCCACGGCAGATTTTAAGGTGGATAAGAGGCATGAAATCAGCCTGTGGGGCGTTGGTAGTTCAGTCGGTGCAGGGTTCTGGACGAGCCAGCTCGGTAACATGAGTTGGATCTCTGCAAACTACAAGGCAGAGTATATGCACTGGGATGACCCTGGTAGCATCATTCAGCAGATGAACATGGACTCTTACGTGCTGAACACTTACCCCTATCTGGAGGCAGGCATACTGCTTGGCGTTATATCAGCAGGAATCCGCATCCCTGATCCTGCCATGGCAGCGCCCGAGTTTTTTATTGGCTTTGGAGGGGAGACGATAAAGTCCGGTTACAAGCATTCTGCAGCCACCCAAGCATCAAAAGGTGTACATTATTGAATCAGGCTGCCACACTTGATCTTAGTTTCATAGAATAATTCACAGCACCATTATTGATTAATAATGGTGCTGTTTTTTTGTCAGCCTATTGCTGAGGCAGCTGGCTGGCTTGGAACTTGCCGAACCTCCGCAGAATGCCCCGGGTGAATAAATCCAATCGGATTAGATTTGTCCCTTTGCTGTGCCACCATCTCATCCTCCAGAGCTGGCAGCATAGCGTCTAAAGTGACACGCCGACCTTGTAATTGTAAGCGGCGTAAGGCGGTCTGAATATTGCCAGGCGTGACCTGGAAATGTTTGATTAGATTCATAGAGAGATCCGGTATGCTTTTAGTGCAGTCGTGTTTCTCAAAAACAGTCATAAGAATTTTCTGCAGCTGCACGGGTGTCAGCCAGTCAAAACTGACTTTCAGATCGAAACGCCGCATCACTGAGCGATCCAGGGTCTCGAATCGATTGCTGGTGGCAATAAAAATGCCATGGTACTGATCCATCTGAGTCAGCATTTCGTTCACCATGCTGATTTCCCAGCTGGGCAGTTCGCGGCCCGTTCTTGCAGCCAGGAAAGTATCGGCCTCATCCAGTAATAAAACAGCGCCGTCATCACTGGCCTCAGCAAACATTTCTGCCAGATTTTCTTCAGTGCCCCCAACAAATCGGTTTAACAAACTGCTTGCTGATTTCGCAATCAGCGGTTTATCAAGCTCTTTGGCCAAATAATGAGCAAAGGCTGTTTTGCCACTACCGGGATGTCCGTGTAAGCATAATCGTGCTCCACCCACCCGTCTAATTTGCCTTGAGACACGCATCAGGCTTGGCTTCACATTCAGCCATTCTGGATTGTATTCAGGCAATAAATTGGTAGGTCTGCTGTCTTCCTTTTTGAATGAGGTAAACCAGTCTTTTGGCCGCAGCCCCTTTTCTGCGATACAGCGCTGCTCAAGCACCTCCAGAAGTGCAGTCTGATTCCTCACTGGCTTTTTATGATCAAGCTTCCTGCTTAAGCGATTCAGCTGGCTGATTATTGCAGGAGTGATCCATGATGCTTGTGCCAGCCACTCTTTAAACAATGAAGTGACGGGTAAGCTCTGGAGCATTTCCAGTCTTTGCTGATTGATTGAGCTTGGACTTGGTGTCGGCACCTCCAGGATCAAATCAAAACGCCGTAGATAGGCAGAATCCAGCATGTTGATTTTGTTGCTGATCCATATCGTAGGTCTCGGGTTGGTTTCTAAAAGGTGATTCACCCAGGCTTTAGGCTGTGGATGTTGATTGTCGCCAAAAGCATCTTCAATCTCATCGAATAAAAAAATGGTGTTTTCTTTCTTTTGTAGCATCAGCTGACCCAAGCCGAGCAAATTGATCCGTCGCTCAGGTTTTGTCATGTCACCATTTGAATCCTGTAATGGCACGGCATGTAGATCACAGTGGAGCCAACTGGCAAGGCTGCTTGCCAGTAATGTCTTGCCAACCCCAGGGTGGCCATACAACAAAATATTGACGCCAGACTGGTTCTCTTCAATAGCATGTTTCAAGTGGTTGCGTAAGAACTGCAGCTGCGGCATGTACGAAAAGGCTGCAGGACTTAAGGACTCAAGACCAAGTTTTGGGCACAAACCTTCACTGGCCTGATTGATCTGATCCTCAAGTGACAGATCGGATGTCTGGTTCAATGTCAGCGAGTTATTCAGCCGTTTCATTAAGTGTCCCGGCTCAAGGCAGTCCTCCATATCACTGCATCCCAGATTCTTTGTCAGGAGTCCAAACCGAAAGAAGCAATGGCTTTCCTGACCGAGCGCATGCAGGCTATTTGCTGGCAGGAATAATAACTCCTCAATTAACTCCAGCCCCTGACGAAAGTGTTTAACCAGCACTTGGTCTGCAACCTCAAATAGAATGGGGTTGCGTGTCTTTAACCACAGCAAACATAAGAAATTTTTTTCAGGCTCGTTCAGCTGCATACGTTTTGCCAGTAACTCAGCAGCTTGCATCAAAGGGACATTAAAGTGCCCCTTGGGTGTTTTTTGTCGCTGGAGCCATTTTTTTATCAATTTGATTTCATCGGCATGATCGGTCGGCTTGT
>NZ_JACUUA010000214.1 GCF_014859565.1 Marinospirillum sp. | reverse complement strand
CTCATTGCCGCGTCCATACAGCTGATGATAGTGGGCTATGAGAAATCCGGGCTAGATGACGCCAAGAACTTTAATATAAAGAGTAACAGGCAAGTGCATACCGATATTGAAGCCAGGCTGAAAAAACTCTCCAAGACCGAGCTGGTGCAACTGGTTGGTCATCTTTATGGCATGGATGACCAGATTGATGAGGTTATTGAGCGCCATCTGGCTGCAGGGGCTGTGAGTGAGCAAGGGCTGGAGGCCATATTGTTTCAACAGCTCGAACAACTGCGCAGGGATGATGATTTTATTGACTATCACTCTGGTTCGGCTTTTGCTCAGAGACTGGGTGCATTGCTGGGTGCATTGCTGGGTGATATTGCCCAATTGCTGGGTTCACGGGATCTGCAGCAGGCAATCAGGCTGACTGGAATCTTCATGGAACTGCACGAAGTGGTTCTGAACCGGGCTGATGATTCAGACGGTTATGTGGGGGATGTGTTTCGTGAGGCAGTGGATGTCTGGTTGGATCTGGCGGCAAAACTGCGCAGTCAGCAGCGGGATGCGGAAGACTGGGTTGAACGGGTGCTTTATTTTTTCAATCACAATGAGTATGGCATTTACGACAGCTTGTTGTCAGGCAGTGCAGGATTGCTGACGGAGCAGGAACTTCGGCATCTGGCCGGGTATTTTGAAGATGAAGCACGCAAGGCACTGGCAAGGCCAAAGAATTCACAGCAATACAATGCCGCTGCAGCTCGTGCACGTAATGGTCTGAATTCAGTGGCTGCCGCCTTGCAGGATATGGCTCTATACGAAACCAGCTATCTGCTGGAGTTTCCAGAGCCGAATTCCCATCAGTTGGAATCACTGATCCTGTTTGCGCTAGATATCGGTAACTGGCAGCGAGCCGATTACTGGCTGAAGCAGCCACAGTGGCAGCAGGATCAGCGCCGTCAGCACTCACTGTATTGTCTTTGGCTGCAGCGTCAGGGGCGTGTGGATGAGTTGAAGCAGGTGCTGCTGGAGGATTTTACCCGTCATCCAACTACGCTGTCCCTGGATGCCATCCTGCCCTTGGTTAATGAGCAGGAAAAACAGTCTATTACCCAACAAGTGGAAGCCTTGGATCGGCAGGCTACTGATCCGGCAACCCTGATCCAGTTGTTGCTAATGTTGGATCGTGTCGATACAGCAGCAGAAATTTTGCTGCTGCGGCACCAGTCACTGGAGCGCATCGGCTATACCACCCTGCTTGAGTGGATTGACATTTTTGAACAGCAGGATCAGCTGCTGGCACAGGTCATCTGCTACCGGGCGTTGTTGACGGATCTGTTGGCGCGGGGTTACAGCCGCGCCTACCATCATGGTGCTCGTTATTTTAACCGCCTGCTGCAGCTGGATCGGCAGGTGATAGATTACCGGCAACTGGGTAATGCCCAGACTTTTATCCGCCAGTTGCAGGATCAGCACGGACGTAAACGCAGTTTCTGGGTCGAGGCTGGGTATCCCAACAAGCCTGCCTGATAAAGGGCGGTGTCTTTTTGATTTTGTATATACATTTTTATGGTTAAAGGATATGCGAGATCAAATTCTTTGGTTTTCGTTTGACAGGTAGGAAAGGTTGGCTTAGTGTTTGTATATACAGATGCAAAAGGATAGGCAATGAAACTCTTCATCAGTGATCCGGTACGTGAAAAGCTGGCTTCCAAGCATGGTGTCACAGAAGCTGAAATACGGCAGTGCTTTGAGAACAGGGAAGGCCGTTTGCTGGAGGATACCCGTGAAGATCACCAGACTAACCCACCTACACAGTGGTTCATTTCTTACACCAATCGTCAGCGAAAGCTGAAAGTGGTTTTTGTTGTCAAGGATGGTGTTATCTACCTCAAGACGGCTTATGAGCCGAATCAGGCAGAATTAAGCATTTATAGCCGTCATGGTTGAATCCGATCATAAGGAGAAGGGCGTTATGCAATTTACAGATCAAGACATAAGCGTGTGGGAAAAGGGTGAGCTTGGCGCGAGTGAAGAACACGTTCGGGTGTCCTCAACTGACCAGGAGCTGGTGCTTGATGACGCCTTGGGTATGCAGCACATTTCCATTCGTTTGCAAAAAAAGCTGATTGCCGATTTGAAGCGGGTGGCAGGCCATCATGGTATTGGTTACCAACCCATGGTGCGTGATCTGCTGAATCGATTTGTTCAGGCTGAGCTGAAAGTGATCCTGCAAGAAGAGCTCAGAAATCTGGAGCTACAGGAGCAAGAATCTCGTGCTGAAAGCACTGCCCCTGTTAATCAGTTCATGGAGCATCGCAGGCAGGCATGATGCTGATGGTGCGGTAGTTTGCTGTTTCTGTATCCTGCGAAAACTGACTGAAGCCCTGACACCTCAGGGTGCCGGGTTTTTTTGTGCCTGCTGGAAAAGGCAGCTTTTCACTGACTGGCTTCAAACCCACTCAGCAGCACATCTGCTGCACTTTCCCTTAAGGGCACCAGAGCCTGATAGGCTTCGGAGTCATGCCAGGCTTTGGCGGTGGTGATATCTGGAAAACGGATCACCACGATATTGGTGTAGGGGGTTTCTCCGGCAAAGGTGACTTCATTTTTGCCTCGGAACATCAGTTCGGCATTCCAGGGTTCCAGCGTGGCAGGCACTTTGTTGCAGTAGTCTGCCCAGAGATCTGAGTCTTTAATACGAATTTGTCCAACGATGTAGGCATGAGGCATTCTCTTGGTTCCTTTCTTAATTGCTTGGCATTGTGGCAGTTTTTATTCCGTTAATGAACGTCTGTTGAGTTTGCTGTTTCCCTACTGATGGCGCACAATGATGTTGTGCGTAAAACTTTAGAAAGGATTTCTGCTGATGGCTGTTGAATTCAGGGATAGGTGGCTTCAGGCATTTTACGAGCAGGATCAGAAACATAAAAAGATCCCTGCTGCTCTTGTGAATGCCTTGTTCAGGAAAATTCAGATTCTTGATGGGGCTACTCATGAATCTGATTTGAGAGCACCGCCTGGAAATCGTTTTGAGCATCTTCAGGGAAGTTTTTCCGGTTGGTGCTCCATTCGTGTCAATAAACAATACCGTTTGATTTTTCGTTGGGTAGATGGAACTGCACTGGATACCTATCTGGATCCCCACGCCTATAAAGGTTAGAAGGAGGATATGACGATGAGAAACACTAAGCGTCGGCCTGTGACTGTTGGTGAAATGCTGGTCGCTGAGTTTCTGGAGCCGATGAATATTGAAATCTGTCAGTTGGCAGATGCCATGGGGGTGCATAGAAACACCCTCAGTCGTATTGTGCATGATAAAGGCACACTGACTGCGCCGATGGCAATTAAGCTGGCGGCTGCACTGGGTAATACACCGGAGTTCTGGCTGAATATCCAACATGCGGTGGAGTTGTGGGATGTTCGCCACCAGGCTTATGAAAATGAGGCAAAGAATGTTCGTTGCCTGATATCTTCGTCAGTTACAGAGCAGGTTTCAACAGTCTGAAATATCAATACACCCCTATTCAATGCTTACCTCAGAGGCAGTCTGATGAATCACTTGTTTACCCCGTTTTCCTTGAAGGATGTGACGCTGCGTAATCGCATTGCGGTGCCGCCGATGTGTCAGTACAGCGCCGAAGCGGGTTTTACCAATGCCTGGCATTTGTCTCATTACGCCAGTCTGGCACGGGGTGGGGCTGGTCTGGTGATAGTGGAGGCTACGGCGGTATCACCGGAAGGTCGGATCACTCCGGCTTGTACCGGTTTGTGGCAGGATGAACAGCAGGAAGGTATGGCGGCGATAGCGCGTGAGATCAAGGCTGGTGGTGCAGTGCCGGGTATCCAGTTGGCTCATGCCGGTCGCAAGGCCAGCTCCAATCGCCCGTGGGAAGGAGATGATCATATTGCCAGTGATGATCCGCGTGGCTGGCAAACTCTGTCACCTTCGGCCAATCCTTTTGGTGGGAATCTGTGGAAGGAGCCACAGGCGATGACCCTGAGTGATATCCAGCGGGTGCAGGCAGATTTTGTGGCAGCGGCCATTCGTGCGCGGGATGCCGGTTTTGAGTGGCTGGAATTGCATTTTGCTCATGGTTATCTGGGGCAGAGTTTCTTTTCGGTTCATGCCAATCAGCGTAGTGATGAATATGGTGGTGATCTGGCTGGTCGTAGCCGTTTTTTGCTGGAAACCCTGCAAGCAGTACGCAAGGTGTGGCCGGAGCATCTGCCTTTGACTGCCCGTTTTGGTGTGATTGAGTTTGATGGTCGGGATGAGGAAGGTTTGCAGGAGTCAATTCAGTTAACCCGCTGGATGAAAGCCGAGGGGCTGGATTTTCTGAATGTCAGTGTTGGTTTTTCCACCCCGACAGCAAAAATCCCCTGGGGGCCGGCATTTCTGGCACCTTTTGCCGAGCAGGTAAAACGTGAGGCACAGTTGCCAGTGGCTTCATCCTGGTACATTGATACACCTCAACTGGCAGAGCAGGTGGTGGCTGCTGGTCAGATGGATCTGGTGATGGTGGGGCGGGCGCATCTGGTGAATCCCCACTGGACTTATGAAGCAGCCAAAGTCCTGGGTCAGCCGGATGCTGCCTGGGTGTTGCCTGCTCCCTATGCCCACTGGCTGGCGCGTTATAAACCCAGTCGTTGATTCAGTAGCTGTCTTCCAGTTCAAAAAGTTCTTCCAGCTGTTGCTGGTAGGGTCGAACGGCAGCTTTGCTGGCCGGGCTGATGCGCTCGGCCTGACGCATCATGCTCAGAGAGTCCTTGAGCATGGTTTCGTAAAGGGCTTTTTCTTCGGCGGGTATATCTCTGGATGCCCGCAGCTCCTTCAGTTGAGTTTCAATCATGGTTCGACTTTGTGGCTCTGCTTCCAAGGCGAGGGCTATGTAGGCCAGTGAAATCTGTTGACCCAGCAGTGACCAGTGTTCGACGTTTTTGAAACCGGCTTGTTGTACCCGCCGATTGAACTCGGTATAGAGTCCAACATCGCGCAGTTGCTGAATACCCTTGGCTCTCAGCTCATCCATACTGAGGTTGGTATTGGTAAATTCTTCTTCCGGTAGTTGATCCTGATGTTGATCCAGCCAGGCCTGAAGTTCTGCATAGGTTTTGATCCAGCGTTCAACGTCAACACGGGTCAGGTCGGCGGCATTAAGGGTGAAGGAAAACAGTGTGAACAGTAAGGCAGTAAGAAAACGCATGGCGGGTTTCCTGAATGCGTTGAGGAGGTTGTTTTGCTGTCCTTACACTAGAGGAGATGTCGCTGTTCGGCAATGGTTTTCTGTGTGACTTTGATCAAAAAACCATCAGTTTTGTTGGTTGGAGTCAGTGTTGCCAAGCGATCTTGCGCATCTTTGTGGTTGGTGTTGTAAGCTGTAAGGATTCAAGGGTCAAGCGGAGGTGTGTGATGCGTAT
>NZ_JACUUA010000213.1 GCF_014859565.1 Marinospirillum sp. | reverse complement strand
CGAAAGGCAGCTGTTTTGTGGCTCATGCAGGAGCTGGGCCCGGTGGTGTAAATCCGCTCAAACACTTCTGCTGCATCCTCTGCCGATCCGTTGCACTGGTGCAGGGTCATGACAAACTGATTTTTAAAGGCGTTGGCAAAGTCTTTCACCGCTTCATCTGTTGCATCAGGGAGTTTACGCCGGAAGTATTTACCCGGTGCCAGATCAATACAGCGGTAACTGCTTTGGCCTTCTCGCTGACTCGGTTCGATGTAGCGGATTAAACCAGGTTGATCGGACAGCACCGGAAACCCCAGGTAGGTCATGTGGGCCATCCAATCCAGCTTCAAGTCCTTGGCATCCGGGCGAAAAGGGACACTCTGCAGCAGCTGCTGTACCAGTTCATGCTCCAGAAACTGAGTGCTTCTGTGTTGCGTGGTCTGGTTGAGTAGCTGACATGCCGCCCAGAGGGGTGTGTTGGCCGACAGAAAACAGGTGTGGCTATTGAGCTTATATTCAAGCGGGTAGGCTTGTGGCTCAAGCAACAGTGCTGCAGCAAAGAAGTGTTCAGCAGAAGGTTGTTTGATGCAGTCATCCAGCCGATCTACCAGCAGGCTGGCCTCTGGGGAATACAGACTGCGGTAGTAGACTGGCAGCAGAGGCTGGTAGTCCTTCAAAGCCTCCGGCAAGGGTTCCAGCTGAATATCAAAGGCATCCAGCTGTTGCTGAATAGTGTCCAGACTCAGGGTGCAGATTCTTTTCAGATGGACGTATATCGGTTGTTTTGGTTTATTAACACTCAGGCCACTCAGTTCGATTTCCAGCAGGCTGGAGTTATTCATCTGTCGGTGGATACGTGCCTTGTAGTGGTAATCCGCTTGTTCCAGCAAAGAGCGAATGCCGCTGCGTAAATGAGCCAGATGAGCAGCAGGCATCATGTCGGTGATGTCTTTCAGAGTCAGCATGGTCAGCTCCCAAAAATAAAAAAGCCCCGGCCAGTGAACGAATCACCGGCAGGAGCAAGGGCTATGAAACGGGGGGTTAAGTCAGAGAGAGATCAAATCAAGCCTTGAGCGGTAAAGGACAACCAGCCATCCCGACCTACAATCAGATGATCCAATACTCGAATATCCACGGTAGCCAGCGCCTGTATGAGGCGTTTGGTTATGGCCTGGTCAGCCTGGCTGGGTTCGGGATTACCCGATGGGTGGTTGTGTACCAGAATGACTGCAGCCGCATTGTGTTCCAGGGCTTCTTTCACCACCTCGCGGGGGTAAATGCTGGCGGCATCAATCGTGCCCCGAAACAGCTCAACAAAAGCCAGTAGCCGGTGAGCGTTATCCAGTAACACCAGTCCAAAAACTTCATGGGGCTTGTCCATCAGCAGGGTTTGCAAGGCCAGTGCCACTTCTTCCGGCTTATCCAGAACGCGGCCTTTGCTGAGTTTGCTGCGAGCCAGCAGCTGAACCATCTCAAACAGTTCAGCTTCAGTCACCGCGCCGGTAATACGATAGGTTCCGGGTTTTTCACCGGTAATCAGTGTTTTGCACATAAGGGGGTTCTCCCGTAGTGTCAGGATGAATGGGGTTGTAGGGGCAAGAGGGGTTACAACAGATTCAAGCGTTAGGAAGCTTTGGCCAGCTTTTGGCGCAGCCCCTGATTGCTTTGGTGCATGGGTGGATCAGGCTGATCGGCTTCCTGTGCCGGATAAAACTCTTCCAGAATCTCAGGGATCTCATCTTCCGTGTATTCAAAGAAGCCATTGGCAAAACCAATGCGTGCGGCATCATCCAGTGCACGTTGATCAAAACCTGCGGCATCCCGCTGTTGTTTTTTCTCCTGAGCACACTGCAAAGCGGCTTCCAGAGTCATGCCGTCCGGTGTCACCAGATCCACGTAAAAGATCGGGGTACGGTGGCTTTGGGTGGTGCTTTTACCTCGCAGTTTGAGCTGCAAAGGCAGGCAGGACAGCAAGCCACCGGATACCGCGTGGTAATACATCATGCGAGCCATCAAGGTGCGGATACTGTTAAAACCCGTGGTACGGAAAATAAAACTGCTCAGATCTTCCTCGGTGTTGATAGCAACATTTAAACGACCATAGGCTTTACACAAGCCACCTTTCCCAAACTCACACAAGCCAGGGCTGGGACAGTCCAGCTGCTGCATCCCTTCACGGGTGGAGCGTCTGCACTGCACCCCATTCCCCGCACACAGAGGTCTGCCCGTTTGTCGGTCAAACATGGAGTATTCAGCACGCAGATTCAGCTCCGGTTCATTAAACAAAAGCCGCACCGGAATGCAGCGCAGTTTGGTAGTGCCTGATTGTTGCCTGAGCTGTTCATCTAGCGGGTGAAGTATCCAGCCCTCCCGATTCTGGATCTGACTGGTCAGGGTAAATTGATCATCCTTCTGAGGCAGGCGTTTGCCGTTGCTTTCTACCATCTGCCCGATACTGATGCGCCCCACCACCGGGGGCGTAATGGCTAAACCTTTAATCATGGTGAGCTCCTTGTTTGGGTTGAGTATTTTGCTGAACAGTGAAGCGGCGACTGCCCTGACGAATTTCACCGTAACGATCCAGCATGTCCGGCTGCTCTTTCAGCAGGGTTTTGGTGTTCAGCGCTACGGTATCCTTGCTGCGCTTCCAGCTGATGGAACCCAATGCAAAACGGGCTTTGGTGGCATCTCCAAGGGTTTGCTGAAGGAACTGCTTTAACTGAGCTTCCTGCAGGTTCAGTGAGGTGAGTTGATCACGCACTTGTACCAACTGATTAAAGGACTGGTTCAGATCGGCATGAGCAGTGAAATCCAACACTTCACCGTGATCATGTGGGTAGAGCTGACGCAGTGCCCGATCAGCTGAGTCAGAACCGTCAGCCGGTGGAGGCGTGTCAGTTTCGACCCAATGCCAGAATTGGCGCTCCAGCTGGATCAGCTCCTGAATCAGGGCATCATCCCGCTCGATGCGATACACCCGAAACTCCTGACCACAAATCAGCACGGCAACATCTGCTGACTGTTTGCCGGTGACCGCCAGTTGATGTTGTACCTGACACTGGTAGTATTCCGGCACACCGTCCTTCCACAGACGGGCACCAAACTCACCGGCAGTTTTACATTCCAGTAACTGCACTTCATCACAGGCCACCACCGCATAATCCAGATTGGCCAGCATCCAGGCTTTGTCCTGATCAGGGTGCTGCAGTACGGCATTCACACGGCGCACCTTGCGTCCGGTTTTACGGGTGTAATGGGCAGCCACAATCGGTTCCAGCACATTGCCCCAGTAGATCGGAGAGCGCACCTCATCCAGTGAAGGATCAGGAAGACCTGACATACGCCCAGTTTTGATCATCCAGAGTTCCAGCTGAGACTGATAAGGACTGATACCCACTGCAGCAGCGGCATCACTGGCACCGATTCCTTGTTTACGCACCTCCAGCCAGTCCTTGCGCTGCATGCCCTTAGTCGATACCAGACGTACAGGTGCTTTATTCAATTGATTGGAAACAGAAAGATTACCCATGGCAGGCCTCCTTGAAGGCATAAAAAAGCCCCCGATGCCAAAGCACCGAGGGCGGGTTCAGAAAGTTAAAGAAGTGCAGCGGTAAGATCCGTCCGAATCAGGCAGTCAGCTCCATTGCCAGATCCAAGGCTTTTTGTTTGACGCTGGCACCCTGACCAAACCAGGCTGAATCCAACCGGTAGTCGGTGTTACGTGCACGGCGTTCATGATCCACAAACTCTGTCACGGCATTCAGCAGGCCATAAGCCGTACCACGGGATGAAGCCAGATCAGAACCTCGGCCATGCCCATCAAACAGCTCTAAAGCCCGTGCCATGGACTTCTGGTTGTTGTCTGGATTGGCTGATGCTGGATCAGTGAACACATCACGGAAATACTGTTCAGCTTCCTTGATGCGAACCTTGCGATTACTCAACTCCTTCAGCTGATCCATAAACTGACTCCAGCTGCTGACTGAAATGCCCAGCTCACGTTTGACACGCTCACCATCAAAAGCCGTGTTGTGACGGACTTTCACACAAGTGGCAGAGGCACCAGCACCTTGCAGGGCAACCGCCAGGGTGTTGTTGCAGACCACTCGAATGCTGGTGAACTGAGCTGTGGTCGCCATGCTGCCATCACAGGCTGTTGCCAGCAGCACATAGGCATTGGTGCGGTCATTGCCTTTCAGCACACCACTCTGGCCGGTACGTGCCAAAGCCCAGAGCTTGCGGCCACCTTTGAGTACACCGGCTGTTTCCAGTTCAAAGCCGGAGATTTCTGTCAGATCCCGATAGAACTCCAGTATCTCGGCAGGTTGCACCACCTGATACCGGTTGCCCACCACCGACAGCGGTGCCTGAGTATCGGAGCGATAGAGCACCTTACTGTCGGGGTATTCCAGCAGTTCACCCAGATGCCCATGACCGGCAGCAATAAAATGCACCGGTGATTCCACGATCTGCCAGTTCATACCGGCTTGTTCAGCCCAGACGGATAAGGGTTGTTGTTCAGTCAACTGATTGCCCAGACCATGCCAGGGTGTTTCACCAACATAAGCCATGCTTTCAACGAGATGCGCCATGATGTTTCTCCTGATGACAAGGCACAAAAAAGCCCTGCCGACCGAAGCCAGCAGAGCCGAGTGCCGAGGATAAATTGAGGGTGAAGCAAGGGGTACAGGCTTGAACAGCAGCCTGCATTCAAGTTGATGATATATATCTGAAAAAATCTGGAATTGACGGTGTAGGCGAGCAAAAAAGACTCAATAAGTCTTTCAAATTACGAGTGCCAGAAAACGCGATGTTTTCAAATGTTGAACCCCGCTATTCTCGGGTGACAGATTTCAGAAATTGGGGGATATATATTTATTCTATCTATTGGTTTTGTTGGTAGTGTCTGAGGTGTACAACAAGTGGTATCACAGCATCAGCAGAGCTGACTAACTGTTAATGCTTACAGCTAATAGCCTTCTTATGAACCTTGTATAGACCACTACAGATACTGATTAAGAGGGCTAAGCAGTGGACTTGTTAGAGCGCACACAAAAGCAAAATAAAGCAGACACCAGCACCTTTCTGCAATTCATTCAACAGCTAAAGGACTCAACAGTACCTGGGTTTCAGACAACACCTACTGAAGGTGCTGACAGTGCTAACTGTATACATGATGCGTACAACAGAGAAGTTGCATGGGTGACCCCTCTGTCATTTGTTGCATACCAGTTGAATGGCTGGCTTGAGAGCTGGAGGACTGGACATAAGAAAATCAGTCAGCTGGAAAGGCTCTTTCTCAAGGCCTGGAATGACGGAGTACAATCAGCAGGCTGGCCTGAGAAGACTCTGAGTCGCTGGCATGCTCTTCTGATGCCAGGACAAAGTCCGATCCAGACAGATGCTAAGCGTCTATGGAATGAGCAGCAACGTGGAGCTATCAGGTCATTTAATG
>NZ_JACUUA010000212.1 GCF_014859565.1 Marinospirillum sp. | reverse complement strand
AACCCAGCCCTTAAAGCTGGGTTTTTTGTTGTGCGCCAGGCATGGCGCGTAGCGCCGCGACAGGCGCTGTTCCGATCCCGCGTGGTGGCGGTCGCAGTGGGTGAAGAAGTTGTTTGATAGACTGTGGAGGTAACTCCCCCTACTACTCGATTTGGTGGGTTACAATGCCTTTCTAATTCGAACTGGGCTGGCATCATGGCAAAAAGGAACTACCCAAAAAATCCACTACATCCTCGCTACTGGTTAACCTGGCTAGCGATTGGAGCCTTGCATCTGACAGCCTGGTTGCCTTGGCCGTTAAAAATAGCCTTGGGCAAGGGTATCGGTTATCTGGCATTACTGGTTGCGCGAGAGCGCAGGCATTTCACTGAGGTGAATGTGCGCCTGTGTTTCCCGGAAAAAACACCACAAGAGCAACAGCAGATGGTGCGGGATATTTTTCTGGCCAATGGCATTGGTACACTGGAAATCGCAACCGGTCTGGTGCGTGATGTGTCCTTCCTGAAAGATCGTATTACTTTTACCTGTCGTGAACATCTGGATAAAGCACTGGCACAAGGCAAGGGTGCCATTATTCTGGGTATCCATTTTTCCGTGATGGATCTGGGCGGGGCATTACATGGTTTGTTTTACAAGGTGGATGCCATTTATAAACCTCACAAAAACCCGGTTTTTGATCGCTTTATTCTCAAGGGTCGGCAAAAACACTTTGATCAGATGATTGACCGTCACGATTTAAAAGGCCTGGTGCGTCGGGTTCGACAGGGTCATGCTGCCTGGTATTCGCCCGATCAGGATTTTGGTCGCAAGGTCAGTGTATTTGCACCCTTTTTTGGTGTGCAGGCAGCCAGTATCACCATGACATCACGGATGGCACGTATGACCGGCGCACCTGTATTACCCCTGCGTATACACCGTAATCCAGATAACCGTACCTATACCCTGGAATATCTGCCACCTTTAGAGAACTTTCCATCGGGTGATGATGTGGTTGATGCAACCCTGGTTAATCAGGTGATTGAGCAGCTGATCCGGGTTCACCCAGAGCAATACATGTGGATGCACCGGCGTTTTAAAACCCGTCCTGATCCGGCTGATCCTGGTGTTTATTGATGGAGTTGGGCATGAGTAATAACAACATGGATGTATCCCGGTTCGATTCCATGCCCACTGAAACCACCTTGATTAACTGGTTGCAAGACCTGAAAAAACACCGTTTTCGTCAGCTTATCTGGTTGCAGGGTGAGGCTGATTGGTGTTGTACAACTGCCTTGCGGTGGTTGGAGCGCCTGCAGCAATTGCAGGATCGGCCTTTGACGGGTTGCTGGGTGCAGGCTGTCTCAGAGGCTGGTGATGCGCCGGATTTACCCGCGGGCATGGAGCTGTTGCCTGCCTCAAGAGGCCGTCATCGGTTGGGTAGTGAACAGCAGGTGCTGGTGCTGGATGCTTTTACCGGACTGCATCCGGATGCGCTGGGTGCCTTGTCCGGCACACTGCAGGCTGGTGGTGTGTTGTTGTTGCTGACACCGCTGGATTGGTCTTTGGTGCCCGATCCGGATTATCGCCGCCTTGCCCACTGGCCACATACAACAGAGCATCTGTCCTGTCACTTTCTGCAGCGCTGTGAGCAGTTGTTGCTGGCAGCGGATGTACCACGCTGGCATCAGTTGCAAGGTCAGCTGGGTAACTGGCATTTACCTCCTGCCACTGAAATCCATCAGCCCATGAGCTGGCCACTGGGTGCAGTTAGTGCAGATCAGGCGGCCTTAGTGCAACAATTATTGAGCTGGGTCTGGCAAAAGCCTTCCGTGCCGGTGGTGGTGACTGCTAATCGGGGGCGTGGCAAGAGTGGTGCGCTGGGTCTGGTGTTGCGGGCATTGGTATTGCATGAACCACAAAAAAACCTGCTGCTGACAGCACCGTCACGGGATGCCGCCGAAGCGGTATTTGCCCGTTTGCAGGATTTGCCATCGGGTTTGATTGAGCGTATTCGATTTATGGCACCGGATGCTTTACTGCAGGAACGACCCGCTGCTGATCTGTTGCTGGTGGATGAAGCGGCTGCGCTGCCGGTGCCGGTGTTGCAGAAGTTGTTGCAGCATTATCCGCGCAGTGTGTTTGCCACCACTCAGCAGGGTTATGAAGGTAATGGTCGAGGTTTTGCGCTGCGTTTTACCCGTCATCTGGATCAGCAGGCACCGGGCTGGTTATCCCTGACCTTGCAAGAACCCTTACGCTGGGCACCGGATGATCCTCTTGAACCGCTGATTAATCGTTTATTGCTGTTGGATGCCGAAGTCACTGACCCAGATCCCGCCTTGTTATCAGAACTACAGATCCATTGGCTGGATCGCCAGAGCCTGTTGGCCGATGAATCACTGCTCGGGCAGGTGTTTGGTCTGCTGGTGCTGGCACACTACCGCACTACGCCAGATGATTTCCGGCAGTTACTGGATGCACCGGGTGTACATCTGGCCTGCGCCTGGCAAGGGAAGGTGCCAGTGGGGCTGGTGCTGATTCAGGAAGAAGGTGGGTTTGATACCGAGCTGGCCGAAGCTATTTTTATGGGGCAGCGCCGCCCACAAGGGCATTTGTTGGCACAATCGCTGACCTTTCATGCCGGTGTGGTGCAGGCCGCACAGCTGCATTGGTGGCGAGTGCAGCGTATTCTGGTGCATCCGTTGTTGCAGGGGCAAGGTGTGGGTCAGCAGTTGCTGGATTTTGTGCAGCAACAGGCGCAGCAGAAAAAAGAAGTGGATCTGCTGGGCAGCAGTTTTGGAGTCACAGATAGTCTTCTGGGCTTCTGGCAACAAGCCGGGTATCTACCAGTGCGGGTGGGTATTACGCGGGATCAGGCCAGTGGTGAGCACACCCTGCAGGTGGTGTTGGCATTAACAACGGCAGGCCAGCAGTTACAACGGGCTTTACAACAACGTTTTGCAGAAACTCTGCTGGATTTGTTGCCGATTGCATTACAGCAGTTGCCCGCCCCCTTGGTAGCTGAGTTGTTGCATCCTTTGCTGAGTATTTGTGAACCGTTGAATGATCAGGATCAACGGGATCTTTATGCTTATTCTCAGGGGCATCGGCCTCTGATATTGATACGTACCGCTCTTAAGCGCTGGTTGTTGTTGCAGTTGCAGCAGTCACCACAGCAGCAAGGTTTGCATCCCTGGATACAGCTGTTGCTGCAACACCATTCGGAAGCAACCTTGCAGCAACAGCTGGGTATAAAAGGTAAAAAGGAACTGGATCGTCAGTTGCGCGGTCAACTCAGAGCATTGTTACAGTAGGCAGCAGGGTGCTTTTATTTTAAGATGCTGGGCTTTACCGGCTCCCCGGATCACTTTTTCAGGAGTAGTTCATGTTGTTACGCATTAAGGCATTGCTGGCGGCAGGTCTGCTGGTTCCTCTTCTGGGGCTGGCAACTGTGGCAGAAGCAAGAACCAGTCATGGTATCGGTTTTGATGCAGTGCGTTACCTGGATCAGGCGCAAGATGGTGATCAGTTAAATCTATCCTGGCAGGTTTCCACAGGTCGTCGGTCTGCACTTGTGGTGGGTATTGCGGATGGTGATCAGTACCAGATGTATGAAGCTGGCTTCAAGCGTTACAACGAAAAATACCTGAGTGGCAGCTTTTATCAGCTGGGTGTTTCTTACTGGAATGGATCTTCCGGTGTGAGCTCCGAGTTAGGTATGGATATTCGTGTTGGTTATGAAATTCCACTAAGCCGCTGGGCGGTGATTACTGGCTCGGTTGGCACTGTTTATGGAGTGGATACACCAGAAAACAGCAGCAGTAGCCTGCCTTTGGTTTTCCGGCCACATCTGGGTGTGATTTTCCACTTCTGATGGATTCCCGCGTATAAAAGGCACAAGACTCCCCCGGTTTTAAACGGGGGCGATACTGGTGATCAGCTGTTTTCTGGGCGTAGGTGTGCTTCAAGGTTTTTACGCAGCTCACCTTCGATGGGTTTGGATGCTTTATCTCCAAAACAATAGTGCACCAGTATGGCCTGACCTTTGGCACCCAGTCTGCCGTGTTGCCAGGCCTCCTGGCCAACAGTGAACGAGCTTTTGCCGATACGCTCAATGTAGGTACGAATTTCCACATTTTCGCCGTAAAACAACTCCCCGACAAAATCCACCTCAATACGTGCCAGAATCAGCTCCCATTTTTTGGGATCAAGATCCGGTGTAAACAGGCGGAATACATCGTTACGCGCCAGCTCAAACCAAACCGGTAGGCGAGTGTTGTTGATGTGCCCCAGGGCATCGGTATCGGTGAAGCCGGGGGTTAAGGCGTAGGTGAACATGCAGTGTCTCCAGATTGATTTCAGTCAATAAATAACAAAAAGATAACAATCAAAAAAGTGGTTAAGGGTAATCTTGACGTTAACGTAAATGGTTTTTTGCTTTTCGGCAAATCAAAATTTTGCTTCTAAGGTATAAATACAATGAATCTTGATTTCACTACACCGATTAACCGCAAGGGAACGGCCAGCCTTAAATGGCAGCGTTATGAACAGCAGGACGTAATCCCCATGTGGGTGGCCGACATGGATCTGGCCTCACCACCGGCAGTGCAACAGGTGATTGCCAACGCGGCCAACCGAGGTGTATTTGGTTACGGTGAGGTGCCTCAAAGCCTTGTTCAGGCTTTTGTTGACTGGTGTGCTCACCAGTATGACTGGACGGTGAAACCTGAGTGGCTGGTGTGGCTTCCCGGTGTGGTGCCGGGTTTTAATCTGGCGGTGGAGGCTTGGTTAAAACCTGATGAAGGCCTGCTGGTGCAAACACCGGTGTATCCACCGATTCGGGTGTTGGGCAAGGTGCGGCATCGTCCGGTGGTGGATGTGCCTGTTTCTCTGACAACAACAGAGCTTGCCAGCAGCTTGCAATCACAAACCAAAGCCCTTCTGCTGTGTAATCCGCAGAATCCGACCGGCAAAGTGTACAGCCGTGAAGAATTACAGCAGCTGGTTGCACTGGCGGAAGCCAAGGATCTGCTGGTGATTTCGGATGAAATCTGGGCGGATCTGGTGCTGGAACCGGGATTACGTCATCACCCTTTTGCCAGTATCAGTGAAGCTGCTGCCCAACGATCCGTGACTCTGATGGCACCCAGTAAAACCTTTAACATTGCTGGTTTGTCCTGTGCGGTGGCGGTGATTCCCAACCCAGAACTTCGAGCCACCTATCAGCAATTCATGCGTGGGTTGATGCCAGACATGAATTATCTGGGACTTCTGGCCGCTGATGCAGCCTGGCAGGAAGGCCATGCCTGGCTGGAGGGGCTCAAACAACACCTGAATGCCAATCTGGATTTACT
This sequence comes from Marinospirillum sp., assembly GCF_014859565.1. The sequence continues at coordinate 105 of NZ_JACUUA010000212.1, read as the reverse complement.
CGAAAACTGGCTGCGGGACTTTCCGCAAATTGGTTACGTGCGACCACAATCCACCTTTGTTGCCTGGCTAAATGTAATGGCACTGGAGATGGAAGATCCAACCCA
>NZ_JACUUA010000211.1 GCF_014859565.1 Marinospirillum sp. | reverse complement strand
AGGTCACTTGCGCTGCGTCACAAAATAAAAATTATTTCTTAACATTTTTTATTGACTGTAATAAAGCAGAACATTACAAAAACGTCTCAACGGTTGCCGCCTTGCAAAACAGCCCCTCCAGAGGGCAAACTAGGCCGTTTTCAGATCGAATCATGCAAGACCGACAGAAGCCAACCCATGACACAGTATGATGCACGCGCAATAGAGGTCTTAACCGGCCTCGACCCGGTTCGCAAACGTCCGGGGATGTACACCGACACCACCCGCCCCAATCACCTGGCTCAGGAAGTTATCGACAACAGTGTGGATGAAGCACTGGCAGGCCACGCCACGGAAATCCGTGTGACGCTGCACAAGGACAACAGCCTGAGTGTGCGTGACAATGGTCGTGGCATGCCCATTGATCTGCACCCTGAATACGGAGTTTCCGGGGTTGAGCTGATCCTGACCCGACTTCATGCCGGTGGTAAATTCTCCAACAACAACTACGAGTTTTCCGGTGGTCTGCATGGTGTAGGTGTATCCGTAGTAAACGCCCTGTCCGAGCACCTGGAAGTGATTGTGCGTCGTAACGGTGAGATTCACCGTATTACCTTTGCCGGCGGTGAAAAAACCTCCGAACTGGAAGTGATCGGCAACTGTGCGCGTAAGGATACTGGCACTGAAGTGCATTTTCTGGCGGATGCCGGTTATTTTGACAGTCCTCGTTATGCCACCGCCCGCTTGCAACACCTGTTAAGAGCCAAGGCCGTGCTTTGTCCAGGTCTCAAGGTCATTTTTATCAATCAGCAGGAAAATGACCCGGACACCGGCCAGCCCCTGCAGCTGGAATGGTGTTATCAAGAAGGGCTCAGTGATTATCTGCAACAGGCCAGTCATGGCTGGGAAAACCTGCCATCAGTCCCCTTCAACGGCGAATTCAAGGCCTCTCATGAAGCCGTAGACTGGGCCTTGTTCTGGTTGCCAGAAGGCGGTGAACTGGTTCAGGAAAGTTACGTTAACCTCATCCCCACCACTCAAGGCGGTACCCACGTTAATGGCCTGCGCAGTGGTTTGCTGGATGCCCTGCGTGAATTCTGTGAATACCGCAATCTGCTGCCACGCGGTGTCAAACTGGCACCGGAAGACCTGTGGCAGGATTGCAGTTATGTGCTGTCATTAAAAATGCAGGATCCCCAGTTTGCCGGACAAACCAAAGAGCGCCTGTCTTCCCGCCAGAGCGCCACTTTTATCAGTGGTGTAATCAAAGATGCCTTTTCCCTGTGGTTAAACCAACACACCCTGGATGCTGAACGCATTACTGAACTGGTACTCAGTCGTGCTAACCGCCGATTGCGAGCCGCCAAAAAGGTGGTACGCAAAAAAATCACCCAGGGACCGGCACTACCCGGCAAACTGGCAGACTGTACCGGCCCAGACATCGCACGCAGTGAGCTGTTTCTGGTGGAAGGTGATTCCGCTGGTGGCTCAGCCAAACAGGCCAGAGATCGAATTTTCCAAGCCATTCTGCCGCTGCGCGGAAAAATCCTGAATACCTGGGAGGTCGACTCCAGTGAAATTCTGGCCTCACAGGAGGTTCATGATATTGCTGTTGCTCTGGGTATGGATCCCGGCTCGGATGATCTGAGTGGTCTGCGTTATGGCAAAATCTGTATTCTGGCGGATGCTGACTCGGATGGCCTGCACATTGCCACCCTGTTGTGTGCCTTGTTCCTGCGTCACTTCCCGGCACTGGTTGAACAAGGCCATGTTTTTGTTGCCATGCCCCCCCTCTATCGCATCGACTGCGGCAAAGAGGTGTTTTATGCGCTGGACGAAAGTGAAAAAGAAGCAGTGTTTGACCGACTGACCGGGCGTAAAGCCAAAATCAACGTGCAGCGTTTTAAAGGCTTGGGGGAAATGAACCCGTCACAGCTGCGCGAAACCACCATGGCACCGGAAACCCGGCGGCTGGTACAGCTGATTCGTGAAGAAGGGGATCAGGCGCTGGAACTGCTGGATATGCTGCTGGCCAAAAAGCGCGCACCAGATCGTAAAAGCTGGTTGGAGTCCAAAGGCAACCTGGCCGAGGTTTAACCCTTAACCCTGTATTTGGCCTCAGATGACTCGGAAAGCTCCTGAGGCAGCTTGCTCGGCTTGATATCCCGACCCTTAATAATCTTGACCGGCAGGGTGCTGTGCGCTCGCACAATACCCTGCCGACCTTCAACCGCAGGCGCAACAATGGCACCATTGGTGTGTTCCACTGCATCCGGGTAATCACTACGATTAATTTCATTACCCATCAAGAAATTGGCAATAGCATACATATCAGAGTGGGAAATCTTGAAGGTATCCAAACCACCATACATCTGAAACTCGCGCTTTTTGTACGAACTGAAAGTGCGGTTAATGTTCTGGGTCAGAGCTTCCACAAAAATGATGTTGGACTGATTAATACCCGTCCCGATGATGGTGCTTTTTAATGCCTGAATAAAAACCACATCAATTGGCATGTTTTCAAAGGTTCGTGCTACAGCACCCTTGGCACGTGTCAACAGCTGATCAATATTGGCGGTGAGGTTCTGCCGCAGATTCTTACTGACATGTTTATACAGTTCAATAGGGTTCTGCATCGCAATTTCACGCCCTTTGATATTGCGACTCCACTCACCCCGGTAGTTAACTTCAATCTTGCCATAAATGGCGCGGCTGCTGATCAGCGTCATGCCATAACTATGCAGCACGATGTGATCCACATTCACCGTGCGCTCCTCATCAAAAGGCAGACGCACATCATTCAGCAGCACCACATCTTCGTTAGCCTTAAAAGCATTACGCAAGCGCGTGGCCGCCTCAGCACAGGTTTCTTCCGAGCGGGCATCAGCATCGGGGCGGTGCACATAGTCTTTTAGAATCATCAAAAATCTCCCTGACCACGAAAGCGTGGCACCTAGATATAAGGATTATAACCATAGGCACCCACAGGCGATAGCCACCACTACACAAGGAAACAATCTTTACTACAAACATCTGTATATCTGCCCAGTCCTGCATTTATTCACACCAGACTTCAGGTTACACTGGCGCCCCCAAGATAGAACAGAAGGACAGTCCATTCATGACCAACCACAGCGAATTTGTCGATGACAACTTTGAGCGCCTGAGCATGAGCAACTATACGGAAAAAGCCTACTTGGATTATTCCATGTACGTGATTCTGGATCGTGCGCTCCCGCATATTGGTGACGGCATGAAACCGGTCCAGCGGCGCATCGTATATGCCATGAGTGAGCTGGGACTGTCCGCTACCGCCAAATATAAAAAGTCGGCACGTACCGTGGGTGATGTGCTGGGTAAGTTTCACCCCCACGGGGATTCTGCCTGTTACGAAGCCATGGTGCTGATGGCACAGGACTTCAGTTACCGTTACCCGCTGGTGGATGGTCAAGGCAACTGGGGTAGCCCGGATGATCCTAAATCCTTTGCTGCCATGCGTTATACCGAATCCCGTCTGGCAAGGTTTTCAGAAGTCCTGTTAAAAGAACTGGGGCAAGGTACAGTCGACTGGGTACCCAACTTTGACGGCACCCTGAATGAGCCGGAAGTCCTGCCCGCACGCCTGCCACATATCCTGTTAAATGGCGGTACCGGTATAGCCGTGGGCATGGCAACCGATATTCCACCGCACAATGTTCGTGAAGTGGTACAAGCCACCCTGCACCTGCTGGAATATCCTAATGCCAGCATTGCTGACCTGACCCGTTTTATTCCCAGCCCGGATTTCCCGACGGGCGCGGAGATCATCACCCCAGCCAAGGATCTTTACCGCCTCTACAGCACCGGTAAAGGCTCAGTAAAAAGCCGCGCCACCTATACTCTCGAAGAGGGTGAAATTGTGGTTCAGGCACTGCCTTATCAGGTCTCTCCCAGCAAGGTGCTGGAGCAGATAGCCGCCCAGATGCAAGCCAAAAAATTGCCCTTGCTGGCCGATCTACGGGATGAATCCGACCACGAAAATGCCGTGCGACTGGTGTTGGTGCCCCGCTCCAACCGAGTGGAAATTGAACCACTGATGGCGCACCTGTTCGCCACCACCGATCTGGAAAAAAACCACCGCGTCAATATGAACGTCATCGGGCTGGATGGCCGCCCTCAGGTCAAACCCCTCAACACTCTGTTGAAGGAATGGCTGGTATTCCGTCGTCAGACCGTGGTGCGTCGTCTGGAAAATCGCCTGCGCAAGGTGGAAGATCGACTGCAGCTGCTGGCAGGTTTGTTGATTGCCTACCTGAATATTGATGAAGTCATCCGTATCATTCGTGAAGAAGAAGAACCCCGCACCGATCTGATACAGCGATTTGGACTCAGTGAACGTCAGGCCGATGCCATACTGGATCTGAAGTTACGCCATCTGGCTCGGCTGGAAGAAGAAAAAATTCGCGGTGAAGAAAACGAGCTGGAAACCGAGCGCAGCAAACTTACTGACCTGCTGGGCAGTGATGACAAACTTCGTGCCCTGATTGCTGATGAACTGCGTGCAGATGCTGAAACCTATGGTGATGAACGCCGCTGTGCCTTGGTGATCCGCGAGGATTCCAAAGCCCTGTCCCAAGTCGAACTGGTCGGTGCTGATCCAGTCACGGTGGTGCTGTCCAAAAAGGGTTGGATTCGTTCAGCCAAGGGGCACGAACTCGACCCGTCGAGCCTCAGCTACAAAAGTGGTGATGAGTTTTTCCTGGCCGTCCGCGGCAAATCCAACCAGCAACTGGTGCTGTTGGATGACACCGGACGCAGCTACAGCCTTTCTGCCCACGATTTGCCCTCTGCACGGGGTCAGGGTGAACCCCTCACCAGCAAAATTAATCCACCCGCTGGTGCAGAATTCCGTGGATTGCTGATCGGTCAGGAACAGCAGCAGGTACTGGTGACCTCGGATGCCGGTTATGGTTTTATTACCTCACTGGGCGACATGATCAGCAAAAATAAGGCCGGTAAAGCACTACTCAACCCGCCAACAGGTGCAGAAGTCATGCAACCCCAACTGCTGCCTACTGCCGAGTTGAGCCAGCTTAAACTGGCTGCTGTTTCCAATGAAGGGCGCTTGCTGGTATTCATGCTGAGTGAGTTACCACAACTGAGTAAAGGCAAGGGCAACAAAATCATTGATATTCCTTCACGCCGTGCCGCAGGACGGGAAGAATACGTGCGGGGATTAGTAGTGTTGAGTGATACGGATCAACTGAAAATCACCTCAGGCAAACGTACCCTGACGTTAAAACCAGCGGATTTGGAGCATTACATGGGAGAAAGAGGTCGCCGCGGCAGCAAACTGCCACGCGGCTTCCAGAAGGTCGACTTGATGGAAAAGGACGGCTAAAACCTGTGCAGAGTCATCAACCAGCTGATTATCGTGATCCCGCATTATTCATGAGGCTGTGAATCAGCCTCTCCGAACAGCTGTTTGACCCTGCT
>NZ_JACUUA010000025.1 GCF_014859565.1 Marinospirillum sp. | reverse complement strand
GTATTATAGGCATCTGAATTCGACTTGCAAGCCCTTTTTGAAAGTTTTTTACAAATCACCGGAATCATGCGGTTTTGCGTGCTTACTAAGCACTGAACGAACCGGGCCTGATGCGCCATAACCAACAAACAGCAGCAATAACATAGTGGCTGGATCGATCGCAATAATAGCCAATACCAACACCAGTGCCAGCAACACCATAAAGGGAACACGGTTTTTCAGATCAATATCCTTGAAACTGTAATAACGCACATTACTGACCATCAACAAACCAATAGCAGCAATCACCATCGCCACTAAAATCTGCGCCCAGAGCATTTCCATATCCATATCGTGAAGCACCCACACCAGCGCCCCTACAATGGCTGCTGCTGACGGACTGGGTAAACCGGTGAACCATTTTTTATCTGCTGAACCCACATGGACATTAAAACGAGCCAACCGTAGGGCCGCACCAGCCACATAAACAAAGGCAGCAATCCAGCCGATCTGCCCAAGATCCTGTAGCATCCAGCTGAAAGCAACCAAGGCCGGAGCCACACCAAATGAAACCATATCAGCCAGACTGTCGTACTCAGCACCAAATTCACTTTCCGTGCCGGTCATTCGGGCAACACGCCCATCCAGCCCATCCAGGATCATAGCTACAAAAATCGCAATGGCCGCAGCACTGAAGTCACCATTCATCCCTGCAACTATGGCGTAGAAACCAGAAAACAGCGCGCCAGTAGTAAACAGGTTGGGCAGCAGATAGATACCGCGATGTTTTTCTTTTTTACCGTTGATCTCTTTTTCCTCTACCACCTCCTCAATCACCTCCTCCACCATACGATGTGCTCGCCGGGCAAACTCTTCTTCTGATTTTTCCTTATCAGCCAAACCCAGCTCATCCTTTTCGGAAGCAATCTGCTCACTCAAAGCTTTTTCTTTACCTGCTTCCGGTTTTTCTTGCGACATAATTTACACCTTAAGTGTTCTGAAATTTTGGAGTCACTGAACCCATTCTACACCTCGAACCCATCGAACAAAAATGCTTACTGACGTGCAAAAAAAACGCAGCCCGGAGGCTGCGTTGGTTATTACTGACAAAGATCAGTTTTTGTCTTTGTCGACCAGCTTGTTGGCTGCAATCCAAGGCATCATAGCGCGCAGCTGACCACCAACCACTTCAATCGGGTGTGCAGCATTGTTACGACGACGCGCAGTCATGGAAGGATAGTTAGCAGCACCTTCCTGAATGAACATCTTGGCATATTCACCATCCTGAATACGCTTCAGGGCATTACGCATTGCCTGGCGTGATTGCTCGTTGATCACTTCAGGACCAGTCACATACTCACCATACTCAGCATTGTTGGAGATGGAGTAGTTCATGTTGGCAATACCGCCTTCGTACATCAGGTCTACAATCAGCTTCAGCTCGTGCAGACACTCAAAGTAAGCCATTTCCGGTGCATATCCAGCTTCGGTCAGGGTTTCAAAACCGGCTTTAACCAGTTCAACCGCACCGCCACAAAGTACTGCCTGCTCACCGAACAGATCGGTTTCGGTTTCGTCTTTGAAAGTGGTTTCGATGATGCCTGAACGACCACCACCCACACCAGATGCATAAGACAGAGCAACGTCTTTGGCCTTGCCGGAAACATCCTGGAAAACAGCAATCAGATCAGGAATACCGCCACCCTTCACAAACTCAGAGCGCACAGTGTGGCCTGGTGCTTTAGGAGCGATCATGATCACGTCCAGATCCTTACGAGGAACAATCTGGTTGTAGTGAATAGAGAAACCATGAGCAAAAGCCAAGGTTGCGCCCTTTTTGATGTTAGGCTCAATCTCTTCTTTATAAAGCTGACCCTGGAATTCATCAGGAGTCAGGATCATCACTAGGTCAGCAGCTGCAACGGCATCAGCAACATCAGCAACTTTCAGGCCATGAGCTTCAGCCTTGGCACGAGTAGAAGAACCGGCACGCAGACCAACAGTCACATCAACACTGGAGTCTTTCAGGTTACAGGCGTGGGCGTGACCCTGAGAGCCATAACCAATGATGGCTACTTTTTTGCTTTTGATGATCGACAGATCACAATCTTTATCATAATAAACGGTCATTGCCATGATATTTTTCTCCGGCTGAATCAGTGAAGGATTTTGCTTCTGATCAGAAGCTGTTTTTGATGGAAGAAAGAATAAGGCATTTGCATGATTGCGTAAAATGCTATATTTGCAACGCATCATCCCTTATTTCGCAATAAGCTATTTTATCACGCTCCTACTCCCAGTACACAACGTCATGGATACCAAAAGCCTCAAGCACTTTCTTGCCCTGTCTGAAACCCTGCATTTTGGCCGTGCCAGTGAAGTTTGCCATCTCAGCACCTCGGCGCTGAGCCGCAGCATTCAGCAACTGGAAGAAAACCTGGGCGTCAGCCTGTTCAGCCGGGATAACCGTCACGTTGAACTCACTGAAGAGGGGCGAGTGTTTCTTGTTTATGCCCGTGATGCCCTTGATCAGTGGGATACCCTGCGTAATTCACTGTTACTGGGCGCCAGCCAGCTCCAGGGTGAGATCAGTGTTTATTGTTCGGTGACCGCCAGTTACAGTTTTCTTTATGACCTGCTGCGACAGTTTCGCAGTGAACATCCCCGTGTAGAAATCAAACTCCATACCGGCGACCCTGCTGTTGCTGTACAGCGAATACTACATGGTGAAGAGGACATTGCCATTGCTGCCCGACCGGATACCCTGCCCAAAGGGCTGGCTTTTCGATCCATAGGCCTCTCACCATTGGTGTTTATTGCACCCGCCGACATCAGCCAGCTTCCACAACTGCTTACTGCTGATATCAATGAAGCCAACTGGGCAAAAATCCCGATGATTCTTTCCGAGCAGGGGCTGGCTCGTAATCGGGTGGATGAATGGTTTCGCAACAAGGCCATCAAACCTTCCATCTACGCTCAGGTCAGTGGTAACGAAGCCATAGTTAGCATGGTCAGCTTGGGGTTGGGAGTGGGTGTGGTGCCAAAAATTGTGCTGGATAACAGTCCACTGGCTGAGCGGGTACAAATACTGCCGGTGACACCACGGTTGGCTGCTTATGACGTGGGGGTTACGGTATTAAACCGCAAGTTGCGTAATCCACTGATTCAGGCTTTCTGGTCGCAGATTCAGGCGTAAAAAAACCCTGCGGGAAATACCGGCAGGGTTTTTTATCAACGACTTTTATCAGCCGCAAGGGATTACAGGCTTAACACCTTCTCTCCGCGAGCAATACCGGAGACCCCAGTACGCACCACTTCCAGCAGGGTGCTGGCCCCCAGAGCATTGATAAACGCATCCAGCTTGCTTGAATCACCGGTCAGTTGCACAGTATAGACGCTAGGTGTGACATCAATGATCTGGCCCCGGAAAATTTCCGTGGTGCGCTTCACTTCTGCACGTTGTGCACCCACCGCCTTGACCTTGACCAGCATCAACTCACGCTCGATGTGTTGCCCTTCAGTCAGATCCACCAGCTTGACCACATCAATCAGCTTGTTCAGCTGCTTGGTGATCTGCTCAATAACCCGTTCATCACCCACGGTGGTGACCGTCAGGCGCGACAGGCTGGGATCATCGGTTGGAGCAACGTTCAGGGTTTCAATGTTGAAGTTACGCTGGGAAAAGAGACCCACCACCCGCGACAGGGCACCGGCCTCGTTCTCCATCAGAATCGAGATGATGTGTCGCATGATCAGGTCCTCTCCGTTTTGGAGAGCAGCATATCCTTCATGGAGCCTTGAGGCACCTGCATTGGATAAACGTGCTCGCGTGGATCAACATAAACATCCAGAAATACCAGCTTGTCTTTCATGGCAAAGGCTTTTTCCATTGCCGCATCCAGATCTTCCGGTTTTTCAATCTTCATGGCAACATGCCCGTAGGATTCCACCAGCATCTTGAAATCCGGCAAGGATTGCATGTAAGACTGGGCGTGGCGGGCACTGTAGTTCAGATCCTGCCACTGACGCACCATACCCAGCGACTGGTTATTCAGATTCACTATCTTAACTGGAATCCCGAACTGGCTGCAGGTGGACAACTCCTGCATCATCATCTGGAAACTGCCTTCACCGGTGATCAACACCACCTCTTCATCTGGCTTGTTCAGCTTGACACCCATGGCCGCTGGCAGACCAAAACCCATGGTGCCCAAGCCGCCGGAAGTGATCCAGTGATTGGGTTTGTCGAACTTGTAGAACTGGGCAGCAAACATCTGATGCTGACCGACGTCGGTTACCACGTAAGCCTGACCCTTGGTTGCTTTCCATACCGCTTCAACCACCTGCTGGGGTTTCATCGGCTGACCTTCTTCGGCCTGTTCATACAAACGACCGGTACGACTGGCACGCCAGCCATCAATCTGTTTCCACCAGTCGGCCAGTGCAGTGGTATCCGGCAGGCTGCGGCTATCATCAAGAATAGCCAGCATCTCTTCCAGCACACTGGTAGCGGTGCCCACAATCGGAACATCTACACGAACGGTTTTGCCAATAGAAGATGGATCTACATCCACGTGAACAATGCGTGCCGTTGGGCAGAATTTGGAAGTATTGTTAGTGGCACGATCATCAAAACGCGCCCCAATACACACCACCAGATCACTGTGATGCATGGCTTGGTTGGCTTCAAAACTGCCGTGCATACCCAGCCAGCCCATGGATTGTTTATCGGTTTGTGGGAAGGAACCAATACCCATCAGCGAGGTGGTCACCGGGAAGTTGAGTTTTCTGGCCAGCTCTGTGAACAGCTCACATGCCTGTCCCAGTACCAAACCACCGCCGCCATACAACACTGGGCGTTTGGCTTTAAGCATCAGCTCCACAGCTTTCTTGATCTGCCCGGTATGACCGCGGCCAACGGGTGTATAAGAACGCAGCTTCACTTTTTTGGGATAAACGTATTCGTACTTCTCGGTGGGTGCGGTCATATCCTTGGGAATATCCACTACCACCGGGCCGGGACGACCGGTGGTTGCTATGTGAAATGCCTTTTTCAGCACCAGCGGAATTTCTGATGGGTGCTTGATGGAAAAGCTGTGTTTCACAATAGGACGGGTAACACCAATGATGTCGGTTTCCTGAAAGGCGTCTTCACCAATCAGATGACTCATGACCTGACCACAGAGCACCACCATCGGGACGGAGTCCATGTAGGCAGTGGCAATACCGGTGACCGCATTGGTAGCACCGGGGCCGGAGGTTACCAGTACCACACCGGGCTTACCGGTGGCACGGGCATAACCATCAGCCATGTGGGTGGCCGCCTGTTCGTGGCGTACCAGAATGTGGTGCACCTTATCCTGACGGTGAATCGCGTCATAGATGTGCAGGGCGGCACCACCGGGGTAACCGTAAATGTATTCAACACCTTCATCCGCAAGGAATCGGGTGATCATATCTGCGCCTGAGAGTAATTCCACTTTCGTGAACCCCCTGAAAAAACATTCGAGTGCATGGAATCAGCAAGTCTGCTGTTCCGGTTCAATAATCCAGATGTTATCAGTGAACACCCATCCGGATTTGCCAATGCATTTCCAACCAGCAGGCTGGAAATCATCAACACCTGATGCTTTGCCGTGTCTTGGCAAACGAGACCCGTCTTGGGGTCTGCACTCTTGTCGCACTGCTTGAATGCGAAGTGGGGCCTAATCTGACCAGAGGATAAAACAGGCCAGATAGTCCTTGATGCAGGACCGGCAACGAATACCGATCCAGATGCCAGCGATGGGGGGTGTCCCCAAGATGCTGCACCTGCTATTCAGGAGAGGGAAGGCTCTTACAAAAGGCGAGTTTTGTCAAGCAACCTTCCCTGGTTGCAAGACATTTTTCCGTAGATATTTCAGGCTTTAATCTTAAACACAGTATGATTCCCTTCGATCTCAGCCAGCAGCAGCTGACCAGGCTCAAAACGACCGGCCAGAATTTCCTGCGCCAGCGGGTTTTCCAGCATCCTTTGTACGGCACGTTTTAATGGGCGCGCACCATACACCGGATCATATCCCTGCTCTACCAGACTGTGCATAAAACTTTCTGACAGCTCCAGATGCAGCTCCCGTTCTGCCAGGCGCTCACGCACTCGCGCCAGCTGGATATCCGCAATGCCTCGAATCTGATCTTTCTGCAGTGGATGGAAAACCACGACTTCATCAATACGGTTGATGACCTCCGGACGGAAGTGAGTCCCCACCACCTCCATCACGGCTGACTTCATGGCTTCGTAGTTTTCTTCTCCCGCCATACGCTGAATCAGATCCGACCCTAGATTAGAAGTCATCACGATCACGGTATTACGGAAGTTGACTGTACGTCCCTGACCATCGGTCAGACGGCCATCTTCCAGCACCTGCAAAAGAATATTAAATACATCCGGATGGGCTTTTTCGACCTCATCCAGCAACAGCACAGAATACGGGCGACGACGCACGGCTTCAGTCAGGTATCCACCCTGCTCATAACCCACATAACCGGGGGGTGCACCAATCAGACGTGCCACCGAATGTTTTTCCATAAACTCACTCATGTCGATACGCACCATGGCTTCGGTGGTATCAAACAGGTAATGAGCCAGAGATTTACACAGCTCGGTTTTACCCACACCGGTCGGGCCGAGGAATAGGAAAGAACCGCTGGGGCGATTCGGATCAGACAGACCTGCCCGTGAACGGCGTACCGCATTAGCGACTGCCAGTACTGCTTCATCCTGACCGATCACACTTTCGTGCAGGGCATCTTCCATACGCAGCAGTTTTTCACGATCCGACTCCAGCATTTTGCTGACCGGAATACCTGTCCAGCGTGCCACCACTTCGGCAATTTCTTCATCGGTGACACGATTACGCAGCAGGGTATGTTCAACATTTTCCAGTTGATCGGCCATCTGCATGCTGCGCTCCAGATCAGGAATCACGCCATACTGAATCTCAGACATACGCGCCAGATCACCCTTACGGCGGGCAGCATCCAGATCAATACGTGCCTGCTCCAGCTGTTGTTTGAGCTGCTGAGCACCCTGCAGACTGGCTTTTTCGGCTTTCCAGATTTCTTCCAGATCCGCAAACTGGCGACCCAGATCATCAATCTGTTCCTGCAGGTGTTCCAGACGTTTTTTCGAGCCTGCATCCGTTTCTTTTTTCAGTGCTTCGCGTTCAATTTTTAACTGAATCAAACGGCGTTCCAGCTTGTCCATTTCTTCGGGTTTGGAATCTATTTCCATACGAATGCGACTGGCCGCTTCATCCATCAGGTCGATGGCTTTGTCCGGCAACTGGCGATCAGAAATATAACGGTTAGACAGTTTGGCCGCAGCAATCACCGCGCTATCCGTAATCTCAACACCGTGGTGGACTTCATAACGCTCTTTTAAACCACGCAGGATGGCAATGGCATCTTCTTCACTGGGTTCATTCACCAGAACCTTCTGGAAGCGACGCTCCAATGCTGCATCTTTTTCGATGTACTGACGGTATTCATCCAGCGTAGTGGCACCCACACAATGCAGCTCGCCCCGTGCCAACGCGGGCTTGAGCATATTACCGGCATCCATGGAACCTTCACCCTTACCCGCACCCACCATGGTGTGCAGCTCATCAATAAACAGGATGACTCGCCCTTCTTCTTTGGAGAGTTCATTCAGCACACCTTTCAGGCGCTCTTCAAACTCACCACGGAACTTGGCACCGGCAATCAGGGAACCCATATCCAGCGACAGAACCCGCTTATCTTTTAAGCCTTCCGGCACTTCACCATTCACAATACGCTGCGCTAGGCCTTCCACTATGGCGGTTTTACCCACACCCGGCTCACCAATCAAAACGGGGTTGTTTTTGGTGCGGCGCTGGAGAACCTGAATGGTGCGGCGGATTTCATCATCACGGCCAATCACCGGGTCGAGTTTGCCTTCCAGAGCACGAGCAGTCAGGTCGATGGTGAATTTTTCCAGCGCCTGACGTTTTTCTTCCGCATTTGGATCATCCACAGCCTCGCCTCCGCGCAGGTTTTCAATCGCCACCACCAGACGTTTTTTATCCAGTCCCGCAGCTTCCAGTGCCTTGCTGGTGGCATCACCCAGCTCCATGGCTGACAAGAGCACCAGTTCACTGGAAATATACTGATCACCACGCTGCTGGGAATCACGATCTGCCAGATTCAGCAGTCGACCCAACGACTGGGAGACTTGTACATTGCCATCGTACTGGCTGACGGTGGGCAGCTGTTCAAACAGCTTTTTCAGCTCGGAACGTACACGAGTGACATCCGAACCGGATTGTTTGATCAAAGGCGTTAAGGGGCTACCCTGCTGATCCAGCAAAGCCAGCAGCAGGTGAACGGGAGCCAGTTCATTGTGACTCTGACCCACCGCCATGGATTGGGCATCAGCAAAGGCATGTTGCATCTTGCTGGTCAAACGATCGATACGCATATCAGGAAACCTCTTGAGCCGTTATTCGGGATTAACAGTTAAATGGGGGGCTTGGCTGAACGATTCAAGAGGCGACAGATAAAATGACTATTTTTTGCAATCCAGTCACACGTCATCCAGCCAGATCACACTCGCCATACGTCCGGTGTGTTGTCCATCGCGGCGATAGGAATAAAAGCGTTCCCGATCCGACAGGGTGCAGAGATTGCCACCAAACACCTGCTCAACCCCCACCATTTTTAAGCGCTGGCGTGCCAGGCGATACAGATCAGCCATATAGTGTTTCAGACGATAAGGGCTGGGAACAAAGGCTGCTGTAGCCTCAGGATGACCATCCAGAAACGCCTGTCGTACTTCCGGACCCACTTCAAACACCCTTGCACCAATCGCCGGGCCAAACCAGGCCAGCAAATCCTGAGGATCAACACCCATCACCTTAACGGTATTTTCCAGCACACCATCAGCCAGCCCGCGCCAGCCCGCATGAGCCACAGCTACCTTGGTGCCACGACGGTCGCAGAAAAAAACCGGCAGGCAATCAGCGGTTAAAACCACACAGGCATAACGGCTGCTGTCCGTCACTGCTGCATCGGCTTCAACACCCGGTGAAAAATCGGTCACTACCCTGCTGGAGTGCACCTGGTTCAACCAGTTGAGTGGACGATTGCCGGTTTCGTGCATTAAACGACGACGGCAGGCAGCCACGGCTTCAGGTTCGTCACCCACATGATCCGCCGGATTAAAGTGCCCATAAGAACCTTGACTGCAACCCAATTCACGGGTGGTCACCCAAGCCTTAACTCGCTCTGGCGCGGGCCACTGGGGATACAGCAGGCTCAGTTCTTCTGTGGCATTTTTATTCATCGGGCTTCTCGCAGGTCTTCATCCAGCAGGGTCAGCAGCATCTCAAAATCTTCCGGCAAGGGCACAGTCCAGTTCATTTTTTCACCGGACTCAGGGTGTATCAGTGTCAGGCTGCGGGCATGAAGCGCCTGACGGGGAAACTGACGTAAAAACAGTTTCACTTCTTCGCTGGCACCCGCGGGCAATTTAAGACGACCACCATACAAGGGATCACCCACCAGCGGATGTTTGATGTGTGCCAGATGCACACGGATCTGATGGGTTCGGCCAGTTTCGAGCTTGCAGCGTACATGGGTATGGGCGCGATAACGCTGCACCACCCGATAGTGAGTCACAGCCGGTTTGCCGCCAGATACCACCACCGCCTGACGCTTACGATCCTTGGGGTGACGACCAATCTGTGCATCCACCTTGCCACCGGTGGTCATTTTACCCAGCGTCACGGCATCATACTCCCGCCCCATGCTGCGATCCTGCAGTTGTTCGACCAGCGCAGCCTGAGCCTTCAGTGTTTTGGCCACCACCATCAGGCCGGAGGTATCTTTATCCAGACGATGCACAATACCGGCACGTGGCAAGTCTTCCAGCGATGGACAATGAAACAACAGGGCATTCAGCAGGGTGCCATCGGCATGACCGGCAGCCGGATGCACCACCAGCCCCGCTTGTTTGTTCAGTACCAGTAAGGAAGCATCTTCATAGACGATATCCAACTGGATATCCTGCGCCTCATCACTGACTTGAATCTGCTGCTCTGCCTGCAGGTTCAGTACATCGCCCATCATGGCTTTATCTTTGGGTTTGACCTGCTGACCATTGCGGGTCAGGCTGCCTTCTTTTAACCACTCCTGCAGTTTTGCACGGGAAAAATCCGGAAACAGTTCTGCAGCGGCCTGATCAAGGCGCTTACCGGTCAGCTCAGCAGTTACTTCCGCTTGTTGATTTATTACCTGAGTCATGGAATTTTTTCGGCCATTTAAAGTCTGATACCCCTCGAACCTGAGTGGTGTTTCCGCTATTCTAGCACTCGCTCTGTTTTTATCCGCCAAATATCGGCTTAAGTTTTTAAGCGCCGAATTCAGAAGATCAACACCATGCCCCGTTTTGCAAGCCTCAAACACTCCTTCATCTGGCTGCTGCTGCTAAGCCTGTCCCTTGTGCTGCTGTCCGGTTGTGCCGGTCGCCTGTCGGATGATGAAAAAAGTGAACAGCAACTTTATCAGGAAGCGCAGGACGCTCTGGATCGCAATCGTTTTATCACTGCGATTGAACGCTTGCAGGCACTGGAATCGCGTTTTCCTTTTGGGGAGTATGGTGAACAGGCACAGTTGGAGCTGGTGTTTGCTTATCTTAAAAACAACCAGCATGAACAAGCTCGCGCTGCTGCCAGTCGTTTTGTACGTCTGAACCCGGATCATCCCCAAGTGCCCTACGCCCTTTATCTGCGTGGTGTTGCTGCCTGGGAAGCCGGTCGCCATGCCTTAGAAGGCATGGAAGTCAGTGACATCTCCAAACGTGACCCCGGATCAACCCGTGAGGCTTACAGCGATTTTCAGCAACTGACCAGCCGCTTCCCGGACAGTGAATACACCCCTGACGCAATACAAAGAATGCGCTACCTGAAAAACCTGCTGGCTGCACAAGAGGTGTATATCGGGCAGTTTTATTTACGCCGTGGTGCACCCATTGCCGCCATCAATCGTGGGCGCGAAGTGCTGGAAGGTTATCGTGACACCCCAGCCGTGCCCGATGCACTGGCTGTGATGATCGAAGGTTATCGCCACCTGGATAATTTTGAACAAGCTGAACAGCTGAAAAAACTGCTGATATCACTGGCACCCAATCACCCACAGCTGACCGCTAATCAGCGATTCATTGACCTACACCCAGCCAACGAACCTGACAAAACCCTGCTGCAAATCCTCTCCTTCGACCTGATCGGTGGACGGCGCTAAAGGAAAACCTTAGTTGAGCTAGGGTTTTGCTGATACCGGAAAGCACTCAGAAAAAGTAAAGTGATTCTGATTGCAGATGACAGTCGAATAACGAGGGAGCACTTATGACCAGCCTGAATAAGATTAAGTTCCTTGCTTTGCTGACAGGGTTGATTTTCAGCCTGCCCGCACTGGCACTGGACGGTGATGCAAAACGTGGACAAGCTGCAGCAGCTGTCTGTACTGCCTGCCATCAAGCTGATGGTAGTGGTATGAATATTCCCGGTGGAGAGTCCTGGCCTCGCTTGGCAGGACTGGATGCCAACTACCTGTACAAACAATTGCTGGATTTCAAACAGGGTGAGCGCATCAGTGCCAGCATGGCACCTTTTGCAGCCATGCTGAATGAACAGCAGTTGAAGGATGTAGCGGTGTATTACAGTCAGCTGCCTGCCACGCCGGGACAGGGTGGACAGGGTGCTGATCCCGAATTACTGGCAGCTGGTAAAAAGCTGGCAGAGTCCGGTGACTGGGATCGTTACATAGTGCCCTGTGCCAGCTGTCATGGCTTGGGCAATCAGGGAGCGGGTCAGCATTTTCCGGGCATTGCCGGACAACATGCTGGGTATATCGAGCGCCAGTTACTGAACTGGAAGCAGGGTAAGCGGGAAAACGATCCCCAGCATCTGATGCTGGCCATTGCTGAGCGCATGAGTGAACAGGACATCAAGGCAGTGGCTGCTTGGTTGTCTACTCTGCCTGCACAAGGATTGGGAGAATAATCATGATAATCAGAAACTATCCGTTATTAACCGGTCTGGTATTACTGGCTGGTATTGCCTTTCAGGCACAGGCACAACAAGAGCTGCGTTACCCGGTGAATGTTCCGGCACCCAAAGAAGGCCAGTTGTTGCACACCCCTCCAACCATGGCAGATCTGGAGGCAGCCAAAATGCATCCAGAGTTAAAACGTGTGATTCGCCGGGGGTATGACTTGTTCATGAATACCCAGCAGCTGCGTGGTGAAAACGTATTCAACGACATGAATTGTAAAAGTTGTCACATGGGCGAAGGGCGACTGCCATTTTCTGCGCCAGTATGGCGGGCTGCAGTAGTGCTGCCGAACTTCCGCCCCAAAAACCAGCAGGTTAACAATCTGGAAGAGCGCATTGCCGGTTGTTTCAGCTTCTCAATGAATGGTAAACCCCCTGAATACGGCAGTGACAATATGTTGGCGCTGGCAGCTTATCATCAGTGGTTAGCCAAGGGTGTACCGATCTATCAGCTGGGTGATTATTACGGTCGTGGGTACCCTATCGACAAAGCGCCAGAAGCACCTTCTTTTGAGCGAGGCAAAGCACTTTACACCGAGAATTGCGCCATCTGTCACTCGGATGACGGTAGTGGTATGCGTGTTAATGGGCGGCCACACTTCCCTGCGGTCTGGGGTGATCTTTCATACAACTGGGGTGCCGGCATCATCCGCAACTTTACTCTGGCTGGATTCATTCACCACAATATGCCATTGGGTCAGCCCTACACCATGAGTGTGCAAGATTCCTGGGATCTGGCTGAGTATATCAACAGTCATGATCGCCCTCAGGATCCACGTTATACCGGTGATGTAAAAGAAACCCGTGCCAAGTATCTGGAAACCTTTCACAAGAATGGTTACTACGGACTGGAAAAACAGGGTCGACTATTAGGGGATCATAACAACACTGGTGAAAAGGATTTCCTGAAACCGGATGTGTTGAGAGCCAGAACCTTTCAGTAAGCCATTCAATCACTGAATAAAAAGCCTCCGGCAAAGACCGGAGGTTTTTTTCGCCAGCAGAGTGATAAGGATCAGCCAATATAACGCTGTCTTTTTTTGCTTTTGACCTGATCCACCTCAACCAGTACCAAACCATCAATACAGTAATTGAATGCGGCATCCACACTGAAATCCAGAAAGTGCACCCCGCCAGGCTCACACAGATCGGTGTAGTGTTTGTAGAGGGTGGGGACGGTAACGCCGTAACAGGTCAGGCGTTGTTTAAGTGCCACAAAGTCCTCTCTGGCACATTTGAAGCTGAATAACTCCAGTGCCTCTGCTCGTCCAGAGTCACTGACCATATAAGGCGCTCTGGCGGTGGATAGGTGCAGAGTCTGACCATAGTAATAACGGTAAAAAATCACCAGCAGGTCACGGGCAGCAGGTGGCATGGCGGCAGAAATGGATACTGGCCCCAGCATCCACTTGATTTGTGGTCGAGTGTGCAAGTAAGCACCGATGCCTTGCCATAGATAATCCAGACTGCGTTTGCCCCAGTATTTTGGCTGTACAAAACTGCGACCCAGCTCAACAGCTTCCTGCAATCGGGGCATCAGGTTCTGCTGGTGATTAAACAGGCTGGCTGAATATAAACCATCCAGCCCATTTTTCTCCAGCAGCTTGCTGCATTCACCCAGCCGATAGGCACCCACAATTTCCATGGCCGCATCATTCCACAACACCAGTTGCTGGTAGTTGCGATCATAGGTATCCAGGTCTCGGCGCTCGCCAGTGCCTTCACCTGCTCTACGGAAGGTAATCTCCCTCAGCCGTCCCAACTCTCGTAACACCACCGAGTCCGGACGGTAGTTCACCAGATAAATGCTCAAGCCGTCCTGGGTTTGTCCCAGTCGTTCGGATTGTTCCAGTTCATCCCGAACTTGTATCGGGTTTTCTGCCGCAGCAATGGCTTTACGGGTCAGAAACAGAGGCTTTTTATTTTTAGGTAAACGGTAGAGGTGTTTTTTCAGCAGTTTGATTTTTGCCTTGAGTGCCAGCCCCGGTAAATCAAAATGCTCCAGCGGGATCAGATCGCCAATTCGTACCGGCAGGTCGGTGGCATGCTGACGAAACATTTCTTTAACCAGCATCAGCCCACCCAGCGGCCGATACAGTAGTGACAGCGAATAAAAAAGCGCAGAGTTATGGCAGCCAAGGTGAATTGGCAGAATTGGACTGTTGGTTTTGCGGGCAAAATGAACAAAACCTTTTTGCCACTCGCCATCCCTGATACCGGCAGGAGTCATCCGAGAGACCTCTCCAGCTGGAAAAACAATCACCGCCTGCTCTTGCATCAAGCTCTGCTGAACCTGTTGTAATGACTGGCGATAATTCTTCTGCCCAAGAGTATCCACCGGCAGCAACAGCGGCCGTAAGGGTTCGAATTGCCACAGCAGATCATTGGTCACTATGCGTACATCGGAACGGATTTCGCTGACCAGTTTCAGTAATACCAAGCCATCCAGCGTGCCCAGTGGATGATTGGCAACAATCACCACTCGACCTTCGGCAGGAATACGCTCTTTTTCACGGGCAGAAACCACATAACTGAACTGGAAATACTCCAGTACCTTATCGATGAATTCAAATGGCCCCAGCTCGGTATGTTCCTGCAGAAAGCAGTTGATTTCACTTTCGTGAAACAGGTTTTTCAGCAGTGATAACAACGGCTGGCGGATTAACTGCGGTTTGTCATGCAGTGATGGGAAACGATCCTGAGCAAGCTGTTCGATATTGATCATGGCACACCTCCGAGAATGCCTCGAAGGTTAGGTGCTTTAGATGACCGGCAGGTGTCAGTGAGGTGAACGAATTAAGGCATAAATCGCCAAACTACCCAGCAGCAGGTAACCCGTCAGGCTCCAACTCGGCAGCGGCAGACCAAGAAAGTCAGCGGCCTGAGCACAGTCTGAAGACCCAATCAGCATTTGCGTTAAGGCATCCCGCAAGGGGAAAAAACTCAGCAGGGTGTCTACATCCAACCCGCAGCTGACACTTTGTGGATTCAGCTTGATATAAAGGTGACGCAGGGCAATACCGATACCGGACAGGGTCAAGAGTGTAAAAGCAATAACCAACAACCAGCGCACCATTTTAAAGCGTTGTAACAGCAGGCCGACCAGACTCAGTGCAGCAAAACCAATAAACACACCTCGTTGCAGCCAGCACAGCGGGCAGGGCAACAAACCAGTGATTTTTTCATAAGCAAAAGCAGCGCCCAGAATCAGCAGTGAGCCGATCAAGACAAGCAGCAGGCCTCGGCGCTGAATTAATGCCGTCAGTTGAAGGGTATTCAAGGGCAGGTTCCTTAAGGGTGAGCCGTCGGACGAAGCTTATTAAACTTTTTAATAAACATAAAGCTCCCGATCCACATTAAAGCCCCCTGCCCAGAATATTTCGGCTCAGTGCAACTCCAGATCCCAGCCGTTACTTAGCTGTTCCTGTAGCTGCTGTTGTTCTCGCCGCTCTTCAATGGTTTGTCGGGCGCGACGCAGGCGTTCGGCTTCCTGTTTCTGTCGGGCTTCGCGTTCACTTTCTGTGTAGGTTTTAAAAATGCTGAGGATGTCAGCTTTTACCTGATCAGTTGCTGGATGATGTCGCATGTTGGATCTCCTCCAAAAGCAGTGCATCAAATCGTGCGGGGCGTCAGTGAGGCAATGTGAGACAGAGTGTAGCCTGCATTTTTTACGCCAATATTTCACTTTTACGGCGACTTTTTGACAGTGATCCAAAAAATGGGTTCATACCACTGCTCGGACATGGGTAGAATAGGCCGGTGTATCGCCAATAAGAACTGACTGAATCGTGATTAATATTCTGGAACACCTACGCAAGACCATGGACACCTTCCGCCGCTCCGAGCAGAAGGTGGGCAACTATGTATTGAAGTTTCCCAACGAAGTGATCCACATGCGTATTGTGGATCTGGCAACCGAGGCGCATGTCAGTGAGCCGACCGTAGTGCGCTTTTGCCGAGCACTGGGTTGTGATGGATTTCAGGACTTTAAATTGCGACTGGCGCAGGTGCTGGCAACA
The DNA here is from genome assembly GCF_014859565.1 of Marinospirillum sp. The sequence goes on along the minus strand of NZ_JACUUA010000025.1, from coordinate 13,949 downwards.
GACAGCAGCTTTACCCAGTTCTCGATGAACGATGGTGATACTGTTGCAGAGTTCTCGCGCAGCATTTTTGATTCCACCATTGGTGTGCTGCTGCAGATGCGTGACAAGCTGGACACAGCACGAGTACAGGAAGCAATCGCCCTGCTCTCCAATGCCAATCGGGTGGAGTTTTATGGTTTTGGTGCTTCCGGCGCTGTCGCAGTGGATGCCCAGCACAAGTTTTTCCGCCTGCAGATGTCTACAGCGGCTTATTCCGACCCCCACATGCAAAACATGTCTGCGGTGACCTTGTCACCCGGTGACGTAGTGGTCGCTATTTCCCAGACTGGGCGTACCAAATCACTGATGCAAAGTGTGCAGCTGGCCAAAGAAGTGGGTGCCAGTGTGATTGGTTTATGTCCTTCCGGATCACCCCTGGCTGATATGGTGACCTTACCGCTGTACATGGATGTTCCCGAAGATACTGAAATCTACACCCCAATGAGTTCACGGATAGTGCATCTGGTGTTGATTGATGTGCTGGCAGTGGGTGTAGCAAAAATGCGTGGCCCCAAACTGATGGAACACCTGCAAGCGGTTAAACGTAGTCTGCAGGGGTTGCGCTTGCCGGATCGTCTGCGTTGAGGAGTGTTAATCAGCTGACTGGTAGTGTTCCAGCAGCTGATTAAATTCATTGGCAGGTATTGGGCGGCTGATGATAAATCCCTGCGCAAAATCACATCCCAGCAGTTTCAGCTCGTCCAGTTGTTCTTTTTCTTCTACTCCTTCTGCCACCACCTTCATACCCAGCCCATGTCCCAGCGCAATAATCGCTCGGGTCAGTGTGCCCTGGTTCTGATGGCCGTTTTCCGAGATCAGAAAGCTGCGATCAATCTTCAGCACATTTAACGGAAAACGCTGCAGATAACTGAGAGATGAATACCCCGTCCCAAAGTCATCAATGGCCAGGGAGACGCCTCTGGCTCTCAGGTGCTGCATTTCAATGATAGAGGCTTCTGCATCCTCCATCAGAGTGCTTTCGGTCAGTTCCAGTTCCAGTAGGCGAGACGGGAGATTGTATTGCTCCAGTAGCTGATCAACCTGCTCCACCAATTGTCCGGTTTCTACCTGCTGTGCAGCAATATTCACCGCCACCTGAATAGCATAACCCTGCTGATGCCATGACGCGGCCTGAGCACAGGAGATATCCAGCACCAGAGTACCCAGCAGATTGATCAAGCCGGTACGTTCTGCCAGCGGTACAAAAACGGAAGGTGGGATGTTGCCCTGCTCTGGATGGTGCCAGCGTGCCAAGGCTTCTGCCGCAATAATTTTGCCACTGCTCAGTTCCAGCTTGGGCTGGAAATAAACCTGTATCTCGCGTCTTTCCAGTGCTTTGCGCAGATCCTGCTCCAACCGAAGTTGTTCCAGGCTGTTCTGGCGGATTTCTTCGTTGTACACCTGAATACGATTACCACCCAGTGTTTTGCAGCGTAAACGTGCCTGATCAGCCTGATTGATCAGCACCTGCAATTCGTGGGTGTGTTGTGGATAACAGCTGATACCCATGCTTAATGTCAGGCGCAGTTCCTGGTTATCCAGATAAAAGGGTTGATGCAATTTCTGCTGCAGGTATTCTGCCGCCATCAGTGCTCTGGACTCCGTAGCACGCAGTAGCACAGCAAATTCGTTACCACCGGTTCGCGCCATAATGGCGGCATCCGGCAGAACTTTCGATAAGCGTTCCGCCACCTGCTTAAGCACCTGATCCCCGGCATGGTGACCCAGTGAATTGTTGTATGCCTTAAAACGATCAATATCAAAAACCAGCAAGGCCAGCTCTTTACCTTGCAGGCGAGCCTGAGCCAGTTTCTGGTGCATTCGGTCATAAAACTGGCGGCGGTTAGCCAGTCCGGTTAACTCATCATATTCCGCCAGATAATTCAGCCTTGCTTCCACCTCACGCCGCTGGGTCATATCCGAGAAGATGCCAATGGTGTAAGAGTCTTGCTGAAAACCACTGACCACCCGAATGACTCGTAGCCACTGGGGGTAAGTCTCACCATTGGCGCGTTGCTGGGTCAGTTCACCTTCCCAGCGGCCTTCGTTACGCAGGTTACGAGAAATGGTTTTGTAGTCCCCCAGACTCTTGGCAAAACAAGGCAGTTCCCAGAAGATCTGGTTTAAAATCTCGTGGCGAGAATAGCCGGTCACCTCCACAAAAGCCTGATTAATAAAAATAATTCGGCTCTGTGCATCCACAATATAGGTGGCTTCACCGGAGGCTTCAAAAGCCTTCCAAGCCAATTGCAGGTAATCATCTTTTTCCTGATCTTCGGTGATGTCGCGGCGGGTTCCCAGCATTCTTCGAGCCGCACCGGTCGCTTCATGGCGATCCACCACTTCACCATGGTCTTCCAGCCAGCGCCACTCACCGGATTTGTGCAGGATGCGAAAACGACACTGAAAATGTGCCGTGTGTCCCTTCAGGGCGCTCACTAGAGTCTGGCGCAGGCGCGGGTAGTCATCAGGATGCACCAAGGGCTGTAAATGCCCCATAAAATGAGGAATTTCGTCTTCTTTATAACCAAAAATCTCAGTGAAATGAGAGTGGTAGATGGAGTCATTTTCCAGATTCCAGTCCCATAAGCCCAGGCGGCTGGCTTCGATGGCCTGACCAATGCGCTGGCGCTGTTCGGTCAACTCGCGGTGAGTTTTGGCGTGTGCTTGTATTTCCTGCTGCAGTGCGTGCTCATGCTGCAGAAACTCAGCCTCAAGCTCCAGGTTTCTTTGCAGCATCTGCTGCTGATTCTGGCGAAGTGTGGTCAGTTCCCGGCAGTTGCGCTGGCTGTATAAAAGCAGCGCAATATAAGGCAGGCTCAGCAACAGCAGAGCCATACCAAGCAGATCAGCAGGAATTCTGGACGCAGCAAAAGCCAGCAGCCACAACAGCAGCGTGGCAAGCCCTGCCGCAGGAATCAGCAAATGATAAAGCGGGAAGTTATCCGGGCTTTTCTGCGTTTCTTGAGAGTCCTTCATGTGGGTCTCAGGTGTTCCATTTTTTATTGTTGGTCAACACTCTTGAACAATGTATATCAGACTTATAGAAGGCTGACCATCAGGACTATGTTAATATTTGGTACTAGAATAACCGATAGCACCAATCAATTCCATTATATTTCAGGCAGTTAACATGACTTCTCTTCATTCGCACCCACTTTTGCAGGATCTTAACCCAGCTCAGGCCGAGGTGGTGGCGGCACCGGATCAGGATATGCTGGTGCTGGCCGGTGCCGGTAGTGGCAAAACACGGGTGCTGGTGCAGCGGATTGTCTGGCTGGTGCGTAATGAAGGTTTGTCTCCTCATGCCATTCTGGCGGTCACCTTCACCAACAAGGCGGCCAAAGAAATGCGTCTGCGGCTGGAGACGCAGCTAAACCTGAACCTGCGCTCTATGTGGGTGGGCACTTTTCATGGCCTGTCCCACCGTTTACTGAGAACTCACTGGCGCGAGGCGCGACTGCCGGAGCATTTCCAGATCCTCGACAGTGATGATCAGCTCAGTCTGATCAAGCGCCAGATGAAAGAGCTGAATTACGACACCGAAACCACACCACCCAAACAGGTGCAGGCATTCATCAACAGCCACAAAGAAGAAGGACGGCGTGCAGCTCATGTGCTGGCACGGGGTGAGTTTGAGCGCAGACTGCAGGAGCTTTACGCCACTTATGAAGAACTCTGCCAGCGCCAAGGGTTGCTTGATTTTGCCGAGCTGTTGCTGCGGGCGCTGGAAGTACTGCGTGATACGCCTGCCCTGCTGAAACATTACCAGCAGCGTTTTACTCACCTGCTGGTGGATGAGTTTCAGGATACCAACAGCCTGCAATATGCCTGGTTGCGCCTGCTGCGTGGTACCAGCGGTTGTATTATGGCAGTGGGTGATGATGACCAGTCCATCTATGGCTGGCGGGGTGCAAAAATCGAGAACATCCAGAACTTCACTCAGGATTTTGCCGGCGCCCAATTATTAAAGCTGGAACAGAACTACCGCTCCACCGCCACCATTCTGGATGCTGCCAACGCGCTGATCAGCAACAACTCTGGACGGCTGGGCAAATCCCTGTGGACCGCAGGCGCACAGGGTGATCCGATCCGTGTTTATGCCGGGTTTAATGAACAGGATGAAGCCCGCTTTATTGTCGACATCATTGCTGAACATGTTCTTGATGGCGGTCTGCGCAGTGAATGTGCGGTGTTGTATCGCTCCAATGCCCAGTCCCGTGCGCTGGAAGAAGCCTTTCTACGCCAGGGAATGCCCTACCGGGTGTATGGCGGCCACCGCTTTTATGAACGGCTGGAAATCAAAAATGCGCTGGCCTATCTGCGGTTGTTGGTGAATCGTCAGGATGATGCCGCGTTTGAGCGAGTGATCAACACCCCCACTCGTGGCATTGGTAGCACCACAGTGGAAAAACTGCGGGTTTATGCACGGGATGAAGGGCTAGGACTGTGGGATGCTGCGGTGGAGATGATCAGCAAACGCCTGCTGACCGGACGTGCAGCCACCACCGTACAGCAGTTTGTGGAGCTGATCGAAAAACTGGATGAAGACACTCTGCCACTGAAGTTACACGAAAGTGTGGAGGTGATGCTGGAATCCACCGAGCTGATGGAGTTTCATGCCAAAGAAAAAGGTGAAAAGGGTCAGGCGCGAGTGGAAAACCTCAAGGAGTTGATCACCGCTGTGCAGCAGCATGAGTCGGTGCTGCCGCTGGATGCTCAGGAAGGCGAGGTGATTAATCTGGAAGGACGGCAGGCGCTGGCGGTGTTTCTGACCGAGGCCAGTCTGGATGCTGGAGACAATCAGGCGGAAGAAGATCAGGATGCCGTACAGCTGATGACCCTGCACACCGCCAAGGGTCTGGAGTTTCCACTGGTGTTTCTGGCCGGTATGGAAGAAGGCCTGTTTCCACACCAGATGGCGACGGAAAACTCACCGGGTGGACTGGAGGAAGAACGTCGCCTCTGTTATGTCGGCATCACTCGCGCCATGAAAACCCTGTATTTGACCCATGCAGAAAGTCGTCGGATTTATGGTAAGGAAAACTTCTGCCGACCCTCCCGTTTTTTGAATGAGTTACCCGCTGCTTTATTGCATGAAGTGCGCCTGCGTTCATCCGTTAGTCGCCCGATGCATTTTGCCTCAGAACGTCCGCGCCCGGCAGCTGCTAGGGTGGGTGGTGCCGGTCATCCACTCAGTGGAGGTCAAGAAAGCGCCCAAGCCGCCAATCTACGTATCGGGCAGCGGGTGGAGCATACAAAATTCGGCGTGGGCATTATTCTCCATGCCGAAGGAGAAGGTGATCGAACCCGTTTGTTGATCAATTTTGAAAGCAACGGTGAAAAATGGCTAGTGTTGGGTTTTGCGCCACTAACACCGCTGGATTAGCCAGTACGTGTTTGTACCAGCTTTTCCACACCCTCGCTGTTGCGCAGGTGAATATCCAGTTGGCGGAAGGCAATCTCAATACCTTCTTCCTTAAAGCGGGCATCCACAAAACGGTTAATTTCATCAATCGCGGGATTACGATCACTCAGTTCTTTAACGTGTATACGCAGCTCATGATCCAGCGTGCTGTCACCAAAGTTCAGGAACAACACCTGAGGTTTTGGGTCTTCCAGTACCCGAGGATTGGATTCAGCTGCTGCCAGCAGAATTTCACGGGTTTTTTCCAGATCAGAACCATAAGCAACCCCGACCTTTACAATCACACGGGTGACGGTATCGGTCAAAGACCAGTTGATCAACTGCCCGGTGATGAAGTTTTTGTTGGGTACAATAATGTCTTTGCGGTCAAAATCGGTAATGGTGGTGGCACGAATACGGATCTGTCGCACCCGACCAGAGAGGTTGCCCAGTGTGACCACATCACCAATACGTACCGGGCGTTCAAACAACAGGATCAGCCCGGAAATAAAGTTGGCAAAAATTTCCTGCAGACCAAACCCCAGTCCCACACTCAAGGCGGCTACCAACCATTGCAGCTTGTCCCAACTAACACCCAGGGCGGACAGCATCATCACAAATCCTGTGGCGGTGATGGCATAATTCAGCAGGGTGGTGATGGCATAAGCACTGCCTTGTTGCAACTGCAGACGGGACAACACCAGAATCTCCAGCAGTCCCGGCAGGTTGACTGCCAGAAACAAAGCAAAACCCATAATAAAAGCAGCAGCAAGAAAGTCACCCAGGCTGATTGGTAGCCGGCTGTCCCCGCTGGCATATTCCCAGAGCACCCAGTTATCCAGATAACTGAAAGCTGACACTACATCCGACCACACCCAGTAAAGCAAACCACCAAAGCCCATCAATAATAAAAAACGAGCGAGGCGTAATGCCTGCTGGTAGATTTGTTCCACTTCCAGCCGATGAATCGGTGCATTGCTGGCTTCATCCAGCTCTTCTCCTGAACGGCCAATCTGTTCCTTGGCCAGTAATTCCAGCTCACGTTCGTGTCGTAAACGCTGAGTTGCCAGCAAAATCATACGATAGATACTGGCCTCGGTGACCACCCAGCCGACCAGAACATAAAGAGTGAGCAATAATCGTCCAGTCAGTTTTAATCCGGCGTAGTAATAACCCAGCCCAGTCATGATCACCAGTGCCAGAGGCAGCAGGATCAACAGCAGCGTAATGCTACCGTGTAAAACGGGTGACTGGTAAAGAGGCGGAGTTCTGAACATCAGGCTGGCAAACAACCAGCAGAGGCTCAGTCCACTGAGTAACAACACCAGCACACCCAGCACATCAGCACTCAACGTCAAAGTTTGTTGTTCTGCCAATGCCAGAATAAAACTGGCAGGTAACAACACCCAGGTCAAACGATGCACAAAAACTTGCAGTCGCTGACGACTCTCTGGTGTCCAGGCAAAGTGCAGTTCCGCAATACGGCTTTTGTCCAGCAGCTGATGCATAAACATCACCATAAAACCACTAAAAGCCAGGGCAACAAAACCCGCTGCCGGATTAACCGATAGGCTGTCCGGTTGGCTTAATAAGCTGGCAAGTGTCAACAACAGCAGCGGCAGGGGTAACAAGTGTAAAGCCGCTAATACCAGTGCTTGCAAGGTCAGCCAGGGTGAGGGTGGCGGCAAGGGTTGGGGTTGTAACTCTGCTGAGTTTTGAGTGGTTTGCTGAAAATGTTCAAACTGGGTGTTGATCTGCTGCAGGTGTTGTCTGATTTTGCGGCGCAACAGCCATATCCCGAGTGCAGCAAACAGTAATAACAGAGTGCGCCAGAGTGAGCTGAGCAGTTGTCCCTGTTGTAGTTGTAACAAAGAACTGGACGAGAGTTGTTGTAGTTGTTTGCTGATTTTGACAGGAAGGCTCAGTAGCCAGTTTACATCCAGCGCAGGATTGCTGTGCACCCAGAAAAGGCGTTCATCCAGTACCCGGCTGAGGCGCTGGCTGGTTTGAAATATATCCCGCTGTTCATTCTGTAGCTGCACTACCACAGCCAACAGGGTTTGCAGCAACTGTTGTTCCTGCTCCAATTGTGGGTTCTGCTGGTGCCGGGTTTTTAGCAGTCGAAGTTGCTGGTTTATTTCAAACTGGCGCAGGCGAATACCGGCAATGACATCTGGCAACTGGGGGTCGTTATGGATACGAGGCAGTGATTGACGCTGTTCTTGCAGTACACGGTAGAGCAGTGGGCTGCCTTGCAAAGCAGTGAGCTGTTCATGCAATTCAGTTTCACTGGCTGCCAGTTGTTCACCCTGACGACGGGTATCCTGTAGTTGTTGTTGGAACTGCTGGATGGCCGAGGAGTAACCGCTCAGGCTGGCAGGGTCATTTGCCAGCAGTGGAAAGCCGCTGGTTAACAGTAATATAACAATCAGTCTTGCAAAAAGTCTGGGCATGATCTCAGGGTTTAAGGCGTTCCAGAAGTTGCCGGGCTGGCTCTGGTTTACCATAAAAATAACCCTGATGCAGGTTGCAGTCTACTGAGTAGAGATAATCCCGTTGAGCCTGAGTTTCCACACCTTCTGCCACCACGGACAATTGCAGGTGTTTGGCAACAGCCATCATGGTTTCGACCAGCAGGGCATCACTGGAGTCTTCCGGCAGATCCATGATAAACGAACGGTCAATTTTTAATTCATTGATTGGCAGTTTTTTCAGGTAAGAAAGTGAAGAATAGCCGGTGCCAAAATCATCAATCGAGAAGCTGATACCCAGCTTTTGTAATTCCAGCATACGCCGGGATGACTGATTAAAGTCGGTGACCAGCAGGCCTTCAGTGACTTCCAGAGTCAGGTGATGTGGATCAGCGCCGGTCTCCTGCAACAGCTCTTGCACTCGCTCCACAAAACCTGGATTACAGAACTGACGCGGACTGATATTAACGGCAAAACTCAGGTATGGGTACTCGGTCATTAACAGCAGGGTTTCTTTTAAAACCCACTCACCCAGCGGCAGGATCATACCGGTATCTTCGGCCAGCGGAATAAAACGATCCGGTGGAATCAGGCCTTTTTCCGGGTGCTCCCAACGTACCAGTGACTCGGTGCCGTACACCTTGCCATCACGGTTGGTTTTGGGTTGCAGGTAAAGTCGTAGCTGTTGTAAATCCAGTGCTTTACGCAATTCACCTTCCAGCTCAAAGCGGCTTTCCACCTGTGCCTGCATACTGGGGCGGAAGCGCCGCCAGGTACTGCGTCCTGCTTCTTTGGCAGCATAGAGTGCAATATCTGCTTCTTTTAACAGCTCATTAAAAGGTCGATCAAAGGTGTTGTTAAAGCTGGCGCCCAGACTGCTGCCCAGCAAGAACTCACTGTCACCCAGACGCAGCGGTTGAGCCAGTGCGGTCTGGAACAGCTGCAGGCGCTCCTCCATCAAAACTTCGGCTTTTTCCGGATCTGTTTCATGTTGCACCAGCAATAGTACAAACTCATCCCCACCAAAACGCGCCAGAGCTTCATCTTCCTGCAGTAGCACATTCAGACGACGAGCCAGTGCCACCAGCAACTCATCACCCTTGCTGTGCCCCAGTGCATCATTAATGTTCTTGAAGTGATCCAGGTCGATAATGGCAAGAGCTGCAAGAGCCTGGCCGGGAGCCAGAGCAGAACAGCTGGTGGTGAATTTTTCCTGAAACAGATAACGGTTGGGGAGGTTGGTCAGAGGATCAAAATACGCCAGAAACTTAATGCGTTGTTCACTGCGGTAGCGCTCAGTGATGTCGCGACTGATACCCAACACACCCAGGTATTCATTGTTGTTGCTGATCAGCGGTGCCTTGATTTTATCCAACAGGCGTTCAGAACCGTCAGGAAACCGAGTCCACTCCTCAGAGTGTATCGGTTGTTTGCTGGCAATCACCTGCAAGTCACTTTGGTGGAAGCTTTTGGCTTGCTGGGCATCAAACAGCTGATAATCCGTCTGCCCGACAATGTCTTCCGAGGTTTTGTTGGCATAACGGGCAAACTGGGCGTTGCTACCCAGATAAACACCGGATATGTTTTTGAAAAAAATCAGATCGGGAATGGAGTTGAGCAGGCCTTCCTGAATGGTGGTTTTTTCCTGCAGCTTGCGTTCGGTTTTGCGCCGCACCAGAATATTCCATAACAGCAAACCTATCACCAGCAGCTGGATCAGCAAGGCGGCCCAAATAATCTGATTGATATGCTTTTGGGTGAACAAGAGTTGCTGGTAGCGTGATTCAGCCAGATTTTCCATTCGATCCTTGTATTCCAGCACGCTTGCTTCAGCAATCTTTTTGCCGGAAATATCCAGAATCACAGAGAACAGCAGAGTTTCACCTTCGTCGCTGACCAGCGGCCAGGAGTAGACTTCAACGGTGCGAATATCGCCATTGGCCAGCCGGTGAGGAAAAATAAAATAATTACGGTTTTCCTGTCTTGCCAGTTCGAGCTCCTGCGCCACATCCTGCGGATCAAGGGCATTAATCTGCTGGATAGTCATCTGTTGCAGTTGTTTGATACTGTAACCATAAAACTGGGCAGCGGCTTTGTTGGCTTCACGGATTTTGCCACTTTGTGGTTCAATCACCAGCATCACCGCACCGTATTCTTCAAAAAAACGGGCAGGGAGTTGCGAGGCCAGTGATTGACCGGCAGCCTGGCTCAGCAAAAATGCCAGCAGGGCACTAGCCAGAACAATCAGCAGTGTTTTTATTTTTATCGGTAACTCTTTAAAAATCATTCGGCTTATCCGCCACTTAGTTTTACGCGAAAGCCTCTGGATTCCAGCAGGGTTTTGATCACTTCACGCTGATCCCCCTGTATTTCAATCACATCATCTTTTACAGCACCGCCGGTACCGCAGCGTTTTTTTAATTCAGCAGCCAGCTTTTTTAATTCTTCCCTAGCCAGGGGTACACCCGTAATGCTGGTGACTCCTTTACCTTTGCGTCCGGCAGTTTCGCGGCGGATGCGGATGATGCCATCCAGGCCAGCTAGTCGTTGCTCATCAGCCTGTTGTTGGCAATTACAGTTGTTGATAGGTGCACGACAGGCAGGACAGACTTCACCCTGCTCAGTAGAATAGACCAGACGACTCAACTGTTGCTGCAGGGATGGCATCATAAGCTCCGAATCACAGTATTTTACACAGTTTGGCTAAAATACCATATTTCAGTGAGGGTTAAACCCATTGGAAAGAAAAGGTTAACTTGCCAGATTGAGAATGCTTGCTTGAGGTATCCCGATGCGACCTTTTTTTACAGGACTGGCGACTTCCTTATTGTTGCTGCTGAATACGGTGCTGGGTGTGTTACCGATGATGGTTTTTGCGGTTATCAAACTGCTGATTCCTTTGCCCTGGGTGCAGAATCACTGTTTTGAAGCAGTGCGCTGGATCGCCAGCACCTGGGCCAGTATCAACGCCCAGATTTTTCGTTTGTTAACACCAACTCATTGGGATGTGCGAGGTCAGCAGGAGTTAAGCCGTGATGAATCCCTGCTGGTGATTTCCAACCATCAAAGCTGGGTGGATATTCCGGCTTTAATGGCAGCCATTCATGGCAAGGCACCCTTTTTTACTTTTTTCCTGAAGCGGGAGCTTTTGTGGGTGCCCTTTCTGGGGTTTGCCTGGTGGGCGCTGGAATACCCCTTTATGCGCAGATACAGCAAAAAGCAGCTGGAGCAAAACCCATCACTACGTGGCAAGGATCTGGAGATTACCCGCAAAGCCTGTGATCGTCTGCAAGGGCGTCCGGTATCCCTGGTAAACTATCTGGAGGGAACCCGTTTTACTCCAGCTAAACACCAGCAACAACAATCCCCCTATCATTACCTGCTAAAACCTCGTTCCGGTGGTGTGGCTTTTACGCTCAGCGCCATGGGTGATCAGCTGACCCAGCTGCTGGATGTCACCCTGGTGTATCCCGGTGAAAAACCGCCAACCTTTCTTGATTTGCTGACCGGGAAGGTGCAACGAGTGATCATTGATATTGAAAAACACGCCCTGCCTGCAGTCATGCGTGAAGGTGATTATCAGCAGGATGAAGTCTTCCGCGCCGAGTTCCAGCAGTGGATCAATCAGTTGTGGCAAAAGAAAGATGAAAAAATTGACCGGCTGCGCAGGGAGTTTGATGCAGAGTGACTTATATCCCCGCCCGATTGGGCGAGGGTTTACGCGGATTTTGCTAAGTCTGATGACACGAAAGGGCTTTTCCAGTAGATTTAAACAATATTAACAGATCGTTAAGGAAAGGCCAGCAGGGTTTTGCTGTGCATCTTTGAGGGCAGAATATCATGGAGAGTGTCATGGAGAGCGCCATGCAGTCCGGTCATTCAACTTCATTCAGGCAACTGGAAAAACTTCAGGCTCATCTGCTCAGTGCCATTGTCAAAAAAATCCGACACGCACTGATGGTGACCGATAAGGATCAGCGTATTATTTATGTGAATCCTGCTTATGAGCGCCTCACCGGTATTTCTTTTGAAAAGGCACTGGGTAAAACACCCCAGATCAACCAGTCTGGCCGGCATGAGCCGGCTTTTTATGATGCCCTGTGGCAACAGCTGGCAGACAAGGGTATCTGGGAAGGTGAAGTCTGGGATTATCGCCCGGATGGCACGGCCTACCTTAAACACCTGAGTATTGAAGCCGTCATGAACAGCGACGGTGAAATCGAGAACTACTTTGCGGTGTTCAGTGATCTCTCTGAACAACATCGCAGCGCAGCCGAGCTGGAACGCCTGACGCATTATGATCCGCTGACCGAGCTGCCTAACCGTATTCTGTTTCGTAACCGGCTGGGGCATGAATTTAATATTTCCAATCGCCACAACTCTCGCACCGGCCTGGTATTGCTGAATCTGGATCGTTTTAAACAGATCAATGATGCTTTTGGTTTTGTTGCCGGTGATAAACTGCTGGTCGAAATTTCACAACGGCTACAGGGCGGCATCCGACGCACCGATCTGCTGGCGCGTCAGGAGCAGCGTCAGGAGCGGGATGCGGATCTGATCTCGCGTATGGGTGGTGATGACTTTTCCTTTATTCTCAGTGAACTGCGCAAAGCGGATGATGCAGGTGTTGTTGCAGAACGTCTGCTGCAGTGCCTGGAAGCTCCATTTTATGTGCAGGGCGAAGAAGTTTATGTTTCGGCCAGTCTCGGGCTGGCAGTGTACCCGGATAATGCCGGTGACGAAGACATACTGCTGCAATGTGCTGAATCTGCATTAAAAAAAGTAAAGCGTGAAGGTCGGGGGGGTTATCGGTTTTTCTCGGATGATCTGAATATCAGCTCTGCCCGGCGTGTGCGTATGGAAGCTCAGATGCGAAATGCACTTACAGCAGAGGCTTTTGTCTTGTATTACCAGCCCAAACAGGATCTGCTCAGTGGCGAAATCACCGGTATGGAGGCACTGATCCGCTGGCCAACGGAAGATGGCATGATTACACCGGGTGAGTTTATTCCACTGGCTGAAGATACCGGCCTGATCAACCCGCTGGGGCGCTGGATTCTGTTCCGAGCCCTTTCCGATGCGGTGATTGCCAGTGAAGCGGTTGGATATCCCCTGCAGGTTGCTGTGAATCTTTCCATGCGTCAGTTTCAGCATCCGGGTTTAAGTGATCTGGTACGTCAGGCAATAGAGCACAGTGGTATTAACCCGGCACAAGTGGAGCTGGAAATCACCGAAAGCATGGTGGTGGAAAAGGTGGATGAAGCCATAGAAACTATGTGGAGTTTGCGCGCTCTGGGTGTACAACTGGCGATTGATGATTTTGGTACCGGTTATTCGTCCATGGCTTATCTGCGCAACTTCCCGGTTAATACCCTGAAAATTGATCAGACCTTTGTCCGGGATCTTGTTTCTGAAGATACAAATACCAGTATTATTGAAGCAGTAATAGGTCTGGGGCGCGGGTTGGGTATGAAGGTGGTTGCTGAAGGGGTTGAAAACCAGTTGCAGCGAAATCTGTTGGAGCAAGCCGGATGTCATATTGGGCAGGGTTATTATATCGGTTATCCTGTGCCGCTGAATGAACTGATCGGACTGTTAAATGATGCAAAAACCAAAAATCATTGATCCACTGACTGGTCGAACCTTTGGGGATGGTGATACTTCTTATCAGGCTGCCGGAGCGCAGGAAGGCATCCGCAAGCTGTGTGAGGCTTTTTATGGTGCCATGGATCGCCTGCCAGAAGCAGCGACCATCCGTGCCATGCACAAGGCAGATCTGAGTGAGTTAACAGACAAACTGACGGTATTTCTTTGCGGCTGGCTGGGCGGACCTATTCGTTATCGTGATAAATACGGCCCGATCATCATTCCGCAAGCTCATGCTCATCTGGATATTGGCCCGGCAGAAAGAGATGCCTGGATGAAGTGTATGGAAGTGGCATTAGAAGCCCAACCCTACACACCGGAGCTTAGAACCTACCTGATGCAAAGCCTGTGGATGCCAGCGGAGTTGTGTCGGACAAGGGATTAGG
>NZ_JACUUA010000210.1 GCF_014859565.1 Marinospirillum sp. | reverse complement strand
AGTTAATGAATTATTGCGCGAACGTCGTGCTGTTAGCCCTGAAATGGCGCTCCGGCTTTGTCACCGGTGATGGCAGGCGTTCAGGCTGTAGAAAAACCTCCTGAACTATGGTTTGATCGGGTTTTCAGGTAAAGAGGGCATGGGGATGGCTCGATTCAAACACCACATGGGACCCGCTCTTGCCTTATTGCATGTAGTTTCAAAAGAGCCTCAGGCTGTATTGAGAGCGCTGGGTTAACAAAGCGCAGCAGTTCGCCGCCGTTTGCGGCCGGACGCCATTTCGCTGCGCTTCAATGGCTCAGTTGCTGCTTTAGCACATCTCATTACACGTATTGCGATAATTTATAATATACTAATATATAAAGTTCAAGCTTTTCTTTTATTCTGTTTGCCTGTACCAGCCAGCATCCAGTCATCATCCGCTGGGTACTGGCTTAACATATTTAAAATGTGGGCTTCAAAAGCGGTAGCGGGCTCTTAGGTAGGCATTGGTATCTTTTTCAAACTGCCCGAAAAAGCTGTAATCCTTCTTGCCACCAAACAGATTGCCACCGGCACTGACGGTCAGATCATCAGATACCCGATAACGCACACTCGGGCGCAGATAAAAGTCATCATCAGTGGGAGAAACAAAAGCAAACAGCGACCACATCAGATCACCACGCATCTGAGTATAGGTCAGGCGAGTGGTCAACAGCTGGCGGTATTCTTCTCCTGCCATATAACCAAGTTCCTGCCCCATTTGCTGACCCATCTGCTCCCATCCGGCTTGCTGCTGATCATGGTCTTGTGTCCATTCCAGATAATACTGCACACCCACATTCAGATTGGTGATCAGCTCCCAGTCATACCCCATCAGAAAGCGTACTTCCGAATTAGGCGTCAAGGCTGCTTGCTTATTGTCGTAGTCCCGTGAGTCGTAATAACCCATCTCGGCATTAAACAACCCAGCACCCAAACCGGCACGTAGGCTGGCACCATACACATGCAGCTCTGGGTGAGTCATTTTACCGCCCTGAATAACTTGGCGCTGATCATTGGGCTGAGGCCAGAAGCCCCAGTAACCATACAAGGCATACTCTACACCGGACTGACGGGTAGCAAGACGTAAAGCCACTTCGCCATCACTGGGAAAGCTGTTCGGCTCTTTGGTATTATCCGAAATAGACTGAGCTGTCTGACCACCTGCCATGGGATTAAAGTAGGACAAACGATCCCCATTCGGGTAGTTGTCTTCCTTGAACAACGGGCTCCAGACCAGGTCAAGGGTGACTTCTTCAGCATACCAGGTGGTACGGATGGCATCAGATACCCCCTTCAGATAGTCTTCATCCCGACCAATCAAAAAGGACTGCCAGTCCTTAGGGAAGAGGTCGTTGATGAACAACAGATCACCCGTACCCCAGGTCAAAACCTGACGTCCGACACGCCAATCTACGGCACCAGTACTGGTACTGATCAAGGCTTCGCGCAACTCGGCACGCAACTCTTCATCCACAGCATCAGCCACGCCATCTACCTTGAAGCTGTAGCTGACATATTTCCAGTCACCGTCAATATCCAGACGCAGACGTGTTTCACCCAGGTTGTAGTTTTTGCCGATGCGATCATCCACAACCTTGTTGTTGTACAGATGAATGCCACCGGCAGCCTCAATAAAACCACCGATACGGAATGGCAGACGAGACTCAGCCTCGTCTTCCCATTCATCGCCCCAGTCATCACCAGCAGCAGCCCAGTCGTCAGCCAGCAAGGGCGTGGCTGTCAAGCTCAATGCCAGCGCAATCGAACCCAGCAACCTTTGAAGCTTTTCAGCACTCATGTTTACCTCCGATCCAGCCACTCAGCAGGTGGATTACGCAAGCTGCGCTCGGTGAACACTGAGTCAGGAATGCCCAGATCATAGTTAACACCACGGAACTGCACCACGGTATTACCGCCAGATTGCAGATCCTGAACACGCATCATCGTAGGTGTGGGGTAACCATCCACCACCTCGATGTTGGCGTTTTCCATAATGCGGTACACCTCACCTGCGGCATTGGTGTATTCAATACGCACGGGCAGGAAGGTCTCCTTGTCAATCCATGTACGGAAGCTGGCAAACTCGACCGATCCCTTGTCTTTAGGTGTGGACTGCAAGACATACTGCTCTGCGGTTTCTTCTGCCAGCTGATGTTCATCATCATTCAGGTTACGACCAGAAATATCTTCGTAAAAAATATGAGCACCTACAAAGCTGGTGCGCTTGTCTCCAGGTGCAATACGACGCACCAGATCCATATCCGGTAGGTACAACCAGCGATCATCGTCTGCCGCAGGATTTTTATTCACCAGAAAAACCGTGTTGCGGTACTCGGATGGACGGCTGAAAACCACCAGATAGTGCTGGCGATCCGTGCCTTCAACATTCTTGCGCAGTACCGTGAACTGACGAGTCTGGGTTCGGCCACGACTGTCTTCAATTCGCATCCGTGCTTCCGAACGACCATCTTTGCCTGCATAGTAGGAAGCCTGATTCGCCTTCTGGATGATTTCACTAGCAGACGGCGCAGCCAACAGACTTTGACTGAACATCAGGGTTAAACCCCCGGCCACACCCGCAGCTACTTTCAACAGACCTGTTGCCATATTTGATCGATTCGTTTTCATTTTAATTTCTCCAATTAACTTTTAACGGCCTTGCCCAGTACCGCACGGGGTGCCAGGGCAATAAAGGCAGGCAGCACAAACAGACTGACCAGAGCCGAAGTCGCCATGATGCTGGCTAAGAAAAAGCCCACAGTGATGTAGGGCACTAAAGGCGCAGCCAGCAGTGGTAAGAAGCCAACTGCAATTACCACCGCGTTACGCACAATGGCACGGGCAGGTTCATCAAAAACCTGATCCATCGCCGCCTTCCAGTCACCACCTACATCATCCAGAGCCATACGCAGGCGCTGGATAAAGTGAATGGCAAAGTCGACCGACAGACCCAGCGACAGGGATGAAAGCACAGCCACAGGCATATCGTAATCCTTACCAACCAGACCCATTACACCATAAATAGCTGCAATGGTGATGGTCAGTGGCAGCATCGCCAGCACACCCAGCAACACACTGCGGAACAGTGCCACCATCATGATCAACACCACAATAAAGGCGGAACCCAATGCCCAGAGCATGCCTTCAACCATTTCATCCTGCCAAACCAGGTTGATGTAGGTGCCGCCACCCCAGTCCAGCTCAACACCTTCAGGCGGTGGGTTGCTGACAACAAAACGATCAACCGCATCAACCACTTGGCTCATCACCTGATTGTCACCACTGGGCAACTGCAACCAGATGCTCGCCTGAGTGAAGTCACGAGTAACAAAACTCCACAGATCATCAGGACGTTGCGAGGACTGAAAGCTCAGAATGGTTTGTGCTACACCATTAGCCCGCTCGGGCAGGCGATAATCATCCATTTCACCACTGACCAGCTCGCGGTTAATAGTCTTCACCAGATCGGCCAGAGAGTTGGCTTTACCTATCATGCCAGTGCTTTCCAGATGCTCTTTCAGCTCATCCATCCAAGCCAGGTGGCTAGGGTTTTGGAAGGCACGGGTGGCGGTACGACCAGCTTCCACCTGCTCTAGTATCTCCTCCCAGACCGTTTGCTCATCAAAACTGGCAGTAAACATCTCGTCATCAATCAACATCGCCAAGGTTTCCAGACGATCGCCCGGGGAGGCAGCGCCAGCGGATTCATTCCACAGATTGTTCCAGGTGGAGCGCAGATCCAAGCCTTCTGATTCGGCTTCGCCCAGTTTCAACTGGATATTACGGCGCAGCTCATCAACCTGACGGTCAATACCGGTCTGACGCAGGTTGATGTAGGCTTCGTAGGTGCCAGAGAAGCGCTCGTTCAGCACCTTGTCAGCAATACGAATGCGATGATCTTCCTTGAACCAGAGGGTGGGGTTGTCGTTGATCTGAATCTGTCGAATGCCGTAAACAGAAACCGCCAGTACCGCAACCACCAGCGCAATCACCACACCGGGTTTGCGGGTTGGAAAGAGCCCCATCTTGCCAAGCAGGCCTCCATCTTTGTTGGCCTGCTGGTCAGCCAGGTCTTTCTGACGTGACTTCTCAGCCATCTTGTCCAGAGTTTCACGCTTCAGCGATACCGTATAAGCCGGAATAAAGCCCAGCGTCAGCAGCAGGGCGATCACCACACCAAAAGAAATGAAACCACCAAACACCTGCACAGGAGGAATAGGGGTAGTCAGCAGTGACAAAAAACCGACCGCTGAGGTCAGTGCGGTAAAAAGCACCGGCTTGAACAGCTTGTCCATGACATCACCCATAACCTCTTTAGGATCATCACCAGGGCGGTAGCGGTCAGCAAAGTTCGATAACACATGCACCGAGGCCACCACAGCGATGGGCATCAGGAAGATAGGAATCATCGAACTCATGATGTGCACGGTGTAACCCATGCCAATCAGCAGACCCATGGTGGAAATCACGGTAGCCATCGCCAACAGCATGGGGGCTACAACCAAGGGCAGGCTGCGGAAGAAATACAGCATCGCCAGAAAGATCACCAGGCCAGCCAGAGGGGCAGAAATGGCCATCTGCTGGAACATTTCCACACCAAAGGTATCCTGCGCCACCGGCTGACCTGTGATATGAAATTCATCAGCAACACCCAGGCCTTCTACAACTGCCTGAATCTCCATCGAGATGCGGTGACTGATGTCCTTGCTTTCTAGGGGAACGAAAAGAGCCGCAGCCTGACCGTCTTCTGATACCAGCGTACCCTGATACATCGGCAGGCGCTCAACAGCCATGCGAATGCGATCGGCTTCCTGCTGAGTCTGCGGGGGCGCAGGAATCAGCCAGTCATAGGCAATGGTGCCGACACCTGCCTGCTCGACATTATCCACCGCAGCCATCGACATCAAATCTCGCGCTATTACACCCTCCATCTGTTCGATGGCACGGGTCAGGACATAATGAGCCGCCAGAGACTCAGGGTTAAAAACGCCGTGTTCATGCTGAGTATTCACCTGACCGACAACAATCATGTCATGCAGGCCAAAACGATCTCGAATTTCATTATGCTTGATGCGATCCGGCTGCTCAGCGGAGAGCATATTTTCCGGATCGGTATCGATGATGATTTTGGGAATCATCAGTCCCAGCGCTATCGTCATTACCAGTACCGCAATAAAAACGGTACGGGTATGGTTCATGCACCAGAAGGCCAACTGCTTGCCCATTTTTTACCCCTTTTAATTTAACTGCAAACCTGTGTGAGTAAGATCGAATAAATGAATTCAAGCTAATTTATAATATACTAATACATTAACTTCAAGTTTTTCAGGCCGGATCGTAGCCGACAGGCCGACAGATCAATCAAGAGAATTGGCGTTACAAGCCACGCCGGTAACTGCCCGGTGTACTCCCTGTCCAGTGGCGAAAGGCACGGTTAA
>NZ_JACUUA010000209.1 GCF_014859565.1 Marinospirillum sp. | reverse complement strand
TTATTACAGTGAAGCAACGTATTTTGCAAGCAGAATTAAGCCCAATTGCCCTGTTCGGAGGTGCGTTAAAACAGCATTATAAAACCGCATCACTTATACTGCCGGTGTTTTTTTACAGATCAGAGGACAGGGCTCATGACACAGATCGGCACTCCATTTTCATCCACAGCCACCCGTGTACTGCTGCTGGGCAGCGGCGAATTGGGACGGGAAGTGGTTATTGAACTCAAACGGCTGGGTTGCGAAGTGATTGCCGTGGATCGTTATGCTAACGCACCTGCCATGCAGCTGGCCGATCGTTGCCATGTGATCAGTATGCTGGATGCTGCCGCCCTGCGGGCAGTGGTGGAGCAGGAGCAGCCTCATCTGATTGTGCCGGAAATTGAAGCCATTGCTACCAGTGAACTGCTGGCGCTGGAACAGGAAGGTTATACCGTTATCCCAAGTGCTCGTGCCGCGCACCTGACCATGAACCGGGAAGGCATTCGTCGCCTGACAGCAGAAGAGCTGGGATTACCCACCTCACCCTACCGTTTTGCTGCCACTGAAGCAGAATACCAGGCCGCCATCACTGAAATTGGATTACCTTGTGTGATCAAACCCATCATGTCTTCTTCGGGTAAGGGTCAGAGCCTGGTGCACAGTGTCGATCAGATTCAGTCAGCCTGGGATTATGCTCAGGCCGGTGGTCGGGCAGGTAAAGGCAAGGTGATAGTGGAAGGTTTTATCGATTTTGATTATGAAATCACCCTGTTGACGGTGCGTGCAGTATCCGGCACCCAGTTCTGTGAACCCATTGGTCACCGGCAGGAAAAAGGGGATTACCGTGAGTCTTGGCAACCCCAGGCCATGAGTCTGCTGGCGCTGGAAAAGGCTCAGCAGATTGCCCGCAAAGTTACTGATGCACTGGGTGGTTATGGCCTGTTCGGGGTGGAGTTATTTGTAAAGGGAGATGACGTCTGGTTCAGTGAGGTTTCGCCTCGCCCGCATGATACTGGTATGGTCACCCTGATTTCCCAGAACCTGTCTGAATTTGCCCTGCATGCCCGTGCCATTCTTAAACTACCCATTCCGGCAATCCGCCAACTGGGTGCGGCAGCTTCTGCGGTACTGCTGGTACAGGGGGAATCCAGTCAGGTCAGTTTTGCTGGACTGGATCAGGCGTTGAGTGAACCGGATACCGACCTGCGGCTGTTTGGTAAACCGGAAGTGCAGGGTGAGCGGCGTATGGGGGTTGCACTGGCACTGGATCAGGATGTAGAGCAGGCAAAAGAAAAATCCTTGCGAGTTATTTCCAGAATTCAGGTACACCTATAGAATCACAGCACAAAAAATTACCCCTAATGGCAGCATAACCCTGCGGAGAAATACCATGTTGAAAGTAAACGAATATTTTGATGGTCAGGTTAAATCCATTGCCCTGAATAACAGCGAAGGTCCGCTGACAGTGGGTGTGATGGAAGTGGGAGAGTATGAGTTCTCCACCTCCAAGGATGAAGAAATGACCGTGGTTTCCGGCGCCCTGCTGGTGATGCTGCCGGGTGATGCTTCCTTGCGTACTTTTCACAAGGGTCAGAGCTTTAACGTACCGGCTAACAGCGTGTTTCAGGTGACAGTTGAAGAGCAGAGTGCCTATCTCTGCCGTTATATGGATTGATAAGAGTCCAGAAGCAGAGTATAAAAAAGGAGGCTTTCGCCTCCTTTCTCTTTTAATACAAAAGATTACATGTTTGGATAGTTAGGGCCGCCACCACCTTCTGGTGTCACCCAGGTGATGTTCTGAGCCGGATCCTTGATATCACAGGTTTTACAATGTACGCAGTTGGAGAAGTTGACCTGGAACTTGGGTTGTCCAGCATCATCGTTTACCACTTCGTACACACCAGCAGGGCAGTAGCGCTGCGCGGGTTCATCGTACATCGGCAGGTTGTCACGAATCGGCAGTTCAGGGTCTTTCAAGCGCAGATGCACCGGCTGATCCTCTTCATGCACGGCATTGGACAGAAACACCGAAGACAGCTTGTCAAAACTTAGCTTACCATCGGGTTTTGGGTAGTCGATCTTCGGGCATTCGCTGGCGGGTTTCAACATTTCATGGTCAGGCTTGGTGTCATGCAGCGTGATCGGCAGCTTGCCACCAAAGATATTCTGGTCGATGAAGTTAAACGCACCGCCCAGGAAAGTGCCGTACTTGTGCATTGCCGGGCCGAAGTTGCGAGAAGTCTTCAGTTCCTCATTGGCCCAGCTGACTTCCCACTTCTGAGTATAAGCCGTCAGCTCCTTGCCACCCTCATCACCACCTTTTAATGCCTCAAACACTGCTTCGGCAGCAATCATGCCGGATTTCATCGCGGTATGAACACCCTTGATCTTGGAAAAGTTCAGTGTACCGGCATCACAACCGATCAGCAGACCACCGGGGAAGGTCATTTTGGGCAGGCAGTTGTAACCGCCCTTAGTGATGGCACGGGCACCATAAGACAGGCGCTTACCACCTTCCAGGTACTGTTTGAGTACCGGATGGTGCTTTAAGCGCTGGAACTCGTCAAAAGGAGACAGGTGCGGATTGGAGTAAGATAGATCGACAATCAAACCCACTTCCACTTGGTTGTTTTCATCGTGATAAAGGAAAAAACCACCACCAGTACCACTGGGCAACGGCCAGCCGGAACCGTGTACCACCAGTCCCTGCTGGTGTTTGGCAGGATCAATTTCCCACAGCTCTTTAATACCGATACCGTAATGCTGGGCATCTTTACCTTCATCCAGCTTGTACTTCTCGATCAGGCGTTTGCCCAGATGACCGCGCACACCTTCAGAGAAAAGGGTGTATTTGGCGCGTAATTCCATGCCGGGAGTAAAACTGTCTTTTGGCTGACCATCAGCACCAATACCCATGTCACCGGTAATCACACCCTGCACCTCACCCTTTTCACCATAAATGATCTCGGCAGCGGGAAAACCAGGGAACACGTTGACTTCCAGCGCTTCTGCCTGCTCAGCCAACCAGCGGCACAGGTTGCCAACGCTGACAATGTAGTTGCTCTGGTTGTGCATGGTCTTGGGCACGGCAAAATGCGGCAGCTTGGTGGAGGCTGTTTCACTGCGCAGCAGATAAACATCATCCTGAGTGGCTGGAACGGTCAGTGGTGCACCTTTTTCTTTCCAGTCTGGAATCAGCTCATTCAGTGCACGAGGCTCAATGACTGCGCCGGAGAGAATATGGGCACCGACTTCGGAACCTTTTTCCACCACGCAGACTTCCAGCTCCTGACCAGCTTCAATGGCTTGTTGTTTCAGGCGGATGGCAGCGGCAAGGCCTGCAGGCCCCGCGCCGACGATCAATACATCAAACTCCATAGATTCGCGTTCCACAGCGTGTCTCCTCAGTTGCGCAGGCTTGTTATCTTTATGGCACTCGGCTAGAGTGTATTTAAAACGGTCGTTTGCTTTTGGTCAATAGCTGACCCAGTGAAAGGCTTGGAGGCTTAAGAGGCAAGCCTTGTCACAGGTTTTTAAGATAGTGTCATTATAAGCTTAAAAATGTGACCAGTCAGTTTAAGCCCAAGTTTGACTGAAACGCCGCTTGCAGTCATCATTCGCAAGTCGAGATTTTTATGTCGCAGGCTGGTTTTTTTGGCCTGCTGGTTCAACCACTGAGAAAACGGAGAATCTATGAAGGTTCTTGTCGCTGTCAAACGTGTCGTTGATTACAACGTCAAGGTTCGTGTTAAAGCGGATCAGTCAGGTGTCGATCTGACCAATGTCAAAATGTCCATGAACCCCTTCTGCGAAATCGCCGTGGAAGAAGCCGTACGCCTGAAGGAAAAAGGCATTGCCACTGAAATCGTTGCTGTTTCCATCGGTCCTAAAACCGCTCAGGAACAACTGCGTACGGCCATGGCGCTGGGTGCCGACCGCGGTATTCTGGTCGAAACCGACGAACAACTGGGTTCACTGGCCGTTGCCAAAATCCTGGCAAAAATTGCCGCTGAAGAACAACCCCAGATTATCCTGATGGGTAAACAGTCCATTGATACCGATAACAACCAAACCACCCAGATGCTGGCTGCACTGGCTGGTTATGCTCAGGGCACCTTTGCTTCTGAGCTGACGGTTGAAGGTGACAAGGCTAAAGTGAAGCGTGAAATCGACGGTGGTTTACAAACCGTTGAAATCAAACTGCCTGCGGTGATCAGTGCGGATCTGCGCCTGAACGAGCCGCGTTACGCCAAACTGCCAGACATCATGAAAGCCAAGAAAAAGCCGCTGGATATCAAAACCCCGGCTGATTACGGCGTGGATACCGCGTCCAAAGTCAAAACTCTGAAAGTTGAGCCACCGGCAGAGCGTTCTGCAGGCATCAAAGTGGGCAGCGTGGAAGAGCTGGTGGATAAACTGAAAAACGAAGCGAAGGTGGTCTAATGAGCATTCTGGTTATTGCTGATCATCATAATACTGATCTGACCCCGGTGACTGGCAGTGTTGTTGCTGCTGCTAAAGCCATCGGTGGTGACATTCACGTACTGGTTGCCGGTGCTGGCGCTCAGGCTGCTGCTGATGCTGCGGCCAAGCTGGAAGGTGTGAGCAAGGTACTGCTGGCCGACAACGCTGCTTACGGTCATCAACTGGCAGAAAACGTGGCTGCACTGGTTGCTGAGTTGGGCAAGGGTTACAGCCACATCCTGACCGGTGCCACTGCCAACGGCAAAAACATTGCCCCACGCGTTGCGGCACTGCTGGATGTTGAGCAGATCTCTGAAATCATCAGTGTAGAAAGCGCTGATACCTTCAAGCGCCCCATCTATGCCGGTAGCGCCATTGCCACCGTGCAGAGCGAAGATACTGTTAAGGTCATCACGGTACGCGGCACCTCTTTTGATGCCGTGGCTGCCACAGGTTCAGCAGCGGTAGAAGCGGTTGCTGAAGCTAAAGATGCTGGCCTGTCCAGCTTTGTCGGTGAAGAGCTGGCAGCTTCTGACCGTCCGGAACTGACTGCTGCCAAAGTGGTGGTTGCCGGTGGTCGTGGTGTAGGCAGCACTGAAAAGTTCGATATCATCTTCAAACTGGCTGACAAGCTGGGCGGTGCTGTTGGTGCCTCCCGTGCCGCGGTGGATGCCGGTTATGTCCCCAACGACCTGCAAGTCGGTCAGACCGGCAAGATTGTTGCACCAGAGCTGTACATTGCTGCCGGTATCTCCGGAGCCATCCAGCATCTGGCGGGTATGAAAGACTCCAAGGTGATTGTTGCCATCAACAAGGACGAAGAAGCTCCCATTTTTCAGGTGGCAGACTACGGCCTGGTAGCAGACCTGTTCGAAGCCGTACCGGCACTGGAACAACAGCTCTAAGCTGAAACCAGCCCAGCGGTAACCCAAAAGACCAGCCAATGTGCTGGTCTTTTTTTTCAGCAATTTCACGGCAATTTATGCTACTCTCGCGCCTTTTCTTTCATTCCATTTTCCGGGTATTCC
>NZ_JACUUA010000208.1 GCF_014859565.1 Marinospirillum sp. | reverse complement strand
GCTTGTTCCAGCATCGCATCCAGCCGTTTGGCGAAGGTTTCCTTGGCCCGCGCTTTGTACCAATCTGTAAGTAACTCTTTCACCTTGTCAGCGGATTTTGTTCTTACCGAAACTTCCAACTTGCCACGTAGCAGTTTCACGCCTTGAACCTGCTCGGGTGCTTCAATCACTTTCAGCAGGTATTGTTTCCCGAGGTAGTAATGGCTCTCACCGCTTATGTACTGCCGAGGGTTGGTGAATTCAAGCTGTTTGCGAAAGTCCCTAAGTTGCTCGTATATCCAACGGCCACGCTTTTTCACAGCAGATAAAACTGCTTCGCTCCCAGCACCTTCAGGAGCCGATGCGATGACCCGACAGTCGGGATAAACTTTTATTAATACCTTGCCAGTGGCTTGCGTGCGCTTAACTCGCTCAAAGGTAATTTGCTCATCACCGTAGCGGAAGCTCATGGTCTGACCCGATTTTGGGGATTGGGGTTTAATAGGAACATTCATCTGGTCATTCCCGTTCAAATCCCGCTCAAACCGACCCGAGTGATCTGAATAATCATCTCAACAATCTTCTTGGCTTGATCCATACCGCCGCCAATAGCTTTGCATTCCTGAAACATTCGGGGCAATAGTTTTTTACGAATATCAGCCTCGATGTTCTGTGGGTTGATAGAATTCTCGGCGACAGAGGTTTCTACCGCTTGATCAATTTCAAAGGCAATTTTGATCCACTTATCCTGAACCTGGCGGTCAAACACGGTGAGGGCTTCAGGCAACACTTTCTTGAATACACCAAAATAAGCTTGAGCATGGCGATTACCGGCAAAGGCATCGGGTATGTCGTTCAAGCGTCTGTCTTGTACTTGCTCTTCAAATTCACGGAACAGCATGTACTGTTTCAGTGGGTGGTCGAATAGTTTTTCCGCTTCTTCAATCGCCTGGCGCAGCAGCTTGGAAAATGCCTCCTGAGCATAAGGGTCATCTCGCAGCTCTTGCTCAATCATGCGGGTTACGCGGGTTTTGATGATATCGGTTTCATTGCGGGTTTTATCAATGCTCCAGTCTTCCGGCTGTTGCTTTTGCCCCATCTTACCCACTTCATACACGCCATCGGGTTCTTTAACCTCAACACCCACCACATGCTTATCCAGCAGCTTTTTAACCTGATCGGCGTATTCGTCGTAATCAATCCTCTCGCCCGCATCTTGCTGTATCAGTTGACGCAAGCTGGAGAACTGCTTCACCGTTTCTTTGTAGTGACGACGATCCTGGTCGCTAAAGCTCTTGTCTTCAAAGAAGGTGGCCGATTGCAGCGCTACCTTCAAACAGCTAGCGAAGGCCGTCAGGGCTTCGTAGAAGTCTTCACGCACTTTAAGGTGCACGTCAACAAACTCGCCGTCACGCTCCTCAATCTTGGGTATCAACACCTGACGCAACTGCTCAATGTCGTTCCTGTTCTTCACCCCATCAAAGATCGCCCACAGCTTCTTATACAGCTGTGGCAGGCGCTTGTACTCGGTACTCATCTGGTTGTACAGGCCTGCAATATCATTGATGTCATAACCGCCCTGAGTGCGGGAGGCCAGATCCTGATATTTCTGAATGGTGGTATCCAGTTCCGCCAGAATGCCGCGATAGTCGATGAGCAGGCCAAATTTCTTCTTCGGGTGCAGGCGGTTAACCCGCGCAATCGCCTGGATCAGGCTGTGCTCTTTCAGCGGTTTGTCGATATACAGCACCGTATTTTTGGGCTCATCAAAGCCGGTGAGCAGCTTATCCACCACAATCAGGATTTTAAGTGCATGATCCTTATCAAAGCGCTCGATCAGCTCCTTGGTATAGGCCTGTTCATCCTGAGCACCAATATGCTCTTTCCACCACCGAGTCACTTCCGGGGTAGCCGCTTCATCCACCGCCGTATTGCCTTCGCGGGTATCCGGTGGGCTCATCACCACAGCAGACTCAAACAAACCTGCTTCATCCAGATACTTTTTGTATTTGATGGCAGAGGCTTTGCTGTCGCAGGCTAACTGGCCTTTCAAACCTTCGTCGATGTTTTTTATGAAGTGGTTGGCGATATCCAGGGCAATCAAACGAATGCGATCATCCGCACCGTAAACCTGGCCTTTTTTGGCAAATTTGCGCTTCAGATCGGCCTTTTGCTCGTCTGAAAGCCCTTCGGTAATACGCTCAAACCAACTGTCGATGGCGCGTTCATTCACATCCAGATCGGGAATACGCTCTTCGTACAGCAGCGGTGTCACCGTCTGGTCTTCCACCGCGCGTTGCATGGTATAAGCATGGACAATGGGGCCAAATTTATTGGTGGTCTTGTCGTCTTTTAACAGTGGCGTGCCGGTGAAGGCGACAAAGGCCGCGTTGGGCAGTGCCTGCTTCATACGGATATGGTTTTCACCGCCCTGGCTGCGATGGCCTTCGTCAATCAGCACAATGATGTCAGCGCTGTGGTTCACACACTCCGGCATTTTGGTAGCGGTATTAAACTTCTGGATCAGCGAGAAGATAATCCGCTCAGAACCTTTGCCAATCTGCTCAGCCAGGCGTTTGCCCGAGGTGGCCATTGCTGCTTCTTTGTCTTTTTTCCCGGCCAACTCGCCGCCAGAAGCAAAGGTTTTACTTAGCTGGGTTTCCAAATCTACTCGATCAGTCACCACCACGATACGGCATTGTTTCAGGCTTTCGTGCAGGATCAGCGCCTTACTTAAAAACACCATAGTGAATGACTTACCCGACCCCGTGGTGTGCCAGATTACACCGCCTTCACGGCCACCGGTGCTACTTCGGATATTGATGCGCTCAATCAGTCGCTTGATACCAAATACCTGCTGATAACGAGCGATGATCTTGCCGACTTTTTTATCGAACAAGGTGAAGTATCGGGTCATTTCCAACAATCGGGCAGGGCTTAACAAGCTGATCAGTAGTTGATCTTGACCTGTAACAGCAAGCTCCCCGGCAGCGGTCAGGCTCTGGTACCAATCCAAGTCTTTTGTCGGGCGGTGCTTGAATAAGCCAGCCAGCTGTTCATCTTTAAGCGTTTTGTTTTTGATGGCGACCATCTCGGCATCGGCGATGTCTTCTTCACGCCACGCGGCCCAAAATTTAGCGGGCGTACCGCAGGTACCATAGCGACCTTCGTTGCCGTTTATGGAAAGCAACATCTGGCTATAGGCGAACAATAACGGGATTTCATCATGGCGCTGGTTACGCAGGCTTTGCGAAATGCCTTCGTCAATGGTGGGGCCTCCCCCTTTTCCAGATCGAGCCTTCCCATCCGGGCGCTTGGCTTCAATGACAACCAGCGGAATACCATTCACAAAACAAACAATATCAGGCCGTCTGTTCTCTACGCCCCCTGATCGCGTCACGGTAAACTCTTCGGTAAATACAAAGCTGTTATTGGCTGGGTTGTGCCAGTCAATCAACGCGACAGTCGTGCTAGTCTTTTTGCCATCGACAAACTCAGTGACAGAAATGCCATACAGCAGGTGGTTGTACAGGCGTTCGTTAGCGGTTAACAAGCCTTCGTTAAGTGCAGGGCTGCATACCTCGGCAATCAGGTTGTCGATAGCCTTTTCAGATAGCGGGTAGCTTTTACCTGCAAAGGTGAAAGTGCGCTTCTGGAGTTCACCGCGCAGCACCTCGCGTAAAACCACTTCATCGGCCTTGCCACCACGGGCGGCTAACGCGAGTTCAGGAGACAGGAACGACCACCCGAGGTTGGTCAATAACGTCAGCGCCGGTAACTTGGCACTGTATTCTTCCTGAAATTTAGGGGCAGCTTGCGTAGTCATGCGTGTTCCTTATTTCTTTGGCGGTTGCCATTGCAACAGCTCTTTAATGTCCTTTTCGCCTTCTTGTTCTTTTAAGCGGCGGTGTTGTTCAGCAAAGCACGTGTATTCGGCCAAGGCTTTTTCATCGGCCTGCTGCTTGCTGATTTTGCCTGCACCTTGCAAGACATCACGGTCGTTAAATTGTAAAAACTGATCCAGCTTATCCTGCCAGTCCCGTAGAAACACCTGCTGGCGGCGTTTGGCTTGGTCTTCGGCAAAATCCAGCCACATCGATACAACGCGGTTCAGCTCGTCGATTTCTTGTTGGTTTAAATAGTTTTTAGCGATGGTCACAAGCCGCAGTTGTTCGGTAAAACCGAACAACTGAATCCTCGACCAACTCACCTTCAAAAATATGCTTGATATGCCCACTGATGGTGGCCTTGGCCTTGCCGTACAGATCGCAGATCATCGCCTGTGACAGCCACAGCGTTTCGTTTTCGAAGCGGCATTCAATGCGTACCTTACCGTCAGGGCTGGCAAACATCACAAACTCGCCCATTGGGGATTGGGGTGGCTGTTGATCCGTCATGCCTTAATCTCATCGAGTACGAGTTCACGAACGAACAATGACCACCCAAGGCGAGTCAATAACGTCAGCGCCGGTAACTTGGCGCTGTATTTTTCCTGAAATTTGGGGGCGTAGTGTGTCATTGGGTGTCCTTACTTCTTCGGTGGCTGCCATTGCAGCAGTTTGTTAAGATGGTCTTCGGCAAAGTTCAGCGCCACTGCGAGCATTTTTTCTAAAAATAATGGCGTAGATGATGAAAGTTGACGGCTGATGCTTTCTGATTACTTGCCCAGTGATAAAGCTCAAGATCAGCCGTCACAAGCTCAACGCCACGCTGCGTTGTTAGTTGAAAAAGTGCCGCATCGGTTATCCCTAGCTTACAAGCAATAGGTGTTTGAATCAGCTCTTTGGATGGTTCGTAAATTTCTTCTGCCTGCTGTAAGTATTGGCTCAAGCTGAAATAGGCTGCTGCCTTTCTGCTTGGATCAAGCCAATCGATTAAGTTTGAGGTCTCAGCTACAACATGCGGTGTAATGATAAATTTCTTTTCACCTTTAATATGGTTTTCGAGCAGCTGTGCATCTTCTGTAGTAAAGTTCCGAGTTTTCTTGAAGTTTTCCACCTCCTTGTGTCCGAGCCTTCCAATCAGTAGCAGTAGCAATAAATTGCTATCCAATAAAATACTTTGCAGCTTATGCTGAGACATTTCTACAGGCTCCGAATCTTCATTCCTTTAAACTCTCCTGTTTCAGCATCAATTCGCAATGTTTTATATTCACGCAATGTTTCTTCTTCTGTTTCAGGCACATAAGATCCGAGAGTTGTTTGTTTCTTTCTTGTACGAAATGACTGATAACCTAAAGTAACTAGCCATTCTTTCTTTTCTTCAGAAAAAGTAACTTCTTCTAAACCAAGATGACTAATTTTTTCCCCTTCATAGAGCTCTTCAGCCATCTTTTTAGCAATTTGTACGGCATTTTTTACAGTTAGCATGTTTTTTCCTTATGTATGGATTTTAGGGTCTTTCTAGATTAAATATTTTATGGTTTTAGTTATAAAACAAGCTTGCTATCGCCCCTGAGTTTCCGGTGCTATCAACTTTGACCCGCCGCTTACCTGTCAGCAACTGCTGCATCAGGGCTTT
>NZ_JACUUA010000207.1 GCF_014859565.1 Marinospirillum sp. | reverse complement strand
GAATGGGTGGCAGCTTTCGTCTGGAATCAGTGGCAGGCTTGGTCTGGAATACGCACCAGTTGATTCGAATAGAGCTTTTCACGGCGCAGTAGCTGACCTAATTCACCATGCTTGCAGGCATCGGCTTGCTGGATGATGGATAACTTGTATTCAGCGCTGAAAGAACGGCGCCCACGTTTTTCCAGAGCGGGATGAGGCTCCACCTTGGGATTAACGCTGGTGACTGGTTTTGGCATTTCTGATCTCCTGGATGCCCTGATTTGTATGTTATCTCAAAATCAGTTGGCTCAGGCTTAGGTTGACACACAGGGCTTTGGCTGTTTTGTTGCCTTTTCATTCATCAGGTTCAGGTGCTGCTCCGGCAGCATTTAAATCCGGAACAAATCAAGCATTATCTTTAAATGCTGCGACCAAGCAGTGGACGGATGATCAGGTTGTTGAACAGCAAAGGCAGGAGTTTCTTTTGAAGCTGGCATAATCTGTTTAATTTAGCCCTCTGCTTTAATTGCAGAAGGCTTTTTAATCAACCCAGCCCGAGTCGTTTTTGTTCCATGCGTCGTAAAAACTCACTCATCACCTGATGGTAAAGATCTTCTTTTAAATAAAGATCCTCCACTTCCGAGTCAATGTTGGGGTTGTCGTTCACCTCAATCACCACCACTCTATCCCCGCTTTGTTTCAGATCCACACCGTATAAACCATCACCGATCAGCTTGGTGGCTTTCAGGGCAATTTTTAACACCTGAGGTGGCACCTGATGCACCGGCAGGGTAGCAAAACCACCGGATACTGCTTCACCGCTGGTATGGTTATAAATCTGCCAGTGGCCTTTGGTCATAAAATACTGGCAGGCAAACAGGGGTTTGTTGTTGAGAATACCAATGCGCCAGTCGTAATCTGTGTACATAAACTCCTGCACCAGCAGGATGGCGGATTGTTTAAAATACAGGGCGGCCTGTTCCAACAACTCTTCTTTGTTGCTGACCTTGACCACTCCTTTGGAAAAGGCTCCATCAGGAACTTTGAGCACAGCCGGGTAAATCATTTCTTCCGCAACTCGGTTCAGCTCTTTTTTACGATCCTTGTATAAAAAGGTGGTTTGCGGCATGGGGATGCCTTTGCTGGCCAGAAGGTCGGCAAGATACACCTTGTTGCAACAACGCAGAATCGAAGTGGGATCATCCATTACCACCATACCTTCCACCTCGGCTTTTTTGGCAAAACGGTAGGTGTGGTTACTGATGGAGGTGGTTTCACGGATAAACAGCGCATCGTATTCAGCCAGATGGCTGAAATCTTTTTTCTCGATCAGTTCAACATCAATACCCAGCTTGCGACCGGCCTTGATAAAAAACTTCAGCGCATCCGGGTCAGAAGGTGGCAGTTTGTCTTCCGGGTCAACCAGAATCGCCAGATCATAACGGTATTTGCGTTTGGTGCTGGGTTTACGCCACACCTTGCGGCTGTAAGCATCCAGTGAGGCAGCAAACAGATCCTCGTCTTCACCACTCAGGTGTTTTAATCCTTCCGGGCGCAGCGCTTCAATCTGCCACTCGTCCCCTTTGCGAAAAGTCATACTCAGAATCGGACAGGGGAACTGCTCAAAAATCTGCCGCGCCAAATCAGCCAAGGGTGTAAAACGAGTCTGACCAAAACACAGGGTCACTTCCAGGCGCTGGTTTTCTTCCAGCTGCAGTTTTAACTGACTGTTACGGCTGACCAGTTTGTTCAGTGACGCATTCAGGCTCTCCATGTTCAGACCATAAATGGACTTTTTGCCCAGATCATTAATGGTTCTGATGGAGGGAATCACCTTGTGCCCGCGTGCCTCAGCCAGCAGAGAAGTGTAATAACCATAACTGAGGTAGCGGTAGCTGTTGCACAGGTTGATCACCTGAGTCGGTGAAGCATCGGTGCGACTGCCTTGTGCCAGATAATCGTGGGCAGTCAGCAGGTTTTCGGTGGGGTAGTAGGCTACCCAGTCAGCAGTTTTATCAACAATGATTTTCAAACGGGTCATGGGCTACCTCAGAGAGCATTTAACCCTTGCACTATCAGGCTGAATGCTGCGCGATGCAAGCGTCTGAGTGGATTTTTTCACTGCTCTGGTGCTGCTGCAAATGACCGCGTAAGCTAAGATGAATTGTCTCCATGTAACCCAGAGGTTGCTTTTATGTCCGGTTATTTTCAACCCAGTTATTCAGCAGCCCGCAAAGCCTTTTTGCGCGGTGTTGGCGCTGATTCCCGCCTGAGCTGGCAGCGTACTGTACAGCATCCCCTGCATGGTGCTGAAGGTGAAAAACTGGCGATGGATGTTGCCTGGCTGGGGCCGGTTAATGCAGACAAGCTGCTGATTGTGCAGTCAGCCACGCATGGTGTTGAGGGTTTTGCCGGATCAGCCATTCAGTCGGCGCTGTTGCATCAGTGTGAAGCCTTGCCGCAGGGTACTGCACTGCTGTTAATCCACGCCATGAATCCCTGGGGTTTTTCCCATAAACGCCGGGTGGATGAGGCGGGGATCGACCTGAACCGTAACTTTGTTGATTTTAACCATCGACCGGAAAACCGGGGTTATGAAGAAATCCATAGCGCACTGATACCCCAGCACTGGGATCAAGCGAGTCTGTTACAAGCGGATCAGCGCTTGCAGGATTTTCGTGAAGTGTATGGGGCGCAGATTTATGAAGAAGCGGTCAGTGGTGGGCAATACACCCATCCGGCGGGTTTGTTTTATGGTGGCAAGGCACCCAGCTGGTCAAGAGTGCAACTGGAGCAACTGGCAGCAGAACTGAGGTTGGCAGAGCGCAAACAGGTGGCCATTATTGATGTGCATACCGGCCTGGGTGACTACACCGTGGGTGAGGTGATCTGTGATCATCCGCCGGGAAGCCTGGGTGTGCAGTGGGCCAAACACTGGTATGGCACGGCGGTTACCGAGCCTTTTCTAGGTACTTCATCTTCGGTGCCGAAGCTGGGTTTGATTGATTTTTTCTGGCACCAGTTGCTGCCGGATCGTTGCTGTTTTGTCACCCTGGAGTTTGGCACTGGCTCCACGGAAGACCTGTTTAATGTATTACGAGCGGATCACTGGCTGGCTTGCCAGCCGTTTGGCTCAGTGAGTGAAGATTTAAAACAACAAATCCATCAACAGCTGCTGGAGCATTTTTGCCCTGCTGCTGAAGACTGGCAGCAGGAAGTCATCCGTCAGGGACTGCTGCGGGTGAGTCAGGCGCTGGCCGGTCTAGCCTCATTATGAAATCCATTCCTTCAGTGATGAGTTTTCGGGAAGCCCAGCTGGATGATTTACCCAGTCTGCTGGCGCTGGAAGCACGCTGCTTCAGTGGTGACCGTCTCAGCCGTCGGCAGTTTCGCTGGTTGATGCAAAAGGGTCATGCTGCCATTCAGCTATTGGAAGCAGAAACACCCACCGGCAAGGTGCTGGCCGCTTATCTGCTGCTGCTGTTCCATCGTGGTACAGCGTTGGCGCGGGTGTATTCAGTGGCTGTTGATCCAGACTGGCGCGGGCAGGGGCTGGGTGAACAACTGATGCAGGAAGCTGAGAAGTTGGCACTGGATGAGGGGTGCTCAGCCCTGCGGTTGGAGGTACGTACAGACAACAGTAAAGCCATCACCTTGTATGAACGTCTGGGTTATCGTCAGTTTGGGCAGTATGCGGATTATTACGAAGATCATGCTGCCGCGCTGCGGTTTCAGAAGCGTTTGCGCAAGGCTCCGGGTGGCCTGGTGCGGGATGTACCCTATTATCAGCAGACCCTGCCTTTTACCTGTGGTCCGGCCTCCTTGTTGATGGCAATGAAAGCTCAGGACGCCGCAGTGGAAATGACCCGTCAGCATGAGCTGCAATTATGGCGGGAGGCCACCACCATTTTTATGACCACCGGCCATGGTGGCTGTGGGCCGCGGGGGTTGGCACTGGCAGCCTGGCGCCGTGGTTTTGATGTGCAGCTGTGGCTGAATGTGGAGGGCTCGCTGTTTATTAACGGGGTGCGTAATGCCACCAAAAAGAGTGTGCTGGAGCTGGTGCATCAGGATTTTTCTGAACAGTTGGCACAAACAGGTGTTCTTGAACATCGAGCAGAAGTGACCCAGCAGGATTTACAGCGAGTGCTGGAAGAGGGCGGTGTGCCACTGGTATTGATCAGCTCCTGGCGTTTTAGTCGTCAGAAGAGCCCACACTGGGTGGTTATCACTGCGATGGATGATCAGTTTATTTATCTGCATGATCCAGAAGTGGATGAAGACGACCAGAAAACCCGTGTGGATACCCAGCAGGTGCCGGTGGCACGGCTGGAGTTTTCCCGCATGGCCTGTTTTGGTCGGGAAAAACTGCGAACCGCTGTGGCGGTTTACCCCAGACGGAGTGAGTAATGTACAAACTGGCTTTTTTTGTACCGCTGGAAAATGCTGAAGAGGTCAAGGCTGCAGTCTTTGCCACCGGAGCGGGGCGGATAGGTTTATACGAACACTGCTGTTTTGAAACACTGGGCACAGGCCAGTTTCGTCCGCTGGCGGGTGCCCAGCCCCATCTGGGACAGGTGAATCAGCTGGAAAAAGTGCAGGAATTAAAGGTGGAGCTGGTGTGTGAAGCTGCTTTGATTCGTGCCGCTGTGGCTGCCATGAAGGCAGCACATCCCTATGAAGAACCCGCTTATGAAGTCTGGCGACTGGAGGATCTTGGTTTCATATAATAACGGCAACTCATTCATCAGATAGTCTGCTGAGACTTGCTGAACCAGGGTTTCTTCAGCCATGGCCATGAGTAAATCCTTCTATTTCATGTTCTTGATTTGATAACTTACAGGGCGATTGAGCTTCTTCACCACTCCATCATCAACAGCACGTTTCAGCCATTCAGTTAACTGAGATTTATGGAGCTGTGTGATTTTAAGCAGCGCATCGACAGTTACTGGCTTCTCAGCCAATCGCTGAAGCTCGGCGGTGAACAGCTGATAGAAATCGACAGGCTCAGATTTAATCTCAGGGTTAGAATCAGCCTCGGCAAACAATTCAGGCTGTGCAGGCAGAGAAAAGAGGTCACCTATTGGCTCCTTCACCTGATTCGCAAGGCTAGATTCATTGCCTATTAAATCTGCAATCTTAAAGGTCTGCGTATCTGCCTCCAGCCAGCAGCCACCTTTGGCGACCAAGTCGGCATTGGCTGCATCTTTGTCCGTTGTCTGCTTAACCCACAACGGCACCCAGGATTGTTTCAAATTTTCTTCTGCACCGTTAAGTGTGCCACCTTTTTTACCAGAGTGAATCACCAGAGAACTGTCCGCTAGGCAATAGATGTATTTGTTGCGAGCCATGGCGTTACCCGCGCTGAATCCTGCCTCGGGGTAGAAGGGTGATACCAGCACCGCATGACCATCCATCAAGCCTTTGCGCCATTTGCTGCTGGTTGCTGCTTTTAACAGGCTATCGGCCATCACACCGATCACCACGCCGCCTTGTCTCACAGCCCCTAGCATCGCAGCCTCATCGACA
>NZ_JACUUA010000206.1 GCF_014859565.1 Marinospirillum sp. | reverse complement strand
ACATCATCACCGAAATCACCCAGTGCACACCACGCATTCGTCAGCTGCGTTTCCGCCCCATCGGTTCTGCCATGCGCTTCTGGCCCGGTCAGTATGTCACTCTGGGTGATGAACGTGCCGGAGCGCCGGAACGCTGTTACTCGATTGCCAACGCGCCGCGCCCGGATGGTGAAATCCTGCTGCAAATCACTCAGGTGGAAGATGGCAAAACCAGCAACTGGGTGCACCAGCAGTTAAACGTGGGTGATATGGTGAAGATCAACGGCCCTTACGGCACCTTCATCGGTGATCCCACCACCGAAACCTCTGTGCTCTGTCTGGCTGCCGGCTCCGGTCTCGCGCCCATCATGTCTTTGGCTGAAGCCGCACTGCGTCGTGATTTCCGTAAACCAGTCACCTTGATGTTCTCAGCGCGTACCGAAGCAGATTTGTATGATCTGGGTATGATGAAATACTGGGAAGCCAAACACCGTAATTTTAACTACAAACCCACCCTGACAGATGAGAAAAAAGACGGCATCCTGCACGGCCTACTGCCGGAGGTATTACCCCAGCAGTTCAAGGATCTGTCGCAGCACAGTATTTTTATCTCCGGTAGCCCAGGTTTTGTGGATGCTTGTATGACTGCCGTGAAGGCACTGGGCGCACAGGACAACCAGATCCATACTGAAGGTTATTTTGATCAGGCACAGCCCCAGACGGCACCTGCTAGCCACTTGGTGTCCTGATCGCTCGTCCGCAGCCCATCCGGACACCCTTCGCGCCCCTCATCATCAGCCCCTTTTGGCCGGTATCAGACAGCACCTTGATGCCGGTTTTTTTATTCTCAAAATACGATACATCAACACTACTTTTTGTTTTTTAGCGTGTCGCTTACAAAGCATGATCTGAATCAAATTTTTCTCTAAAAGTCTTATGATGCAGATCAGTGAACTTTTTGGCTGTTTTCACTCGAAATAACATGATACGTAAAATCTATACTTGCTATTATTTTGGGTATCATATAAAAAGAGTGCTGGCACCTAAGCCAGATCAGTCCGGCTACATATTTTTACAAAAAAGCTGCTACAAAACAGCTTTCACCGAAACCAGAACAACAAGACCGAACCGGAGGCAAAAGATGTACGCCCAGCTCGTGGAAACCGGCGTCAAACGCCTGAAGACTTTGGAAGAAATGTCACCTGAAGAGCGTGCTTTTCAGGAAAAAGTCGATGCAGAAATCAAGATCGAACCCAAAAACTGGATGCCTGATGCTTATCGTCAGACACTGATTCGCCAGATTTCCCAGCACGCCCACTCAGAAGTGGTCGGTATGCTGCCAGAAGGCAACTGGGTCACCCGTGCCCCCACCCTGAAACGCAAACTGCAATTAATGGCAAAAATTCAGGATGAAGCCGGTCACGGTCTTTATCTCTACAGCGCCATGGAAACCCTGGGCGCCAGCCGTGATGAAGAAATTCAGAAGCTGCACGAAGGCAAAGCCAAGTATTCCAGCATTTTTAACTACCCCACGCTGAACTGGGCAGATATGGGTACGGTTGGCTGGCTGGTGGATGGTGCCGCGATTGTGAACCAGGTGGTGCTGCAGCGTACCTCTTATGGCCCTTATTCCCGCGCCATGATCCGCATCTGTAAAGAAGAAAGCTTCCACCAGCGTCAGGGTTACCAGATTCTGCTGGATCTGATGCGTGAAGGCACCGAGGCACAAAAAGCCATGGTGCAGGATTCCATCAATCGCCTCTGGTGGCCGGCACTGATGATGTTTGGTCCGTCTGATGAGCACTCACCCAACTCCCAACAGTCCATGGCCTGGAAAATCAAGCGCAAAAGCAATGATGAACTGCGCCAGATGTTTATTGACCAGACCGTACCCCAGCTTGAGTTCCTTGGCTGCACCGCACCCGACCCAGACCTGAAGTGGAACGAAGAACGCGGTCATTATGACTTTGGTGAAATCGACTGGAGTGAGTTCTACGAAGTGTTAAAAGGCAACGGCCCCTGTAACCGCGAACGTATTGCCACCCGCAAAAAAGCCATCGACGAAGGCACCTGGGTTCGCCAGGCCGCTAAAGCCTACGCCGACAAACAACAACAAAAACAGCAGAACGCTGCTTGATTGAGGAGATCAACATGACTGAATGGCCCCTGTACGAAGTATTTGTACGCAGCAAACACGGTTTGAACCATAAACACGTTGGCAGTGTTCATGCCGCTGATGCACGCATGGCAATTGAAAATGCCCGTGAACTCTACACCCGCCGCAACGAAGGTGTCAGCATCTGGGTAGTGCCCTCCAACAACATCACAGCATCCGCCCCGGACGAAAAAGAACCCCTATTCGATCCGTCGCAAGACAAGGTTTACCGTCATGCTTCCTTCTACAAGCTGCCTGATGAAGTCGGCCACATGTAAGGAGCGGCACCCATGACTGAACAAACCCTGCAACAAAACAGCCAACAACAGGCATTGCGTGATTACCTGCTGCGCCTGGGCGACTCTGCTCTGATCATCAGCCAGCGCCTGTGTGAGCTGTGCGGCAAGGCTCCGGCTGTTGAAGAAGAAATGGCACTGATGAACGTGGCGCTGGATCTGGTCGGTCAGGCACGTAACTGGTACGACTATGCTGCCGAGCTGGAAGGCGGCACACGTGATGCTGATGCCCTGGCTTTCCGCCGTGATGCCCACGAATACCGTAACCTGCTGATCGTTGAACAGCCTAACGGTGATTACGCCGTCACCATGGCTCGCCAGTTTTTTTATGACACCTGGCACTACTTCACCCTGCAGGCGCTGGTGAAATCACCGGATGAGCGCATTGCCGGTATTGCTGCCAAGGCTTTAAAAGAAGTGACCTACCACCTGCGCCGTTCTTCCGAATGGGTCAAACGTCTGGGTGATGGCACCGAAGAAAGCCATCAGCGTATGGAAGTGGCCATAGAAAGCCTATGGCGCTTCACTGGGGAAATGATCACTCCGGATGCAGTGGACACTCAGCTGGCAGCAGCTGGCTTGGCACCGGAGCCACAGCAACTGGCAGCCGACTGGAAAGGTCTGGTAAAGGAAGTACTGACTGAAGCCACCCTGACCGTACAACCGGATGATGCCTGGATGCAATTAGGTGGTAAAAAAGGCGTCCACACCGAACACCTGGGTTTTATTCTGGCTGAAATGCAGTTCCTGCAGAGGGCTTATCCGGATGCCAAAACCTGGTAATCACAGCCGTCCGCAACCGGCTCCTTTAACTGCCCCGGTCATTGCCAGTGATCGAGTACCCGGCAATGCCAGTGGTGCCCGACTGACTGAAGATCAACTCTGGCAGTTACTGGACGAGGTAAAAGACCCGGAAGTACCGGTCGTCAGTGTGGTGGAGCTGGGTATTGTGCGCCAGCTGGGCTGGCAGGATGAACACTTGTGGGTGGATGTAACACCCACCTACTCCGGCTGCCCGGCCACAGAGCTGATTGAAGAGCAGATTGCTGCCGCACTGATGCAGGCGGGTATCCGTGAACCTCTGGTTCGGCGGGTATTAACACCGGCTTGGACCACTGACTGGATCAGTGAATCCGGACGCAACAAACTGCGGGAATACGGCATAGCACCACCGCAGGGCAGCGCCAGCAAAATGAGCCTGCTGGGTATGGATGAGGTGATCACCTGCCCACACTGCGGCAGCTTGCATACCGAGCGGGTCAGCGAATTTGGCTCCACGGCTTGCAAGGCGCTCTATCGCTGCACCGACTGCCTGGAACCTTTTGATTACTTTAAATGCATTTAATGACGGACAGGCTGACAACACGTCAAGGATAACCTGCGGCAAGCGCAGCAGGGACTGCGCAGCGCGGCGTTTGAGGCATGGAAAGCCGAACACGCCGGAAGCGGGTTACCTTGTACAAGTGTTGTCCTCAAGCCTGGACCAGAATACTGATAATAAAATGAGAAGATTATGAGCCAATTTCATTCACTGACCATTAAAGAGGTCAGACCGGAAACGCGTGATGCCGTGTCTCTGGCATTTGATCTGCCGGATTCGTTGCAGGATGCCTATCGTTTTACCCAAGGTCAGTACCTGACACTAAAAACCAGCATTGATGGTGAAGAAGTTCGCCGTTCTTACTCCATCTGCAACGGCGTGAATGATGGTGAGCTGCGGGTTGCCATCAAACAGGTTCCCGGTGGGCGTTTTTCC
The DNA here is from genome assembly GCF_014859565.1 of Marinospirillum sp. Next base: position 1,357 of record NZ_JACUUA010000206.1, on the reverse strand, counting down.
ACCTTCGCCAATCAGCAGTTAAAAGCCGGTCAAACTTTGGAGGTGATGCCACCCCAGGGGCGTTTTTATACCGAGCTGAACCCGGAGCAGCAGGGTGAATACCTGGCCGTAGCCGCAGGCAGTGGTATCACACCGATTCTGTCGATTATCAAAACCACACTGGAAGCCGAACCTCACAGCAGTTTTACGCTGTTTTACGGCAACCGCTCCACCAGTAGCACCCTGTTCCGTGAACAGCTGGCGGATTTAAAAAACCGCTTTATGCAGCGCCTGAATCTGGTGTTTATTTTCAGCCGTGAGCAACAGGATATCGACCTTTACAATGGTCATATCAACAGCGAAAAGTGTGATGCACTGTTTGATCACTGGGTTAAACCCAAAGAGCTGACTGCAGCGTTTATCTGTGGCCCACAAGCCATGACCGAGAGTGTGCGTGATTCTCTGGAGCGTCATGGTATGCCCAAAGAAAAAATCCACTTTGAACTCTTCACTCCAGCCGGTGGTGCCCCTGTAGCGCGTCAGGATCGTGCCGATGTGAAGGTCGACCCAACCGCCGTATCTCAAATCACCGTGATTGCTGATGGCCGTTCACTGGCCTTTGAGTTAACACGCAACACCAAAAGCATTCTGGAAGCCGGTAATGAACACGGCGCTGATCTGCCTTTTTCCTGCAAAGCCGGTGTTTGCTCTACTTGCCGCGCCAAGGTCGTGGAAGGTGAAGTGGATATGGATGCCAACTTTGCCCTGGAAGACTACGAGGTGGAAGCCGGTTATGTGCTGTCCTGCCAGTGTTATCCCGTCAGCGACAAGGTAGTACTGGATTATGACCAATAAGCTGTTTTCTCCGTTTTCAGCACTTAGTATTTTCAGAACTCCGTTTTAACTCTGTCCCTCCCCGCCTTGTGCGGGGTTTTTTATTGGATGTTAAGGATAGCGCCTTGTTAAACCAGCCAAGGAACCCTAAAATGATCGAATAAAAGACTGATTAAGAGACCGATAAAATGACTGCAAGAATTCTGGCGGATGTAGCTGCCAGCATCACTGAACTGAAAGCAAACCCCATGAAAGTTGTCGCAAGCGCCCATGGTGAGGCTATTGCGATTCTCAACCGAAATGAGCCAGCTTTTTACTGCTTACCAGCAGAAACCTATGAAAGCCTCTTGAATCAACTTGAGGATCTGGAGTTGATACAGCTGGCAAAAGCTCGTAAACACGAAGAAAGCATTTCGGTCAATCTCGATGACCTATAAGCTTGAATTCAAAAAGAGTGCTTTGAAAGAATGGAAAAAATTAGCCGTTCCTCTCCAGCAGCAGTTCAAGAAAAAACTACTCGAACGCCTTGAAAACCCACATATAC
>NZ_JACUUA010000024.1 GCF_014859565.1 Marinospirillum sp. | reverse complement strand
AAAAGGCGTACCTGTGAGAGTGCCTGCGACGTTGGCCTGTTCATTGATGCCACTCTGATAATAAACAGGTCCACAACCTTCAGCTGCAAAGTCGTTGTTGGAGAAATAAGTACCACAGGCATCTGCACGAGTACGCTGCCATTCCATCTGGTAATAACCCTGCAGGGTAAAGGCACCCATTTCATCCAGTGCAATGGAACCGGACAGCATATTAACCGGCAGCAGGGCATCTTTTAATGAAGCACCGGGACGACGTAAGGCCTGAACGTCAATAGGGTTGGCGGCGTTCTGACCACCCTGAATAAAGGTACTTTCACCCCAGTTGAGCACATGGCGACCAAAAATAGCCTGGGCTGGGCGACCCATCACATCAAAGTCACCCCAGACATAGGCATCCATCAGCTCAATGCCGCTTTTGGCATCGTCAAAAGCGGCGGTATTTTTCCAGTCATCCACCATGCCTGAGTTTGAAGGTGAGCCACTGAGTTCACTCAGGGCATGGTCATACCAGTAACGAAAACTCAGGTTGGCACCGTAGTTACGGTACTGAGCATGAGATAGGCTAAGCGAGTGGTTACCACTGATGACCTGAGAGAAAGCATCACCCTTGTCAAAGTTCATATTGCCGTCATCGGTGTTACTGGAAGAGTTGCCTTGATAACCGGGGTTGGCAGTAGACAGTCCTGGCGTAATACCTTGAGCAGCCAGTGTGCCTGCAGCAATGTAATCATTATTCCGATCTTCCATTCGCCAGCTGGAGCCAACCGAGATCTGTGAATCAACCTTGAGGTTGAAGTCTCCCAGTGTAAAGTTGGCGGCATGAGCCTGGGACAGTCCTGCAATAGCCAGTGCCAGCAGGCTCAGTCTTGGCAAGTTTCTAGTGAGGCCGCCAGATGTGCGGCGGAGTTTCTGACTCATGGTGTTCACCTCTTGTTGTTATTTGATATCTGACTCGCCTTGCATAAATACGACATACAAACAGACGTTTGAATCAGCTTCGGTTAAGTCTGGTGTCCAGCACTCTTTGTAGCTATCACTCTTTAGGATGAATTTTCAAACACTGCCAGAGTAATGGATCATTAAGATGTGGTGTTCGGTAACATTCTCTGATTGTGTTACAGGCTGGACAGGCCGCAGCCAGACCCGCAAAATGCAGGTATAAAGAGGCATTTGGCTGTTCGGATCATTGATGTGAGGAAGAAACATGCGCAGAGTAGTGTTTAACCAGAAAGGTGGTGTCGGCAAATCCAGTATTACCTGCAATCTGGCGGCCATCAGTGCGGCTCAGGAACATCCAACACTGGTTGTTGATCTTGATCCGCAGGGGAACTCCACCCATTACCTGACCGGGTGCCCAGCACAGACGCTGGATGGCAGCATGTTTGATTTTTTTGAGCAGTCTCTGTCGCTGGGGGGCGGGCGTAAAACACTGGGTGATCTGATTCATGCCACGCCTTATGAAAACCTGTATGTACTGGCGGCACATCCAGAGCTGGAAAGCCTGGAAGCTAAGCTGGAGTCCCGTTACAAGATCTACAAGTTAAAAGAAGCCCTGCAGGCGCTGCAGGAAACCTATCCCTGCATCTGGATCGATACACCACCGGCATTGAACTTCTTTTCACGCTCAGCGCTGATTGCCGCCCAGTCTTGCCTGATCCCTTTTGATTGTGATGCTTTTTCCCGGCAGGCACTGTATTCATTAAAAGACTCCATTGATGAAATCAAGGTGGATCATAACGGTGATCTGGTGATTGAAGGTATTGTGGTTAACCAGTTTAATGCGCAGGCAAAATTGCCACGCCAGCTGATTGACGCACTGATTGATGAAGGACATCCGGTACTGCCAGTGCATTTGACTAGCTCAGTTAAAATGCGCGAGTCTCATCAGGTCTCACAGCCCTTGATTCATTACGCACCCAAGCACAAGCTGACCCAGCAATTCCAGCAGTTGTTTGACTTGCTTCATGCATAAAGAAACACCTTCGCGACCGGTGACCAGTCAGCAGGAAGGCATTCACGACAAGCTGGAAGAAGTGGTGCAGCGACATCGCACTCATAGCTTTTGCAAACCCATTGCAGACTTTAACCGCCAGGCTTTTGAACAGGCGGGTGAGTTATGGCAAAGGCAGGGCGGAGCACTGATTCTGGACTCAGGTTGTGGTGTGGGTGCCAGCACCCGCAATCTGGCGCGCCAGTTTCCTGAACATTTTGTTATTGGGGTTGATCGTTCGGATCATCGCCTGCAGCGCCAGTGGGGTGAGTTGCCGGAGAATGCCTGTCTGATTCGTGCCGATCTGGTTGATTTCTGGCGCTTGGCACTGGCTGCAGGTTGGCGCCCCGATTATCATTACCTGCTTTATCCTAACCCCTCACCAAAAAAGAAAGACCTCAAGCTGCGCTGGCATGGTCATCCGGTGTTTCCGGATCTGGTGGCGCTGGGTGGTTTGCTGGAGTCTCGTAGTAACTGGAAGCTGTATCTGCAAGAAATGCAGCAGGCTCTGACTCTTTTTGGTATTAATGCCCGCTTGGAGCCTCTGGTGGTGGATGACCCGATAACACCCTTTGAACGCAAATATGCCCAGAGTGGCCATGAATTGTGGTCGCTGCAAGCACAACTTGATGTGAACACACCTGATTAACAGGCAGGAATTTATGGCCAAAGCATTAAAGCAGATATTTTTTTCGTGTCGGGTGAAGGTTAAAGATGCCAGCTGATCTTGCTGCAAAATCACCTTCTGCTTTTGAGCAGGAGGTGCGCCGTATTGCGGCATCCCCTTTGCGACTGACCCATCCACGCCGTGAGTTCAAGGCGCGCGGCAGTTTTGTGCTGCGTTGTGATGGCTGTCGTATGCCAAAAACCTACTGTATTTGCCAGTATCGTACCGAAGTGTCTTCCAATGCGGTGTTCTGGGTGTTGATGCATACCGAAGAGGTGAACAAACCCACCAACACCGCACGGCTGATTGGTGATACCTTGCCGGAAACTCGTGTGTTTCCCTGGTTTCGGATGCAGCCGCCAGAGGCGTTATTGGCGCTGCTGGCTGATCCGGCTTACCAGCCGTTTATTATCTTCCCGGATGATCAACCGGATTACCTGCATCGGGTGGTGGAGTTTGAACCTGCCCGGCAAGGGCAGGAGTCTCGCCGTCCGGCTTTTATTCTACTGGATGGCACCTGGCGACAGGCGCGACGGATGTTTCGCAAAAGCCCATGGTTGGATCATCTGCCGGTTTTGCCCTTGCGCACCAACCAGAAAACCGACTACCGCCTGCGTAAACCGGCTTCTGAGCAGCATTTGTGTACTGCAGAGGTGGGTATCGAGCTACTGAAGCTGGCAGGGGATACACACGCTGCCGGGGTCTTGCAGCAGTACTTCACCGTGTTTAATCAGGGTTATGGTGCTGCACGGCATCAACGCCCCACGGAAGAGCTGACGGGTGCCATGCAGTGGCTGCTGGATTATCAGGCCAGTGCATCCAGGTAGCGCTCTGCATCCAGAGCAGCCATACAGCCGGTGCCCGCCGAGGTAATGGCCTGGCGGTAGATATGATCAGAAACATCACCGGCTGCAAATACACCCTCCACACTGGTTGCAGTGGCGTTGCCATTCAGGCCGGACTGTACCTTGATGTAACCATTACTCATCTCCAGTTGATCCTTGAAGATCTCGGTATTGGGTTTGTGTCCGATGGCAATAAAAACACCGGTAATGGTTATTTCTCGATGGCTGCTATCGGTGGTTGATTTCAGGCGCAGGCCAGTCACACCACTGGCATCACCCAGCACTTCATCCAACTGGTGATTCCAGATGATCTCGATATTGCCGTTGCGGGATTTTTCAACCAGCTGATCTTGCAGAATTTTTTCTGATTTAAGGCTGTCACGGCGGTGAATGAGAGTCACTTTTCTGGCAATGTTGGACAGATACAGCGCTTCTTCAACGGCAGTATTACCACCACCAATAACAGCAACATCCTGGTTCTTGTAGAAAAAGCCATCACAGGTGGCGCAGGCAGAGACACCACGACCCATAAAGGCTTCTTCGCTGGGCAATCCGATGTACTGGGCGCTGGCTCCGGTGGCAATAATCAGGGCATCACAGGTGTAGGTGCCCTGATCACCGATCAGGGTGAAAGGGCGCTGCTGCAGGGCAACAGTGTGGATATGATCAAACAGCACTTCGGTCTCAAAGCGTTCAGCGTGTTGTTTCATTCGTTCCATCAGTGCAGACCCTTGCACACCCAGAGCATCACCCGGCCAGTTGTCCACCTCGGTGGTTGTGGTCAACTGACCACCCATCTGCATACCGGTGATCAGCAGGGGTTTGAGGTTGGCTCGTGCAGCATACACAGCGGCGGTATAACCGGCAGGCCCTGAACCGAGAATGATCAGCTTGTTATGGCGACTGGCAGACATGGTTGCTCCTGAAATCGTGATGATGAAATCCAAAAAATAAGGGCCGGCTTTTGCCGACCCTTATAGATTACTGCACTAAAAACTTTATTACCTTAAGGCTTAAGGCCCGAAGCTTTATAGCCTGCTGGAAGACTCAGCCAGGTAGTCAGCAACACCCTTGGCGTCAGCCTTCATGCCTTTGTCACCTTTGGTCCAACCGGCAGGGCAAACTTCACCGTGCTCTTCGTGGAACTGCAGGGCTTCAACCAGGCGCACCATTTCATCAACGTTACGACCCAGTGGCAGGTTGTTAACAATCTGGTGTTGTACCACGCCATCTTTGTCGATCAGGAAGGAAGCACGCAGTGCAACACCCGCGTCTGGATGCTCAACACCGTAAGCACGGGTGATTTCGTGTTTAACGTCAGCCACCATGGTGAACTTCACTGCACCGATACCGCCATCTTTAGGATCGGTTTTACGCCACGCGTGGTGAGTGAACTGGCTGTCAATGGACACGCCAATCACTTCCACACCCAGCTCTTTGAACTTGGCCATGCGGTTGTCATGAGCAATGATTTCAGAAGGGCATACAAAGGTGAAATCCAGAGGCCAGAAAAAAACCACGCGGTATTTACCGTTGGTATCGGACAGCTTGAAGTTCTCAACGATGCTGCCGTCACCCAGGACTGCAGCTGCTTCAAAATCGGGAGCCTTACGGGTTACTAATACACTCATGTTTTATTTCTCCTGTGGGAACAAAAAAATCCAGCAATAAGGATCAAGCCAGTGGATATGCGGCTGAATGTCGCAAGCATAGGGCGGTTGAATGATTTAATCCAGATGATTAAGGTAATGAGCATAATAGCAAAAAGCCATCACCTGAGTCTGCTGTGACACCGCTGCAACAGAATATGGTGACAAGTGTCCGAAAATACAAGGCGGATTGATTTTTTTATCTGAGATCGGGTATCGGTTTTAGTCTGCTTCACGACGCAGGGTGATCTCGGAGACCTGTCCCTGAATATCCAGCGTAACCTGTATACAAATTGGTGCGCAGCAGACCTCGCAGTCTTCTACATACTCCTGATTGCCTGCAGAGGTATCCACAGCCAGTTCCAGCGGACTGCCGCAGCAGGGGCAGGTATCCCGATGAGTCCAGAGCATTGCTTCATTCATGAATGCCTCCTGAGATTCAGGGCATAAAAGTGAGGTATTAGAATGAGTTTAGCAGCTGCTGGGTTTCTAACCAGAAAATAAAAAGGAAGGGTATTACAAGGAGGTTTCGCTGGTGCCGGCACCAGGAGTCGAACCCGGGACCTACTGATTACAAGTCAGTTGCTCTACCATCTGAGCTATACCGGCTTTGGAAAGCAAACGCCCGAAGAAGGGATCAGGATGGCTGGGGTGGAAGGATTCGAACCCACGCATGGCTGGACCAAAACCAGCTGCCTTACCACTTGGCGACACCCCAACACTGATCCTGAAAGTTGGTGGCCAGAGGCGGAATCGAACCGCCGACACAGGGATTTTCAATCCCTTGCTCTACCGACTGAGCTATCTGGCCTCAACGGGTGCACATTAAATAGATTTTGCCCTGATCCGTCAAGCGCTTTTCTGAAAAAATTTCTGTTTTTTGTTCAAGTGCTTACAGCATCTGGGCTGCGTTGATTCAGGCGCCATTGTTTTGTGGTGGAATATAACCTTCGATCCGATCTGTTTCTTCATTACTGAAGAATTTTTCCATCTGTTCCTGCAGGTATTTTCGGGTGGCTGGCTCAAAAACTTTCAGGCGTTTTTCATTGATCAGGCGTGTCTGGTGTTCCATCCACTCCTGCCAGGCCTGTTTTGAAACCTGCTCCAGAAGTTCTTGCCCTTTTACACCCGGCATTGGAGGTGTATCCAGAGCAGGCAGTTCTTTTTGATATTTGCGACAGAAAACAGTGTGACTCATTGATTAACTCCTGATTTTGACAGGGACTTGATCAGTCCTGTTACCGGCGCTGCCAGGCCGATGTTGACGGGGTTTTGGGGATCATACCAGTTCAAGGGTTGGATTGGGGCGTTAAACGCCTCTGGCTGTGGCTCAGTGACGTTATAAGTAGGTTCCGGCAGCCTTGCCAGGATAGGCTGCAGAATCAGCCGATAATGGCTGAAAGTATGTTTCATGGGTTCTGCCTGATCAGTCTGGCAGATGGCGGTTGGATGTTGTTGTCTGAGCCATTGGTGTAATGCCTCAAGGTTTTCAAATTCCGGCAGGCTCCAGAGTCCACCCCAGATGCCTGAATCAGGCCGTTGCTCCAGCCGGATACGTTGTTGAATATCCAGTAATACCAGTGCAAATCGATGTTTTTCCGGCAGGATTTTTTTTGGCCGTGGTTCGGGCAGTTGCCCGGTAAGGTTTAACTGTCTGGCCTGACAGGCTGCTGCTACAGGGCAGAGATTACAAACGGGCTTGCGTGGTGTGCAAATTGTGGCTCCCAGATCCATGATCGCCTGGGTATAGTCTTCAAGCTGTTGGTGTGGGGTGAGTTGATCTGCTTTTTGCCATAACTCGCGGCTGACGTGAGTCTGCCCCGGCCAGCCCGGCACGGCAAAATAACGCGATACCACGCGTTTAACATTGCCATCCAGAATGACTGCACGTTGCCCAGTGCTGAAGGCACAAATGGCAGCGGCGGTGGATGGGCCAATGCCGGGTAGTTGTTGCATTGCCTGCAGGTCATCAACGGGTAGCTGTCCCTGGTGCTGAGCAACAACCTGTTGTGCACAGCGGTGCAGGTTTCTGGCACGGCTGTAATATCCCAGCCCGGCCCACAGGTGCAGCACCTCATCAAGGGAAGCATCCGCAAGGCTTGGCAGGCTGGGAAAACGCTGCATAAAGCGCTGATAATATTCAATAACTGTTATAACCTGGGTTTGCTGCAACATAATTTCAGATACCCATATATAATATGGGTTTTTATTCTGTTGCCAGGGTAAGTGCTTGCGTCCGTGCTGCTGATGCCACTGCAGCAGTTTTTCAGAAAAGCCTTCAGAAATCATGGGTTGGTTAACCATTGTTGATGAATCATAATGCCTGATTCGGAATCCTTGATTCTGGACGAGGTCGAATCCAGTCCGGGTTGATCCTGATGGGTAAAACAGGCTAGTAGGCTCACGGATACAGGTTGGTGCAAAAAAGGGGAGGGTTTTAACGCCGTTGTGTAAAAAAGTCTTCCAGCAGGTTTTTACTCTGTTTTTTTAATAACCCACCCTGCACCTGCAGGTGATGGTTGTACCAGGGTTGTGCGGGTAGGTTGCATACCGACTCAATCGCGCCTGTGCGTGGCTCTCTGGCGGCATAAAACACATTTCTGATGCGCGCCTGAATCAAGGCACCAATACACATGGTACAGGGCTCAAGGGTGACATACAGGTCGCAGTCATTAAGCCGGTAGTTGTTCAGAGTTTTGCAGGCATCTCTGATGGCCTGAATTTCTGCGTGAGCTGTTGCATCGTGATTGCTGATGCACTGATTGTAACCTCGCCCGATGATGGCGCCGGTGGAATCCACAATAACAGCACCCACCGGCACCTCGCCTTGATCCGCAGCCAGCTGCGCCAGTTCCAGCGCCCGATGCATATAATATTCGGGTTTGTGTACCCTTGCCTGCTCAGCCTCTGTTGGCATCCACCAGCTCCAGTGCTGCTTCCAGCAGTCGATCATGCTGCCCCTGTTTGCAGCTTTGCAGCAAACGCAGGCCATAATACTGGTTGGGGGGCAGAGTATCGGGAGGAGTAAACTGAGCATCCTCTGCCAGGGCAATCAGGCGCAGAAACAACCCAAAGGTTTCAATCCGCTGCAGGCGAACCTGCTGCTGATCATCACCCAGTGGGCAAATGGAGTGCTCCATGGCACTAATCAGGTTGGATGATGCCACGCGTGCACTCTGCTGCAGGAGCTGACCTTCAAAAAAAGCTTCCTGACCAGTCAGCAGCATCAGGCGTGACTGAATCATCGTCATGCGGTGATCCAGTGGATTGAATTGGGTGCTGGCTGCAGCCTGCTGACTTGTTGTAAGTAGACTGCCAGTGACAGTCAACAGGAGTAACAAGGCAAGCTGCAGCCGGTGTGACATGGTGATTATTCCCACTCAATGGTCGCCGGGGGTTTGGAGGACACGTCGTAAGTGACCCTGGAAACACCGGCCAGTTCATTGATGATGCGGTTGGAGACTTTTTCCAGCAGCTCGTAGGGCAGGTGCGCCCAGCGGGCGGTCATAAAGTCGATGGTTTCCACGGCACGCAGGGCAATCACCCACTCATAACGGCGGCCATCACCGACCACACCGACCGATTTGACCGGCAGGAATACAGCAAAAGCCTGGCTGGTCTTGTCGTACCAACCAGCAGCACGCAGCTCTTCGATAAAAATGGCATCAGCATCACGCAGGATATCTGCGTATTCTTTTTTCACTTCACCCAGGATACGCACACCAAGGCCGGGGCCGGGGAAAGGATGACGATAAACCATGTCATAAGGCAGACCCAGCTCCAGGCCGATCTTGCGTACTTCGTCCTTGAACAGTTCACGCAGGGGTTCAACCAGCTCCATACGCATGGTTTCCGGCAGGCCACCCACGTTGTGGTGAGACTTGATGACGTGCGCCTTGCCGGTTTTGGCAGCAGCGGATTCGATCACGTCCGGGTAGATGGTGCCCTGCGCCAGAAAATCCACATCGGTCAGTTTGGTGGCTTCTTCATCAAAGATGTCGATAAAGGTGTTACCGATCACTTTGCGTTTGGCTTCCGGGTCACTGACCCCTTTTAAGCGGCCAAGGAACAGTTCTTCTGCATCAGCACGGATAACACGCACGCCCATGTTGCGGGCGAACATTTCCATCACCTGATCGCCTTCGTTCTTGCGCAGCAGGCCGTTGTCAACAAACACACAGGTGAGCTGATCACCAATCGCCTTGTGCAGTAATGCAGCCACCACGGAAGAATCCACACCGCCGGACAGGCCGAGCAACACCTTGCGCTGGCCGACTTGTTCACGTACCCGCTGAGCCAGATCTTCAATAATTTGTGCAGGAGTCCACAAGGCATCACAGGCGCAGATCTCCAGCAGAAAATGCTCCAGCATCCGTTTACCCTGCAGGGTATGGGTTACCTCAGGGTGGAACTGCACACCGTAAAAACGTTTTTCTTCACAGCCCATGGCCGCAATGGCACAGCTGGGGGTGGAGGCGGTGATCTGAAAATCGGCGGGTAATTGCACCACCTTGTCACCGTGGCTCATCCACACATCCAGCAAACCCTTGCCTTCGGCAGTCAGGTGGTCACGGATATCGTGGAACAGCGCTGATTCAGCTTCGAGCTGTACCTGAGCATAACCGAATTCACGCACATTGGAGCCTTGCACCTTGCCGCCCAGCTGTTTAGCCATGGTCTGCATGCCGTAGCAGATGCCCAGTACCGGCACGCCCAGGGTGAATACACACTCAGGAGCGCGTGGAGAGCCATCATCCGTTACGGATTCCGGGCCACCAGCCAGAATGATGCCTTTGGGAGCAAAAGCCCGGATATCGGCCTCGTTCATATCAAAGGCAAAAATTTCGCAATAAACACCCAGCTCACGCACGCGACGGGCAATCAGCTGGGTGTACTGGGAACCAAAATCCAGAATCAGGATTTTATGAGCGTGAATATCTTGCACAGGTTGCTGCATGGCTTTTAAGTCTCTCAGCTGACGCGGTAGTTGGGGGCTTCTTTGGTGATCTGCACGTCATGGACGTGAGATTCACGCATACCGGCACCGGTGATTTTCACAAAACTGGGTTTGCTGCGCATGGTTTCAATGTCACCGCTGCCGGTGTAACCCATGGAGGCGCGCAGACCACCCATCAGTTGGTGCACGATGGCACTCATGGAGCCTTTATAAGGCACACGGCCTTCAATGCCTTCTGGTACCAGTTTTTCTACACCAGCATCCTTGTCTTGAAAATAACGATCAGAAGAACCCTGAGATTGCCCCATGGCACCCAGTGAGCCCATTCCACGATAAGCCTTGTAGGTACGACCCTGATACAACTCCACTTCACCGGGGGCTTCTTCAGTACCGGCCAGCAGACCGCCCACCATGATGACGTGGGCACCAGCCACAATGGCTTTGGCCAGGTCACCAGAGAAACGCACACCACCATCAGCAATCAGCGGGATGCCATAGGGTTTGAGAGCATCTGCCACATTGGAAACAGCGGAAATCTGCGGTACACCGACACCGGCGACAATCCGAGTGGTGCAGATGGAGCCAGGGCCGATGCCAACCTTAACGCCGTCTGCTCCGGCTTCGGCCAGTGCTACAGCGGCTTCAGCCGTGGCAATGTTGCCACCAATCACATCCACCTGCGGGAAGTTTTCTTTGATCCAGCGTACCCGGTCAATCACGCCTTTGGAATGACCATGGGCGGTATCCACCACAATCACATCCACACCGGCTTCCACCAGCGCAGTGACGCGTTCTGGGGTTTCCGGACCAGTGCCTACAGCGGCACCCACACGCAGACTGCCGTTGGCATCTTTTGCGGCCAGCGGGTAGGTTTTGGCTTTTTCCACATCGCGGAAAGTCACCAGACCACGCAGATGAAACTCCTTGTCGACCAGCAGCATTTTTTCAATGCGGTGCTCGTACAGGCGTGCCTTGATCTGCTCCAGCGGGGTGTTTTCCAGTGCGGTGACCAGTTTTTCTTTGGGGGTCATGATGGCCGCAACGGTGTCACCGGCATGAGGTTTCACACGCAGGTCACGACCAGTGACAATACCCACCAGCTTGCCGGAATCTACTACCGGGAAACCGGAAAAACCGTATTCAGCAGCCATTTCCAGCAGTTCATCAATTTTGGTGGTAGGGGCAACACTAACCGGATCTTTCACCACCACACTTTCATGTTTTTTGACCTTGCGCACTTCGTTGGCCTGCTGGGCAATGGTCATGTTTTTGTGAATGATGCCAATGCCACCTTCCTGTGCAATGGCAATCGCCAGACGGGCTTCGGTGACGGTATCCATAGCTGCAGAAACCAGTGGAATATTCAGTTCCACGTTGCGAGTGATACGGGTTTTCAGGCTGACGTCTTTCGGCAGGATTTCGGAATAACCGGGTACCAGCAAAACATCATCGAAGGTGAGCGCTTCTTCAACGATACGTAACATAGATGACCTGCGATTTTATGGAAGTGGGGGAAGTGACCGGTGTGATGGATGACCAGTCGATGAAAAAAATAATCGCCTATTTTAGCTGAGCTGGGGTTCAGCGTAAACGTCCGACTTGTTTTCTCTGGTTTTAACCGCATTTATATTTGCCTGCCAGGTGGATAGCTCCCATCCGTGCGCTGATATGTTAGATTAGCAGGCTGTTTTCCGGTTCACCGCTGTTTAAAGGATACCTGACACAAGATGACCTCCTCCCCTGCCGGAGCTGTTTTTCCACCTGCCGACTCGGTCGGGTTGGTGGAGCCTCAAATCCAGCTGTTTGATCAGCCCTTACAACTGGCCAGTGGCAGTGTGCTGGAAAGCTGGCAGCTAATGGTGGAAACCTATGGTGAGCTGAATGCTGATGCCAGCAATGCCGTGCTGATTTGTCACGCCTTGTCCGGTAACCATCATGCTGCCGGTTATCATTCCACCGAGGACAACAAACCCGGCTGGTGGGACAGTTACATCGGCCCCGGCAAACCCATCGACACCCGCCATTTTTTTGTGGTCTCCCTGAATAATCTGGGTGGCTGCCACGGCTCCACAGGTCCCTCTTCGATCAACCCCGCCACGGATCAACCCTATGGCCCGGATTTTCCGGTCTTAACAGTACAAGACTGGGTGGATTCTCAGGCCTTGCTGGCAGATCGACTGGGCATTCAGCAGTGGGCAGCTGTGGTGGGTGGCAGTCTGGGTGGTATGCAGGTGCTGGAGTGGTCACTGCGTTATCCGCAGCGGTTGCGTCATGCAGTAGTGATTGCCAGCACACCCAAGCTGTCCGCTCAGAACATTGCTTTTAACGAAGTGGCACGTCAGGCCATTATGTCTGATCCGGATTTTCGTGAAGGGCGTTACCAGCAAGCTGGGGTGATTCCGCGTCATGGTCTGGGGCTGGCTCGAATGGTGGGGCATATCACCTACCTGTCGGAACACTCGATGGGTGAAAAATTCGGGCGTGACCTGCGAACTGACAAGCTGAACTACGGTTTTGATGTTGAGTTTCAGGTGGAATCCTACCTGCGTTATCAGGGTGAAAGTTTTTCTGAGCGTTTTGATGCCAACACCTACCTGTTGATGACCAAAGCGCTGGATTATTTTGATCCTGCTGCAGCCTGTGGCGGGGATCTGGTGCAGGCTGTATCCGGTGCTTGCTGTCGTTTTCTGGTGATCAGTTTTACCACCGACTGGCGTTTTTCACCCAAACGTTCGGAGGAGCTGGTGAATGCTTTAACAGCCGCCAGAAAACGAGTCAGTTACGCCCGCATCAAATCACCCCATGGTCATGATGCTTTTCTGATTCCGGATGAGCGTTATGAAGCCGTTTTTACTGCTTATATGCAGCGTGTAGCCGCTGAATCCCGTCACGGGGAGGTGAACTGATATGCGCCCGGATTTATCTATCATTGCCAACTGGGTGACTCCTTCCAGCCGTGTATTGGATCTGGCCTGTGGTAATGGTGAGCTGTTACATCATCTGGAACAACACAAACAAGTGCAGGGGTACGGGCTGGAAATTGATGCTGACAATATCACTGCTTGCCTGGCCTGTGGTGTGGATGTGATTGAGCAGGATCTGAACCGTGGCTTGAGCAATTTTGCCGATGGCAGTTATGACACAGTGATCATGACCCAGGCGCTACAGGTATTAAGGCGTCAGGATCTGGCGCTGGAAGAAATGTTGCGGGTGGGGCGTGAGGCCATTGTTACCTTCCCCAACTTTGCCCATTGGCGACCCCGCTTTTATCTGGCTTTTAAAGGCCGGATGCCTATGTCCAAAACTCTGCCACACCAGTGGTACGACACACCCAACATTCACCTGTTCACCTTCAAGGATTTTGAGGCTCTATGCCAAAGCAAGGGTTTCAGGATTGTTGATCGTGCAGTGGGTGATATGGATTATGAAGGACACTGGAAAGCCCATTTATGGCCGAACCTTTTTGGCGAAGTGGCGATCTACCGCATCAGTCGTTGAAATCTTTGGAGAAAAATATGTCCTTGTTACGCTATCTGCTGCCTCTGATGCTGTTGTTACCCCTGCCGCTGTTGGCGCAGAACAATGCCATGGAGCGGGTCGGAGACTATGAAATTTATTACGATGTGTTGCCAACCAGCTTTCTGAACCCCCAAGTGGCACAGGGTTACGGCATAGTGCGCAGCAAAGGTCAGGGTATGGTGCGTGTCACTGTGCTGAAGCGTCTTGAGGACGGCAGCAGTGAACCCGTGCGGGCGCGGGTATCCGGTCAGGCAGGTAATCTGGCCGGTCAGATCAACAGTCTGGGGTTCCAGCTGAAAGAGGTGGGGCAAGGTGAGGGTTATGCCAATATAGCCAGCTTCCGTTATTCCCACGATGACCCGATGCGTTTTTTGCTGCGGGTGACTTACAGCCCGCAACATCCTGCTTATGAACTGGCTTTTGTCCGCCGCTTGTTGATGGATTGATCACTGATGACCCAGCAAAAACTGATACTGGCCAGCGGTAATGCCGGTAAATTAAAAGAATTCTCCTCTTTGCTGGCACCTCTGGGTTGGCAGGTGGAAGCCCAGAATCTGCATCAGGTGCCGGAAGCCGAAGAAACCGGCCTGACTTTTGTGGAAAATGCCCTGATCAAAGCGCGTAATGCCGCTCTGCATACCGGTTGTGCCGCACTGGCAGATGATTCGGGTGTTGAGGTGGATGCCTTGCAGGGTGCGCCGGGTATTTATTCGGCACGTTTTGCCGGTGTTGGTAGCAAGGATGCAGACAACAATGCTTATCTGCTGGAGCGGCTCAAAGATGTGCCCGAAGCGGAACGTACTGCCCGTTACTGGTGTGTGCTGGTGTTCCTGCGTTTTGCTGAAGATCCTACGCCGGTGATAGTACAAGCCAGCTGGGAAGGGCGCATTCTTGCAGCACCTCGTGGTGAAGGTGGTTTTGGTTATGATCCCCTGTTCTGGTTGCCGGAGCTGGGCAAAACAGCGGCAGAAATGGACAAGGAAGAAAAAAACCGCATCTCTCACCGTGGGTGTGCCAGTCAGTTACTGATTCAGGTATTGGGTGAGCGTTTCGGACAGCAGGGTTAAAGGGTGGACAACCCGTTACCGCCTTTATCCTTGTATGTACACCTGCCCTGGTGTGTACGTAAATGCCCCTATTGTGATTTTAACTCCCATGCTCTGGATGCATCAGCCGGTGGTATCACCCGGCTGGATGCAGACACCGAGCGCCAGTATGTACAAGCACTGCTGGCCGATCTGGATCACGATCTGGCCGCTTGGCCTCAGGTTCAGCAGCATCCACTGGTGTCGATCTTTTTTGGTGGCGGCACACCTAGCCTGATGTCTCCTGAGGGTTACCAACGTTTTTTTGAAGGGCTGCAACAACGCCTGCAACTGACCAAAGATTGTGAAATCACCCTGGAAGCCAACCCCGGAACAGTAGAGCAAGGGCGTTTCAGTGGTTACCGGGCGACGGGCATCAACCGCCTGTCGATGGGCGTACAATCTTTTGCGGAACCCCAGTTAAAAGCCCTAGGGCGCATTCATAGCGGGCAGGAAGCCATCAACGCGGTTGAAGCCGCCAGAAAAGCCGGTTTTGATAACTTTAATCTGGATCTGATGCACGGTTTGCCGGATCAGACCGAGGCACTGGCACTGGCCGATTTACAACAGGCGATTGATCTGCAACCAACACACCTGTCTTGGTATCAGTTAACTCTGGAACCCAACACCGAGTTTTTCCGCCGCCCACCGATCCTGCCGGAAGAAGACACTCTGGTGGCAATTCAGGATGCCGGTCAGGCATTATTGGCACAAGCCGGATTTGAGCAGTATGAGGTCTCCGCTTATGCTCAGTCTGGATACCAAGCGCGTCATAACCTGAACTACTGGACCTTTGGGGATTATCTGGGGCTGGGTGCCGGGGCACACGGTAAACTCAGTCGTTTGGATAACACCGCTGCGGGAGGTTTGTCCATCGAGCGCCGCTGGAAAACCCGCCAACCCCAGGCTTATTTATCCCGCTTGATCGAAGGACGGGATTTTCTGGCCGGTACAGAGCAACTGTCTGCTGCTGAACGCCCGGTGGAATTTATGATGAATGCCTTGCGCCTGGCAGAGGGTGTGGATGCTGATTTATATGCCCGGCGTACCGGTTTATTATTGGCCGATCTGCAGCCACTACTGGTCGATTTACAACAGCGGGGTTTATGGACAGCAGATGATAATCGGCTGGCCTGTTCACCTCTGGGCTGGCGTTGGTTAAACACAGTGCTTGAACAGTTTATGGTCGATTAATTCACAGTTTTATCCACAGGTGAGACACTTATGAAACAAACATTCAGTCGATCTGCTGCTGGGCTGTTACTGCTGCTATCCGGCCTGTTGCTGGTAGGTTGTTCCAGCTCTGAACAACAAGAGCCGCCATTGCCACAACTGAATACCGATTCAGAACGCCTGTACTTAGCGGGACTGTCCTCCGGTGGTTATCTGGCACATCAGTTACATCTGGCCTGGCCGGATGAAGTTCGCGGTGTGGCTGTGTTTGCGGCAGGGCCTTATGGTTGTGCCAGAGAAGGTTTGAGTGCTGCACTGCATCGGTGTATGGCGATAACCCGTGGTGCCCCGCAGGTTGATCAAACGCTGAGCATCATCAACACTGCGGCAAAAGAAGGAGCCATTGGTGATCCGACAGCATTAAAAAACAGTCGTGTATATCTCTACCGTGGCGCTGCCGATCCACTGATTCATGCACGGGTCAGCCAGACCCTGCAACAGACTTATGCACAGCTGGTTCCCGATGGCACTCTGAGTCATACCGGTGCTCTGGCTGGGCATGGTTTTCCGACCCGCAAGCAGGGTGTGTTGTGTAGTCTCACAGCCTCCCCCTATGTGAATGCTTGTGGTTATGACGGTGCAGCAGCTAGCCTTGAGCATCTGGATGGTGAAGCCCAGCGTGATGTGAGTGATGAACCCCAGGGAAGCCTGACACGTTTTGATCAAAAACCGTTTAAAGGTGCCAGCAAAGGCTTGGCCGACTGGGGTTATGTTTATGTGCCACCAGGCTGCGCTGAGGGTGCTTGTGGTTTGCAGGTGGTATTACACGGTTGTGATCAGACCGCCGAGCAGGTGGGTGAAGATTTTGTACGTTTAACCGGTTATCTGCAGCAGGCGGATGCGCGGGATCTGGTGATGCTCTTTCCCCAGGCGCGTGCCAGTTTGCCTAATCCCAAGGGTTGCTGGGATTGGTGGGGTTATGAATCCAAGGTGTTTGATACCCGTGAAGGACCACAAATGAAGGCTGTTCGTGCCATGTGGCAACAGCTTGGCAGTACAGTTACCGATAAACCGTAAAATCAAAATAACTGCCGTAGAATGATTTGAGATTCATACCGGTGGGATTGATCAGGATGCTGGCACGCCAGACCATCATCTCATCGGTACACAGGCTCAGCAGGGGTGTGGCACTGAATACACCCTCACCCTGATATTGCATTGGGGTGCGGTTGTAACCCATGTACATGTCCCGTCCCTGCAGGTCGATTTCCAGTTTCAGGCGACGGAGTTCGTCTTCACTGAAACCCTCCAGACGTACAGTGACAGGCAGGGGTTCCAGTGGTCGAGGTTCTGGGGTGTGCAGGGTAAAACTCAGTGTTTGCCCTTTATCCAGAGTAGCGTGGCAGGTTTCATCCGGTAGCTGGCATTCAGCCGTTGCAGGATACCAGGTGACATTGCCGGCTTGGTGTCCGCGCAGATAGTCCGTAACGTACCAAATAGCCAGCAGGATACTGATCAGTGTCACCAGAATAAAAAAATTCAGTGGATAGGGTTTTCTGGCTTTTGCGGGTGTTTGACTCATGATGGTATCTCGTATGAGCAGGTCATTAGCTTAACAAAGGGTTTTCCTGCCTGCCTGTGGCCGGATGACGCATTAGAGGGTTTTTCAGGTTTATGCTGACTTTGATCCATGCCCTTGGTCCGGTGTTTGTTGTTATTCTGCTGGGTGTTGCACTCAGGCGGCTGAATTTTCCTTCTGCTGACTTCTGGCCGCAGTTGGAACGCCTGGTTTATTTCTTTCTTTTCCCCGCCATGTTAACCACCCGTCTGGCACTGGCCGACTTTTCCGGGCTGGCTGTGGCACGGGTACTGCTGGCGGTACTGTTATTGCTGTTGTTAATGACCCTGCTGCTGCTGGTGTTGCGCCGCTGGCTGGGGCGAAATGGTGCTGAGTTTACTTCGGTTTATCAGGGTGCGCTGCGTTTTAATACCTATGTTGCACTGGCCGTGGCTGCGGAGTTGTTTGGCAGCATGGGTCTGGCACTGGCTGCGGTGATTATGGCACTGATGATTCCTTTACTGAATCTGTTGTGTGTACTGATTTTTTCACTCTATGCCGGTGAGCAGCGCTCGGACTTAAAAACCACTCTACTGACGGTAATCAAAAACCCGCTGATTCTGGGTTGTTTGTTCGGTATTGTTCTGAATATCAGTGGGATAGGTCTACCGGGCTGGAGTCAGCCGGTGATGGAAATTCTGTCGCGGGCAGCTTTACCGCTGGGGCTGCTGGCGGTGGGTGTGGCACTTAATCTGGATGCTTTGCGCCGTGCCGGACAGCCATTAATTCTTTCCAGTCTGATTAAGTTGTTGCTGATGCCGCTGGCTGCGGCGCTGATCAGTCAGGGGCTGGCACTGAATACCCAGGAGCAGGCGGTGCTGGTGCTTTTTGCCGCTATGCCAACAGCAACCAGTGCTTATATTCTGGCAAGACAGCTGGGTGGGGATGCTTCACTAATGGCGGCCATCATCACAGCGCAGACACTGGCTGCCATGATGACCATGCCGTTGGTGTTGTATATCAATCAGCTCTGGTTCAGTTGAGCATGTTCAATTTTAGTGCACTTGTCTTCCACATAAGCCAGGCCGTTTTTTTCTGCCAGATCGCGACATTCAGCGTTACTGATGCCCAGCTGTAACCACAGGCCTTTGGCACCAATTCGTACCGCTTCTTCAGCAACAGGTAAACAGTCTTCTGCCTTGCGGAATACATCAACCAGATCAATGGATTCTGGTAATTCGGTCAGGCTGGGGTAACAGGTCAATCCCAGAACCTGCTGGTATTGCGGGTTAACCGGGTAAACAGTGTAACCGGCATTTTTAAGGTACTCGGCAACACGGTAGCTGGCACGTTCCGGTTTGTTGGAGATGCCAACAATGGCTATGGTGCGTGCCTGTTGTAACACTTGCTGGGGATTACTGCTCATGGTCTGTTCCCTGTTAATTGATGGATGACTGATATAACAGGGAGCATAACACGGTAGATCTGTTTCAGATTCATTTATAGGTGTTGAAATTCAAGCAGTTCAGAGTTAAATGGCCAGGGTAATCACAATACCCAGCAGTACCAGACTGATCAGCATTAACAGCTGGTTTCTACGCTGACATGAGCCTTTTTTATCGGTTTTTTCTGCTGCTGACGCAGCGGGTGGCTCAGCGTCCTGATTGTCCGACTCGTTTTCACTTGACGCATCCTCATCTGGTTCGCTTTCATCAGCAATAAACGGAACCGTTGCCTGAGGTTCGGTCAGGTCATTGTCCAGGCTTGTTTCTATCAGCTCTGCTCTCGCTTTGCGATATTCAGGTTTGGTGAGAATACCGTTGGCATACTGGCGCGAAAGGGTTTTCAGGTTCGTTTGCATTGTTTCTTCTCTGAATGACTGATCTAGGTTAAGGGGTGTTTGCTGCTTGCATAAGAGGTGACTGCACCTCTTCCAGCAGCAATCTGAAACCAGTGATGCCATCAGCAGCACCGGAGTGAGGTCTGATAAAGTTCAATCCACATTCCGCGTGTGGATCCTGATAAGATCCACCAGCGGCCATCAGTCGATTGCCCTGCATAACCAGCTCCTGAACATTACCGATAAAATTCTGCATCCCCCAGCCGTTCTGATGCCCGGTGGAAACACGGTTGATCTGATCGCCCTTGAGAACCTGGCCCCCCAGGCGTACCCGACAGTTATAATCCCTGGGTGGTTGCTGCCCCTGGGCGTAGGCTGCGTAGTACCATTCATCACGGGTTGGCAAACGGTAGGTCTGTCCGGTACGTTCGGAAAGCCAGCCGGTATAAGCTTGTATCTGTTGAATGTTCAGCCCTATACGTGGCTGATCTTTATCAACTGAATCATCCACCGGGCACTGCCCACTGAAAAAGCAGTATTTGTTGTAGTCTTCGTTGGATATTTCATATTTGCTGATGGCAAAACCCGGCTGTGAGTCTGAGTTTGGTATTACCACCATCAAGGGTCCACGCACCCGGTCATGCATCATGTCAAAACAGATGGCTCTGGCTCGACGACCAAATCCAGCCAGATCTTCGGTGCAGGGGCGGGTACTTTCCACCGGATTCCAGGCCTGAGCAGAAACATCCGCTCCGGTTTGTTCAGCCGTAGCACGCAGGGTGCGGATATCCACATCCCGCTGCAGGATGCGCCCTTGCCAGCGTTGTGCAGCCATACGCTCACTCAATGTGGCAATGGCCGCTCGGTAGGTGGGGTTGTCCGACCAGAGCTGGCGTGCTTCTGCCAACCTGGCTCGTGCAGTGTCAAACTCCTGCTCATCCAGACTGGACTCAAAACTGGCAAAAATAGATTCAGCATCACGGATACGTGCATTCAGGTCTTTTTCAAAATCCAGTACTTCCGGGTGATCCGGCAGGCGCTCTTTGGATGCTGTCAGCATGTTACGGGCTTCAGACAGACGTCCTGTGGTGAGTGCAGCGCGGGCGGTACGTCCTTCAATCCAGGGTGCCGGTGCCAGCTCTGCACGCAGTTGTGCCAGTCGGGTGCTGCCAGGGAACAAAATGCTGGCGCGAGTGGCCAGACTTTCACCCTGACGACGGTTGGTATTGGCCAGCTCCAGAATACGTTCAGTCAGAATCAGGGTGTACTGGCGCTCCAGATCTGGATAACGAGCCGGTGCAAAGGTACGGATCTCATCGACCATCCGTTGTGCTGCCGGAGTATCAAAGTGTTCCGAGTTGCGAAAGAGATCGTTCAGCTCAACAATGTTGCCTTCCACCAGGAAATGTTCACGAGTATTTTGCAGTAGCAAATCATTGGGTGATACCTGCAGCCCTCGATTTGCAAGGCTAACGGCTTCCCGGAATTGTCCCTGCCGTCCGACATTTTCGGTCAACTCCAGATAGGCTTCCGCCATGGCATCCGCCGCGGTGATGGTAATGTAGGGGTCATTGTCTTCGAGATAATTGCGCAGTTCAGCAAGGGTACGTTCTGCGGCATCTATTTCCCGCGCTCGGGCTTCAACCAGCAGGGTGCTTTGCAGGCCATTGATGCGTGCCTGCAGGGCTGCTGCTTCCCGCTCAAGCAAAAAGTCATTGTATTCCTGGGTGATGCGAACTCTGGCTTGACCCAGTCGTGGTTCATTAAGTTGGAAGCCATTGGTACGATCCAGGGTGGCCAGTGCCAGGCTGAAGCGGCGCTCTTCTTCCAACTGACTGATGCGTTGCACAAACAACTCTGCCAGCTGGTCTCTGGCACGGGTCACCACCGGGTGATGAGCACTGTAATGAGACTGCAGGTAACGAAGCAGGGTATTAGCTTCCGCTTCCCATTCACGGGTGATGGTTGCTTCTGTCAGCAGTTTTTGCAGACGAGCTTCTGCGGCAGTAGTGGGGTGACCCTGATCAATCAGTGGCTGATGCAATCCCAGAGCCAGTAACAAATCCTGTTGTTCCTGCATCAAGCGTGCTGGATCGGTTGCCCTGTTGATGGCATCCTCCAGCAGCGGGCCGGTCAAGCTGGCCAGTGTGCGTAACGCAGGATCCAGTGGTGCCAGCTGTGACAGTTCAATGATGTTGCTGCTTTGTTCTATGATTGGACCAAAACTTTGGAATGCCAGCTGTTCTTCACCAAACGCCAGGCGCAAGACTTCGATTCTGACGTTACGCTGCTGCTGTTCTTTTGCCAGCTGCCAGCGATCCTGGGTGTTGATGAGGTCGAGATCAGCAGACATACGAGCTAAACCAATATCCAGATAAATCCGTGCCTGCTCAAGATCACCCAGATTGATGGCTTCCTGAGCCGAGGTGGCGTAGGCATCCGGAATACGTGGGTCTTCCAGCAGGCTGTGCTGAGGTGCAACGGCAATAATCAGTGAGAGAATCTCGGTGATGCTGCGACCTGCGTCCTGTTCCGATGGCAGTAACCACTCATTTTCCAAGGCCAGATTCAGTTTCTGGCTGAGTTGGTGAATATAACGGTTACGCTGCAGATCGACATGGTTACGCTGGGCATTCAGGGCTGCGGAGTCGGGGTACAGCAGCGCCATACGGTTGAGTTCCTGCTCGGCTCGATCAAAATCATGGTGGGCTTCTTCCAGGTCAATGGCTTGATTGATCAGTTGCTGGAAATAACCTTGCAGGACTTCACGACCATTTTCTGTGACACGGTTACGGGCATTCACATCCAGTTGTGGCAGAGTGCTTATGGTGCTTTCAATCAGCTCCGGTTGGGCAGTTAAAACATCACTGATCATGCGCTGGATACGGCGTTCTTCTAGCTGGTTCATCACCGGGTTGTAAGCTGCCAGGCTTAGAATGACAGTAAAAGCAGAACCCAGCACCCAAGGGTTTTTGTGCCAGTTGGCTTTACCTTCCAACTCTTTCAGAAACTCTTCAACCGTGGGAGTGCGTTTTTCTTTTTCAAAGGCCAGGCCGTGCAGCAGGCCTTTCATCTGCCGCTTTTTCAGGCTTTTGATCGGTGCAGGAACCAGCTTGGCTTCCATTGCCTTGAGTGCCGATTTTTTGTTAAACGGGTGATAACCGGTAAAAAGCTCGTAAGCCACACAGGCCAGGGCGTAGAGGTCATCCTGAGTGGAAGGGTCTTTACCCTGCAGCATCTCCAGCGAGGCATAAGCGGGTGTCAGTGCACCGAGTGAACCGGCATCAAAATCATCCTGTTTTTTATCACCCTTGTCATCATCACTGCTACCACCGGCGTTAACAGCGCGGGCGATACCAAAGTCCAGCGTTTTAACCTGACCATCATCACACAAAAAGGCGTTACCCGGTTTAAAGTCCGAGTGCACGATGTTCTGTTTATGGGCATAAATCAGTGAAGCGCCCAGCTGTTCAATAATCGGGAAGGCTTCTTCGAATGGCAAACCACCTTTTGGACGCACGACCTTGCGGATGAAGGTATCCAGCGGTTTACCAACCAGCAGCTCCATGGTGATAAACACCTGGGTGCCAGTCATGCCAATACGGTCAAAGTCGTAAACCGTGGCAATATTCGGGTGCGCCAGTTTTTGCTGACGGCTGGCTTCCCGCTGCAGGGCAATAAAGGCCTGAGGGTGTGCCTTGAAGTCTTCAGTCAACACCTTCATTGCCACATAAGGGTTGGCGTCGTTGGCTTCAACCTTCAGCAGGTCGCGTGCCTGGAATACCTTACCCATACCACCGGCACCCAGCACCTTATCCAGTATAAAACGATCCTTGATGATCGAACCCGGTCCTAGTTTCTGCAGCTGCGGGTTAGTGGCACCGGGCATGCTCCATGAGCGCTGGGAGGTGCTGGAGGTGTGCAGGGTACTGTTAAAGGTGCCGGAGGTTTGCTGGGTATGGGATGGAAATCCGGTAGCGCTAGTGTGTGCATAAGTACTGCCTGACCCGTCACCATCCGGGTTGATAATGGTGAGCTCACCGTTCTGATTTATGCCACCGGGCATGGCAATCAGGGTGGGTGCTTCGTCATCATCATCCGGCGGATTGGCTGCGGCACCCTGCGGGTAAGCAATCAGCGTAGGGGCTTCGTCGTCTTCCTCCGGTGGATTGCCTGCTGCTGGTGGATAAGCAATCAGTGTGGGTGCTTCATCATCGTCATCATCCACTGCTGCTGCAGGTGTTGAAGCTGGCTGCCCGGCTGGATAGGCCACCACTGTGGCGGCCTCATCTTCATCGTCATCATCCAGTGCCTGATTGGTCGGCAGATCAGAAATATCCGGCAACTGACTGGAGAGCCTATTGGCCTGGTCAGAGGAAAGTTGTCCGTTGCGAACGGCTTGTTCGAGCGCGGTAAGAAATTGCTCAACACTGAAAGCTCGTTTCTGCAAAAGACTCTGCAGCATGACCTGAAATTCAGGCATGGCAATTTCGTTATCCGCCAGAGTCTTGAGCAGTTGCTTCGGATCAGCCATATCAGTGTGTGCTCTCAGATAATTTCAACAACAACAACGGTGACATTGTCTCTGGCACCTCGGTCAAGGGTCAGATCCACCAGTTTTTTACAGATTTCTTCCGGTGAGCCCTGTTTGAGATAATCCGCAATTTCGGGGTCATCAAGATGACGGGTCAGCCCGTCACTGCAGAGCAGGTAACGATCACCGGAACTGAGCTCACAGAGATCCGCTTCCATGTAAAGCTCTTCCTGACTGCCCACGGCACGGGTAATAATGTGGCGTTCAGGGTGTTTTTTGGCTTCTTCACGCGTGATCAAACCCTGACGGATGTAGGTTTCCACCTGGGAGTGGTCAGAAGACATTTGTACCAGATTACCGTTACGCAGCCGGTAAATACGGCTATCACCTGCCCAGAGCAGAACCCCCATGCGGTTGTTTTCGATCACCAGCATGGCAAGGGTGCTGCCAATGATGTGTTTTTTGCCATCATCTGACTGGCTACGTTCTAACAGTCGGTTGTTGATCTGATCCAGCGCGTCTTCGATCTGATCCAGTCGATCAGACAGGGAGCCGTTAACCGGCGTGCCCCGTAGCGTTTCAACAATCATACTGCTGGCGACATCACCGGCATCGTGTCCACCCATACCATCAGCAACCAGCCACAGGCCTTTTTCTGGAACTTCCAGAAAAGCATCTTCATTCACCTGGCGCACATGGCCGCGATCCGTGAGACCTGCCGAGATGGCGATAGTGCCGGTCTGTTTTTTGTCTTGCAGGGTCATTGTGGCAATCCCTCGTTATCAGGCCTCTAAGGAGAAGTGAATCAATTCCTGCGGATTGTCATTCATGGCACGCCCAAGGCTAATGACCCCTTCACCATGCAGCAGTATTTCTTCACGGCGTACAAAAGACTGGCTGCCATCACTTTGTTGGACGTAGGTGCCATTGGTGCTCTGGTCGATCAGGAAAAACTTGTCACGACGCAGTTCAATCTTGATGTGCTGGCGAGAAGCCAGGCTTTCGTTGACTGGAATATCGCAGGTGGCGCTGCGCCCCAGTACCGCAAACTCACGCTCCTGATTCAGCCGCACAAAGGTGTCGCGGTATTCGAGTCGTAATTGAGTCGGCATAGCAGGGCTGGCGGCGACCGATGAAATATCTACTGACATGCAGGTAACATCATCTTCCTTCCAGATAAACTCAATAATTTCAATTTCACCCTTGCCTTTGATATGTGCATTGTCCAGAAAGCGAATGTTTTCATCATTCTGAAATACCTGAGGCAGCAGATTGGCTGTTTCTCTGGTTGTGACAATTTGGCTAGCTTTGGCCTGTGCCGCCATACGTGCGGCAACGTTGACTGCATCACCATGCACATCACCATCTTCCATGATGCAGGAGCCGAAGTGGTAACCAACACGGATGGCAACAGGCACTTCAGTTACCCCTTCCTCGTTGGCTTCTTCCAGGCTTTCCTGCATGTCGCAGGCTGCTTTGTTGGCAATCTCGGCATCATCAAAGGTGCACATGATTTCATCACCAATGGTTTTGATCACGGTGCCTTTATACCGATGAATGACCTCGGTCAGCAGGTTCAGTGTGTCGGAAACAACTTTTCGTGCTCTTTCGTCACCGAGCGAATCATAAAGCTTGGTGCTGCCGCAGATGTCGGCAAACATGATGGAAAGTTTCTTCGATTTGGTAAACATGGGGTTGGTCACCTTTGTTTTTTGGCCCTACTCAATCGGCAGGGGTTGGCTTAGGTCTTCGAATCGGCTCAACAGTATATGTTCATTCGGAAATGGCACCGTGGGGCCGATTACAAAATCGTCAAAAACAAACTGATCAGCCCAGTTTCCTTCCAGGCTGTCACGATCTATACGGGCGATGATTGCAACAAACTCCCGTTGCAGATCAGAGTAGCCCGTTTTCAACTGGGTAAAACGATCCAGCAGCTCTGCCTGTTCCGCATCAGTTGCATCCAGTTGTCCGAGCAGTAGTTCAAGTTCTTCCTGTATTCGATCCATCTCCTGTTCATTTAATGCCGTCACACAATGAGGCTCATCCACACAGGCTGCAAGAGTCAAGATCAACCCTTCCTGTAAATCCCTTAACAGTGCCAGCTCCAGCAGCAATTCCTCTTCCGGCAATGTTTCCACTTCGGTACTGGTTATTTGCTGATCTGTTGAATCCTCAGCGGCCAGAACTTGCAAGGCTGTAAAACACAATAGCCAGGGCAGCATCACCACCAACAGCTTTTTCAACCTAGTTTCCATCCAGCATCTTCTCGATTCGTGCCTCAGATCGGCTGGCTGCTTTCAGGGTGCTCTCAATGATCTGGGACAGACGTTCATCACTCAGATCCAATCCGGTACGCTCCGCAAACACTTCGCGCCGCTCACGGTTGAACTGCAGGCTTTCGAGGAAACGCACACGGGTGTAGATGGTTTCAATCATTGCCACTTCTCTTTCCAGGGCTTCCATGTCGATGTCATCCTCACCTATGGCACCAAACTCATCCTCAAACTGCTGTTCAAAACCGGTGAAATCCTGCAGATCAGTCCGGTAGGCCATGAACTCTTCCTGCTGGGCACGATACTCCGCCAGCATCTGCTCCAGCTCTTTGCGTCGTTCTGGGTCAGTGGTGCTTTTCAGCTCGGCTTCCAGCTGTTGAATACGCAGCTCTAACTCGTTGATGGAGGCAGTCAACTCTTCCACCGTCACATCCGGTGTACAACCTTCGACTTCTTCACACTGGGCAAAGGCCAGTGCCACCCCTTCACCCAGACGACCAAACAGGGTCAGGTCTTCCTCAAACAGTGCCAGGTCGATAACCTCAATGGCACGAACACCCATTATTGAGGCGGCCGGGTTGGCAAAACTCACCGAGACGCTGACCAGGTTCAACCCAAGGTTACGGATAAAAGCAGAGGTATTGGCTGACAGCTGCACACCCCGAGCATTTGACAAGGGGCTGGGCTGGGATGTGTCTTGCTGCTCAGCGCTTACAGCCAGTTCAAAATCACCGCCGTTGAAGTCCAGAATCAAGTCAGTGGCATTTACGATACCGTTTGCCGCAATGACCCGGCCACTCTGCGCAGTGATGGTGGTTTCTCGACTGACTATCAGATCACCGTTAGCTCTTAATCCCGTGCTACAACCATTACAGCCTTCCCCTGTTGCAATCAGACTGATGCTTTCACCTACCTGGATGCTGGTGCCGGAAAGGGTAATATCACCCGCCATCAGCACCAGGCTGCCCCCGGTATTAATGGCCTGGCTCACCGTCAGGCTGCTGGTATTGATAGTGGCATTGCTGCTGCCGCCCAGTGGTAGTTGAGCCGGTGTGATACGACTACCAATAAACAGAGTTCCGGTATGGTTAAGTAGATTTGGCAGCAGCAGATCACCGTTGCCGATGTTCATGTTACCCGCTACCCCACCTGCGGGTGTATCAACAGTCAGAGAGCCGTTGCCAAGCACACTGCCACGGGTCAGGGTGCTGCCCTGACTGTAGTTCCAGTAATTACGCTGACCTTGCAGCTGCAATGTGCCACTGTACTGCCCGTTAGAGGTAAAGTTGTTATCTCCACCACTGCCACTGATCAGGGTGCTGAATCCGGTAAAACTGGCAGTGTTGATATTACCACCTGTTGCCGACAGGAGTGCCCATTCAGTATCACCTGATGCCCCTCCTTGCAGGGTGTCACCGCTACCAATCAAGGATTGGATGCCGGTGAAACCGGAACCCCAGATCAGCGTCATTGGGCTGCTGGTGGCAGAAATGTCATAAGTATTCGTACCTGTGCCGCCATCAACCTGACCATTAACCCGACCATTGCCCTGCAGCCGGATAATGTCATTACCACCACCTGCATAGATATTGCCGTTGTGCACACCACTGATGTTGAAGGTGTCTGCACTTTCACCACCATACAGATGAGCAAAATCACTGAAGGTGGCGGTATTACCACCACCTGCATTAAATGCAGCATTGGATAAGGTGCCGCTGCCGTTACCGGTCACCTGCCAGGTATTGCCGGAATTGGTGAGTCCTTGCAGGCGATCATAACCACTACCCTGCAACAGGATGCTGCTGGCAGCCAGGTTTAAACCATTCAGATCCAGCGTGACACCTGCGGTATTACCGGACTGGTTGACGGCCAGAGTCATGGCACCGGATGAGCTGAGATTAGTACCTGCCGAGTAGAGCAGCTGATTACCGGCAGAAAGCGTTAAAGTGCCGCCGGTTGTAATGTTTTTGAACTGCAGATTATATCCACGAACCTCAAGGTTGTTGTTCGCAGCCGCAGCCTGATCCAGATTGATGTTGCCACTTGCACTGTTCAGGTTGGTATTACTATTGGCATTAAAACCTCCCAGGTAAGACTGATTGCCTGAGGTGTGAATACCACCACCATTAACCTGAGTTGCCCCGTTTACTGTCAGATTGCTCAGTCGAACACTATTACCAACAAAACCATTAAATGTTGTGGTTGCGGCGGTGGTAGTCAACTGTTGTGCACCATTAACACTACTGCTGAAGGTTATGCTCTGTCCAACCGCTGATAGATTGGTGGTTCCAGTCAGGGTAACTGCTCCCTGGTAAGCCTGACTACCTGCAGTGGTTGTTATGGCGCCATTAATCTGGCTGGTTCGGCTCACCGTCAGGCTGCTCAAATTACTGGTGGACCCGGAGAAAATCCAGTCACCGGCAAGAGTAAAATTGGTATTACCTGCATTCAAACCATTATTCATACCAATACTGCCAGCAGTGCTGGTGAGCGTATTGACCCCGTTTAGCGTCAGTAAACCATTGTAGGTCTGGTTGTTGGCTGTGTTGACTGTACCCGTGAGGTTGGTCGCACCGGACACACTGAGAGAGGCAGTATTCTGAATGGTGCTGCTATTCAGGAGATCCAGCGAACCGTTGATTGTCACTGCCGCCAGTTCGGATACATCTCCATTAAAAGTAGTGTTACCGGTCAGAGCCAGGTTCTGGTTGTTGCCGGTTACTGTGTTGTCAAAAGTTAAAGTTGAACCGGACAAAGCACGAGAACCACTCAGAGTTACTGCTCCGGCATAGGACTGACTACCGGAAGTGGTGACATTGCCGGCAAGTACGGAAGATCCAGAGACACTGAAAGAAGCTACGTTTTGGATAAAGCCGGTATTTTGCAGATTCAGGGTCCCGTTTATCAGCATTGTTGCAAACTGGGAAACAGCACCTTTAAAGGTGGTATCACCTGTCGTGCTGGTTAAGGTCAGGTTCTGATCATTACCGGTGACGGTGGAATCAAAGGTCAGGGTCGAGCCGGACAGGGTACGGACACCTTCCAGCGTGACTCCATTTGAATAAGTTTGGCTGCCTGTTGTTGTTATATCCCCTGCAAGTAAAGAGGTGCCACCAACCGACAGGGCGCTTAAGCTGGATGCATTGCCTCCGGCCAGTGACCAGTTGGCATCAGCGATTGTTAAGCTGTTGTTGCCACCAATCAGGTTGCCAGTCATGGTAATCAAGCTGCCAGCACCAGCTGTCAGAGTACGATGATCTGCTAAGGTTACTGCGCCGGTATAGGTTTGGTTGCCGGTTGTTGTGACATCAGCACCCAGGGTGATGTTGCTTGAAGTGACATTAAAACCTGCTGTACTGATAACATCATGATTCAAGCTGAAAGCTGTTGTACCAGTGTTCAGAGACAGGGTGTGGAGACCTGTCACTGTGCTACCTAAAGTGATCCCACTGTTATCTGTTGATAGCTGGGTATTACCAGCGAGTGTCATGGCGCCGGTATAACTCTGAGTACTGAAAGTAGTGATGGCTCCATTAAGGGTGCTGGTGCCGTTAACGGTCAGTGAGGCAAGGTTAGATGCAGTGCCGGAAAAGTTGAAGTTGCCAGCAATAATCAGGCCCTGCCCCTCGCCATTTAAACCGGCTCCCATGGTGATAGCGTCCGAACTGGTCACAGTGTGAGTGCCGCCACTTAAGATAACCTGCCCAGCGTAGCTTTGATTACCTGTTGTGCTGATGTCAGCACCCAGAGTTGCTGTTCCATTACTGACAGTCAACTGGCTTAACTGTTGTGCTCCACCCACTGCTTGCAGAAATTCAGTGCCATTTGCAGTACTTAAAGTGAGTGCTCTGGCTGTAGCATCACTATTGATAGTGGCATCAAACTGGATTTTGCCATTGTTGCTGGTCAGGCTGACATCATTCATTAAAGCCACAGACCCTTTATAAAACTGATCACCCTTGGTGGTGATGTTGTGGCTGATATTAATGCCGCTGTCACCTTGCAGGGTAAGGCTGTTGTCACTGCCAAAGGCACCGCTGATATTGATGGTTCCCGTTGTCACTAATTCAAGATCAAACGACGATGTAAACTGATAAAGAGTAATGTCACCAGTGTGGGCCGCTGTACCGATGCCAAAGGAGCCAGCATTATAACTGAAGTCACCCCCAATATTGTAAAGAGCATGATTGGCATTGCCGCTGTCATAACTCGCGTCAGTGGTGCAGGTGCCACT
>NZ_JACUUA010000205.1 GCF_014859565.1 Marinospirillum sp. | reverse complement strand
TGCAGCCCAGAGATACCCCAGTTGGGTCATCTTTTCAAAACCACCAAAACCGATAATAAAGCGTGACAACAATTCCTGGGTGCGCTCGGTTGCCAACTCCAGTTCAAAAGAGTTCTCACGTGATTGATCCATGTCCTGCTTCACCGCCAAAGAAAGATCGGTAATGCTGCTGACATTCTCGTGAGTTTCCTTGTTGGTGTAAGACAGCTCATCTATGGCAGCAGAAATGGTAGTCAGCTGCTGATTCATCTGCTCAAACCCGGCCACCATATCTATAAACTGATCACTGGTGCGGGTCATGAAACCTTCTGTTTCCTGGACATGCTGCAAGATGGCACCGGCACCGGTTTCGGTTTTGCTGACCAGGCTGGTCATTTCAGTGATGTTGGTATGGATCTGCTGAGTCGCCTGACCGACTTTCTGAGCCAGGGTACGTACTTCATCAGCCACCACGGCAAAACCCCGACCGGCATCACCGGCACGGGCTGCTTCAATCGAGGCATTGAGTGCCAGCAGGTTGGTTTGTTCGGAGAAGTCTGCCACCACGGTAAGAATATTGCGGATATTGTCCGAGTTGCGACTGAGGGTGGTCACGGTTTCCTGAAACCCTCTTGCCAGTTGTGCCACACGTTTGATCTGTTCGGAAACATCTTTCAGTTCGTTGCTGGACAGGTGGATTTCTTCCAGGTTACGACTGGTTTGTTGGCTGATATTGGTGGTGTTTGACGCTATTTCTTCCACCGCCAGAGTTGCCTGGCTGCTGGATTCAAAGATCTGGTGAGCTTGCTCTTCCTGTCGGGTGGAAGAAATGCTGGCCTGAGTCACCATCTTCTGCACCCTGGCGGCATTTAATGCCACGCTGACCGAGTGATGGCGCGCCTCACTGATCATCTGTTTTAACTGACCGGAAAACTCATTGTAGCTGCGAGCCATTTCCGAGATTTCATCAAAGGTGTAATCCGGCAGAGTGGCAGAAATATCACCGTTTTTATCACGAATGGCCTGTAATACCTTGGTTATGTCGCGAATGGGTTTCACAAACAGCTGGCGCATAAAAAAAACGGTGAACACACCTATTGTCAGTGCCACCAGGCTGGATAACCCCAGCAACCACCAGAAGTTCATCAGCATCGGGTACAGGGCTTCGGACTGACCAACAGCACTGACCTTGTCTTCGAGTTGTTTCAGGTAATAAATGGCGAGTACCACCAGGATGGCCTGGGGCAGCAGCAGTGCAATAACATTCCCTATTATTTTGCGCGTGAGGGTGTACCAGAAAGCTTTTTCTATCGTGCGGTATAGGTTCATGGTCAGCGGCTCTTGTTATAGGAATATGACCGACACTACTGAATATGCCACTTTGTGGCATGGAAATGAAGGGGTTAAGACTAATGGCGGAATATTGAGTCTTTTTTTTGCTGCTTTAGGCGGATGCTTCCCTGCGCCGCCAAGGTTGTTTAATGGTTATCTGAGACTGGAGTTTCACCTTTGATCACCGGAGCACCCGGCAGGATCAAATTCAGTGCAATACCAACTATTGCAGCCAGCCCCACACCCTGCAGCATAAACATACCGCCACCGATCTGCATGCCACCAATACCGAATACCAGGATCAGTGAAGCAATACAAAGATTACGTGGTGCGGTCAGATCCAGATGAGCGCGGGTCAGGGTGTTCATGCCCACTACGGCAATGGAACCAAATAACAGCGTCATGATGCCACCCATCACTGGAGTCGGAATGGTTTGTAATGCAGCACCGAGTTTTCCGGCAAAAGCCAGTAGGATGGCAATAATAGCGGCCCAGATCATGATCATCGGGTTAAAACTGCGGGTGATCATCACCGCACCAGTCACTTCCGAATAGGTGGTGTTGGGTGGTCCACCAAAAAATGCTGCTACAGAGGTTGCCAGACCATCACCCAGCAGGGTGCGGTGCAAGCCGGGTTTTTTGATGAAGTTTTTGCCGGTAATCTGGCCGATGGCAATCATGTCACCCAGATGTTCAACCGCCGGTGCAATGGCTACCGGAATCATGAACAAAATTGCCGCCCAATGAAACTGCGGAAAAGTGAAAGCTGGTGTTGCCACCCAAGCGGCTGTTTGCATCGGGCTGAAATCCACCATACCCAGTAGGTAAGCCAGCAGGTAACCACTGAGCACACCACCCAGAATTGACAGGAGTTTGTAAAACCCTCGTCCAAACACCGCCAGTGCCAGTGTGACCAGCAAAGCCGTCATGGAGGTGAGCAAGGCTGGAAGGTAAGGAAACAACTCGGCAGAACCATCCCCGGTTTTACCCAGTGCCATATTCACCGCCACCGGTGCCAGCGCCAGACCAATCACCATAATCACCGGGCCGACCACTATGGCAGGCAGGATACGATGCAGAATATTGGCACCGTAGATTTTTACCAGCAGGCTCAGCAGAATATAAGCAACACCGGCAGCCATCAGGCCGCCCATGGTGGCTTCTACACCCCACTGCTGCACACTGACATGAATCGGGGCAATAAAAGCAAAAGAGCTGGCAAGAAACACGGGTACACTTTTTTTAGTGACACCATGAAAAACCAGCGTACCGAGGCCAGCAGTAAAAAGAGCGACGTTGGGATCCAGGCCGGTCAGCAACGGAACCAGCACCAGTGCACCAAAAGCCACAAACAGCATCTGGGCACCGGACAGGGACGTTTTAAAATTCAGAAAACCACTTTCAGCAGGTGGGGCAGAAGACATGTTGAATCTCTCCAGAGAGGTTAACGAGTACCAAAAATCTTGTCACCGGCATCACCCAGGCCGGGCAGGATATAACCCTGTTCATTCAGACACTCATCCAGCGAGGCGGTGTAAATGTCCACCTCCGGGTGAGCATCCAGCACCCGCTTAACCCCTTCCGGTGCAGCCACCAGCACCAGAATCCGTACACTGTTGCAGCCGTGTTTTTTTAACATATCGAGGGTGGCGACCATCGAGCCGCCGGTTGCCAGCATGGGGTCCAGCACCAGTGCAATACGCTCTTCCATATCCCCGGCAAACTTCTCGAAGTAGGGCACGGGTTCCAGAGTTTCTTCATTGCGATACAGACCCACCACACTGACCTTGGCGCTGGGCACCAGGCGCAACATGCCATCCAGCATGCCAATACCAGCGCGTAAAATGGGGACTGCGGTGATTTTTTTGCCTTTTAAGCGCTGTACCGGAATCCGATCACCACTCCAGCTGGTGATGGTTTCTGTTTCCAGCTCCAGATCCTTGGTGGCTTCATAAGTTAGCAGGTTGCCCAGTTCGTTGGCCAGCTCACGGAAACTTTTGGTGCTGATGTGCTCAGCCCGCATCAAGCCAAGCTTGTGCTGAACCAGCGGGTGTTGGATGACGTGCAGACCCATGAAAACCTCACGCGGATAATGATTGAACAGAAGGTCAACTATTATCCTGCGTAAATGATCTCAGGACAAATATTCATGTTGGCGGGATGTCTTGCCATAAATGACATAAGAGCTGCCAATAATGACAGATAAACAATCTGATGCAGGAACCTCGTATTTCAGAAAGCCGCTAAAAATCAGGCTTTTAATAAATAATCCTATCTGGCACGGCGGTTGCAATATCCCTTGTGTAAACCACAAATGGAGCACAATGATGAGTGATGCAACTGATTTTGAAAAAATGAGTCCGGTGATTTCTCTGATATTGCTGGTGGTCAGCCTGCTGATGGGTATTTTTCCAGGCTTATTGCAACTGGGTTTGTTGATGAGTTGAGCCAGCCTGGTGCCAATATCTTCTCCGGTGGCAGTTAAGTCTGACACTTTTTTTGCCCACAGCCTGTCTGTGGGCTTTTTTTTACTGACGATCTGGTTTTAAATGACATTCTTGTCACTTGGAAAACCGGATCATGGCGTCAATTTCTTTTGCTGAAATGCAGGTGCTGCTGGATGCCATTAGTGAACCAGCCACACTGATTGGTCTGGATTACCGCATTCTAGCCACCAATCGTGCCTATCGTGCTGTTTATGTCACGGCCAGCACCTCAGCCGAAAGCCTGCTGCAACAAACCTGTTATGCCGTTTCGCATGGATATGATCAACCCTGTGATCTGGCAGGGGAGGCCTGCCCGTTAAGGCGTTGTCAGGAAACCGGCCAGCGTCAGCGGGTTTTGCATCAACATCAGACGCCGCGCGGCGAAGAGCATGTTGATGTTGAACTCAGTCCGGTGTTGTCTGAACAGGGCGAGATTCTTGCTTACCTTGAAGTGTTGCATCGGGTCAGGGAAGCGGCAGCCAGTGCTGGAGCATCAGAAGGACTGGTGGGTCGTTCGCCTGCTTTTCAGCAAATGCTGGCGTTGATGCGCCGTGCTGCGCCGAGTGATATTTCCGTGTTGTTACTGGGGGAGACCGGCACAGGTAAAGAACTGGTTGCCAGAGCATTACATGATGCCAGCCCCCGTGCCCGTAAACCCTTTGTGACAGTGGAGTGCTCCGGTTTACCGGAAACCCTGTTTGAAAGTGAGTTGTTCGGGCATGAAAAAGGTGCCTTTACCGGTGCACTGAGCCGTAAAAAAGGACTGGTGGAAGCGGCTCATGGTGGAACCCTGTTTCTGGATGAAATTGGTGAAATCCCACTGTCACAACAGGTCAAACTCTTGCGCCTGATCGAAACCGGCACCTACCGCAGTGTTGGGGGGATGGAACCACAACACGCCAGCTTTCGCCTGATCTGTGCCACCCATCGCAAGCTAGAAGAAGCCGTTAAACAGGGGCGTTTTCGGGCGGATCTTTATTATCGTATTTCAGCTTTTCCCATCCACTTGCCCAGCTTGGCCGAACGACGCGAAGACCTGTCTTTATTGGCACAAACCCTGCTGCGCCGTCTGCCGGGTGGCGAACAGGTACAGTTGGGTGCATCAGCCCTGACCTACCTTGAACGTTATAATTTTCCCGGTAATATCCGTGAGCTAAGAAACCTGCTGGAGCGGGGTATCTTGCTGACTGATGATGGAGTGATCGAAGCAAAACACCTGTTCCAACCTGATGTTTCAGTTGAAGCAGCAAAAATGGATGATTTGCTTTCCGAGGCGGTGGGGCAGGTATTGCCGCTGGATCAACTGGAACAGCATTACCTGAAAGCCTTACTGCACCACTTTGATGGTGACCGCCGAGAACTGGCCGTGCGGCTGGGAGTGAGTGAACGAACCCTCTACCGCAAACTGGCAAGGCTGGCTTAGCCAACTGTTTTCCCTGGTTTAAAGAGCAGCCAGTCAGTGCAATCGTGAATGTTGAGGAGAAGCCCCTAGGGCATTTTTACTGGCCTGAGCTTGATGTGGATCTGACGGAGGAAATAATTGAACATCCCGACAGGTTTCCAAACATCGCGCGTAGCACATAATCAACCTTCTCAACATGAACAAAGCCCAACTCGCCTCCAGCACTCTTCAATGGCAGTTGGCCGCCAGTTTAAGTGGCTCGCTTGTGGGCTGGCGCTGTCCGGTAGGTAACCAGCGCAAGGGGCGGGGTTGTTGATCCTGTCCGGCCACAAACAGCTGGGCGGCCAGTGGCACGGCATAACATTGATCCCCGCGC
>NZ_JACUUA010000204.1 GCF_014859565.1 Marinospirillum sp. | reverse complement strand
TGGCGTCCCATAGGGGGTTCGAACCCCTGTTACCGCCGTGAAAGGGCGGTGTCCTGGACCACTAGACGAATGGGACGTATCAGCTACTCCGTTCAGGATGGCGCATATCTTAATGAGGCATCTTGATGGTGTCAACACACTTTTTTCAACCACTTGGTTGTAGCCATTTTTTTGTGCGTTTTTTGTTCGTTAAAGAGCGTAACACACAACTGATTTGTTTCTATTATTGTCAGTGGCACAGGCTTTGTTAGATACTTAGCGTCTTAAGAGAGATTCAGTTGTTTTAAAGGGAACCCCAGCGGGAGCAAAAAATGCTTATAGTTCTTGTTCTGGGCGGCATCTTTTTTGTCGCTTTAATACTAGTGATTGTGGTTTACGGTCGCCAGCAGAATGAAAAGAAAAAGATCGAAGATCAGCGGCGAGTGCGGATGCTGGCAGATCGTGGCCGCCAGATGCAGCTGTTGCTGGATGAGCTGCCCCCTCATTATATCTCTCAGGATTTCCGTGCCTTTATTGCCAGTCAATGGCTGGATCTGCTGCAAGAGCAGGAGCAGCTGGGCAACAATGATTCCAGGCTAAAAGCAGAAATGGAAACTGCTCAAAACAAACTGCAGGAAATCCGCAGCAGCAATCAACCAAAACCGGAACCCGTGACGGATCTGCAAACAGCCAACGGCATCCGTCGTAATCTAAAGCAGCTGAATAAGGTGATTGTTGGGTTGTATCAGGATCGTAAAATTCCGCATCGGCTGGCGCAGTCCTATCTGAATGAGATCAAACTTGGTTTCACCCAAACATTGATTGAAGTATTCAAGGCATCTGCACGTAAAGCCGAAATGGAAGGCAACCTGCGTATTGCCGTGGTACATCACAAACGCATCATGAGTGAGCTGAATCGCAATAACCCCAACGGCATTCACAACCAGACACTGCTGGAGTGTCGCCAGACCATCCAACAGATGGAAGAACAGATTGCAGTTCAGTCTGAAAACAGTGATAACCAGCTGGCAGAAAGTGTTTCAGAAATGATGGAAGATCAGGAAAGCTGGAAGAAAAAGCAAGTTTATGATGATTGAACAAACACCGGATAATCCGATTCATCCAACCCACCGAGTCCTTTCATGACCATCAACTGGTACCCCGGCCACATGCACAAGGCGCGCCGGGAAATCAAAAACGCCCTGCCCGAAATCGATGTAGTGATAGAAATGCTGGATGCACGCCTGCCCTTTTCCAGCTCTAACCCGGTATTGGGCAAACTGGCGCAGCACAAGCCGACACTCAAGCTTTTATCCAAAAGTGATCTGGCTGACCCTGATATCACCGCCCAGTGGATTGCCTATTTTGAGCAGCAGGCCAATACCCGTGCCCTGCCGATTGTCACCACGGACAACAAAACACTGATCCCGATTGCGCGTACCTGTCAGCAACTGGGTAGTCAGGTGCGTGAAAGTCGCTCTGTTCGTGCACTGGTCATGGGTATTCCCAACGTGGGTAAATCCACACTGATCAACAGCCTGGCCGGTAAAAAAATTGCCAAGGTGGGGAACGAACCGGCTGTTACGCGCCGCCAGCAGAAAATTCAGGTGGGTGACCGGTTACAGGTGATTGATACCCCCGGTGTGTTGTGGCCTCGAATTGAAAATATTGAAAGCTCCTTCCGCCTGGCAGCATCGGGTGCCATTCGTGATACCGCCATGGATTATGAAGCCGTGGGTTTCTGGGCTGCGGGTAGCCTGTTGTCGCGTTATCCGGATGCTCTGGTAGCACGTTACAAACTCAAAGCATTGCCGGAAGATGCTGAAGCCCTGCTGCGAGAAATTGCCAGTCGGCGTGGTGGCCTGAAAACCGGTGGTGTGGTGGATTTTCATCGCGCGGCAGAAGTGTTGCTGCATGATCTGCGAGGCGGTCAGCTGGGTCGTATCAGCCTGGAAACACCGCTGGATATTACAAACGACAGTGAGCTGGACGATATTGAAGATCCAGAGTACAGCTGAATGTTGATAAAACATCATGCCGAAAGCCCTGATTCACCTTATGCGAATAATGGATGTACATTTTTAACGGAGCAGCATTTTGAAAAACACTGAGCGCCGCCGTTTCCTCCTCGGCATCAAATGGGAAAACCCCTGGCAACCTCGTTGGTTACCAGCCGGTTTACGGGATACGCTCAATGGCAAACATCACTCACGTGACTTTGATTATGCGCGCAGTGACTACCTGCGCACCCGCGTATTGTTTGTAGGTTTGGCTTTTACTCTGCTGGCGCCCATGTGGATTCTGGTGGATTACTTGCTGTTGCCACTGGAGCTGGTTGCTGAAGTTGCTCTAGGTCGTTTTCTATTGATGCTAACGCTCTTTGGTGTGTTGTATTCCGCCTGGAAAAACCAGAACCAATTAAACCGGATACGCAATACCCTGGCTGCAATGCTGCTGGCGCCTGCCGTTTTTTACGGTGCACTGGTGCTGATTTACGGTAGCCAGATGACCTCACTGGTTGGTTACAGTTTTATTCCCCTGCTGGTTATTGCTTTCCTGAGTGTTTTTCCACTGACACTGACAGAAAGCCTGGGGATCGGGCTATTGGTACTGCTTATCCAGTTGATGGCTTTATTAACAACCGGGCAGCTTAACAGTGCGTATGGCTGGCAGGATTTGTGGCAGCTGGTTACCGTACTCGGTATCTCATTGTGGGCAAATCACTCTCAGGTCAGCACCCTGATGCGCCTGTATCGTCAGGCCAGTATGGATAGCCTGACCGGCCTGCTGAACCGAGGTGTGTTACTGCAACAGCTTCATGAATTGATCCGTCAGCGCAATGTGTTGATTGAAAATAATGATGAGCCTGCCTCGCCCATTTGCCTGCTGATGTTTGACCTGGATCGTTTTAAACGTATCAACGATACCTACGGTCATTCGGTCGGTGATCTGGCGCTACAGGTGTTTGCTCAGATCCTGCGTACCGAGCTGCGCAAAAATGATCTGGCGGCCCGTTATGGTGGTGAAGAGTTTATCGCTGTACTGCCCGGAACACCTAAATCTGATGCAGCCCAGGTCGCTGAGCGTATCCGCCAGCAATGCGAGAACTCATCCGTCACTGCTCATGATGGTCAGCAGGTGAGCTTCACCACCAGTATTGGTTTGACGGAACTGCGCATTGATGAAGAACTGGATGAGGCGCTGAATCGTGTGGACACACGCCTGTATGCCGCCAAACATCAGGGACGTAATCGTTATATTGATGCTAATGTTCCGACTTGAACCCAACAGCAGAATTCCATCCATTTGATTGAAGACAAAAACAACGCCGCTTGGTAGGCTATGCTATCGCCAGCAGGCGCTTTTTTTGTTCTGGAACTCCAATCATGCAAACCATTCGCAAATCCAACAAGTTACATCACGTCTGTTATGACATTCGCGGCCCGGTTTTACAGGAAGCCAAGCGAATGGAAGAAGAAGGCCATCGAGTACTCAAGCTGAACATAGGTAATCCCGCACCTTTTGGTTTTGAAGCACCGGATGAAATCCTGCAGGATGTGATGCGTAATCTGCCACAGGCTCAGGGTTACAGTGATTCCAAAGGGCTTTATTCCGCCCGCAAGGCAGTGATGCAGGAGTGCCAGCGCAAAAAAATTGTCCATGTTGGTATCGAAGATATTTATCTGGGTAACGGTGTCAGTGAACTGATTGTAATGGCGATGCAAGGATTGCTGAATGACAATGATGAAGTGCTGATTCCCGCGCCGGATTATCCGCTCTGGACGGCTGCTGCCCGTCTGGCCGGTGGCAAGGCGGTGCATTATATCTGTGATGAGCAGAGTGACTGGTTCCCGGATATTGAAGATATCCGCAAAAAAATCACCGAACACACCCGTGCCATTGTCATCATCAACCCCAACAATCCAACCGGAGCTGTGTATTCAGATGAGCTGCTGCTGCAGATTATTGAAGTGGCTCGGGAACATCAGCTGGTGGTATTTGCTGACGAGATTTACGACAAGATTCTCTACGATGAAGCCCAGCACACCTCCATTGCCAGCCTGGCCGATGATCTGCTGTTCTGTACTTTTAACGGCCTGTCCAAAAGTTACCGCGTGGCGGGTTTTCGTTCCGGCTGGTTGATTTTGTCGGGTGCCAAACATCTGGCGCAGGATTTTAACGAAGGCCTGAACATGCTGGCCTCGATGCGCCTGTGTGCCAACGTTCCAGCTCAGCACGCCATCCAGACAGCACTGGGCGGTTATCAGAGCATCAATGATTACATTCTTCCGGGTGGTCGTTTACTGGCACAGCGCGACAAGGCTTATGAACTGATTACCCAGATTCCGGGTGTCACCTGTACTAAACCCAAGGGTGCACTGTATATGTTCCCGCGCCTGGATCCTAAAAAGTTCAACATTCAGGATGATGAAAAGTTTGCTCTGGATTTGTTGCAGCAGGAAAAACTGCTGGTGGTGCAGGGTACGGCCTTTAACTGGATGCAGCCGGATCACTTCCGCCTGGTGACTTTACCTCGTGTGGATGAGTTGGAAGATGCCATCAGTCGTATCGAGCGCTTTCTGTCGCGTTATCGTCAGTAAAGCTTGAAACCTTTTTTATCTGCCCTTATCTAAGTGCCAACTGAATTTACTGGGAGAAACACAAGTATGATGCGTATCGGTTTATTCCTGCTGACCAACCTGGCGGTGATTGTGGTTGCCAGTATTACCCTGAACCTGCTGGGTGTGGGTCGTTATCTGGACTCCACTGGTGGTCTGCATCTGACTAATCTGCTGATTTTCTGTTTTGTTTTTGGTATGGCTGGCTCCGGGGTATCACTGCTGCTGTCCAAATGGCTGGCCAAAAAAGGCACAGGCACCCAGGTCATCACTCAGCCACGTAATCAACAGGAACAGTGGCTGATGCAAACCGTGTCCGAGTTATCCCAGAAAGCAGGGATCAAAATGCCGGAAGTGGGTATTTTCCCGTCTCACCAGTCCAATGCCTTTGCCACTGGCTGGAATCGTAATGCTGCACTGGTCGCGGTATCCACCGGCCTGCTGGAACGCATGCGTCCAGAAGAAGTGCGTGCGGTGCTGGCTCACGAAATCGGTCACGTTGCTAACGGCGACATGATCACTCTGGCACTGGTGCAGGGTGTGGTGAACACCTTTGTGATGTTCTTTGCCCGTGTGATAGGTCATACCGTGGATCGTGTGGTATTCAAGAATGAAGGTGGTCACGGCATCGCGTTTTATGTTACCACCATTTTTTCCGAGATTGTTTTGGGTATTCTGGCCTCGGGCATTGTGATGTGGTTCAGCCGTTTCCGTGAATACCGTGCTGATGAAGCCGGTGCACGTCTGGCGGGTTCCGGAGCCATGATCAACGCACTGGAGCGCTTAAAAGCCGAACAAAACTTGCCCAATGAAATGCCTGATTCCATGATGGCTTTTGGCATCAACAAAGGCCAGACTCATAGCATGATCCAAAAGTTTTTCTCCAGTCACCCACCGCTGGATGCGCGAATTGCCGCACTACGCAATAAGGCGTATTCCTGAGCAGTAAATACTGATGTAAGCTACATCTACCTTGAAAAGGAGCTGATTTAA
>NZ_JACUUA010000203.1 GCF_014859565.1 Marinospirillum sp. | reverse complement strand
GTCCAGCTTTAATGCCTCACCGGGTTCTGGTTTCTGACAGGCCACACTGCCATCAGCCTGCGGATAAACCAGTTGTTCGGTTGAATAAACACACTCCACCTCAAAACGGCGTTTTGGATTACGAGTAAAACCATAATCACGGCGCAGTAAATTCCGCACTTTTGCCAGCAGTGGATCCTGTGTGGTGCGTGCCAGATCCGCGGTGGTGACCAAGCGAGGGTCTACCTGCCCACCAGCACCACCCACCACCACCAGCCGCACCTTGTTACGGCGGCACCAGTGGATGATGGCTGCTTTCACCGGCACAGTATCAGTTGCATCAATCACCACATCAAAACCCTGCCCTAACTCATCTGCCAGATTTTTTTCTGTGATAAAACAGCTGCGCGCTGAGATTTCGGCTTCCGGGTTGATCTGCAACAGGCGCTCCGCCATTACCTCCACCTTGGATCGACCCACGGTTGAATCCAGAGCGTGGAGCTGCCGATTGATATTGCTGGTGCAGACATCATCCAGATCATACAGGGTGATACCACCTACACCGGTTCTAACCAGAGCCTCGGCTACCCAACTGCCAACACCACCAATACCAATCACCGCCACACGGGCAGCAGCCAGTTTTTCCAACCCGGATCGGCCATACAAACGGGCAATACCACCAAAGCGGAACAAGTAACTTTGTGACAAAGGTGCAGCACTCAAGATAAAAGATCCTTAAAATGAAGTGATTGATGCTTATTGTACAATTGATCAGAAGTTCCGTAACAACAAAACCCTCAGGAGTTGATCTTTATGAAAGGTGTAATGCTGGATGCGGACAGTCTTGGTTGCGGGTTGAATTTTTCCGACTTGCAGGCACAGCTGGATGAGCTGGTGATCTGGCCAACGACCTCACCGGAACAAGTGGCAAAACGCATTAACGATTTTAATGTGGTACTGGTCAACAAGGTGCAACTGAATCGTGCATTGCTGGAACAGGCAAAAAGTTTAAAGCTGATTTGTGTGATGGCCACCGGCATGAATAATGTGGATCTGGAAGCTGCAGCAGAACTGGGCATTGAGGTCAGGAATGTGCAGGCTTACGGCACGGCCAGCGTGGCACAACACACCCTGATGCTGATGCTGGCACTGGCAACCCGGCTGCCACTTTATCAGCAATCCCTCGCTGCCGGTGACTGGCAACAAGCACCAGCATTTTGCCTGATGCAACACCCAGTAACTCAACTGGCCGGTAAAAACCTGCTGCTGGTTGGTTATGGTGAGCTGGGGCAAGCAGTTGGCAAACTGGCAAATGCTTTTGGCATGAAGTTACTGATTGCTGCACGCCCCGGTAAAAGTGACGACCACCGCCCGACCCTGGATGAATTATTACCCCAGGCAGATGTGATTTCTTTTCACTGCCCATTAAATGAGTCCACCCGTGGCCTTCTGAATGCTCATAATCTGCAACGGACAAAACCAGACTTATTGGTGGTGAACGCGGCCAGGGGAGGCATAGTGGATGAGTTGGCCGCACTGGATGCACTGCGCAGCAGGCAGATTGCTGGTCTTGCCGTGGATGTACTGACCGAAGAACCCCCACGCAACGGCAACCCTTTGCTGGATGCATTACAGGAATCACTGAACCTGATTGTGACACCCCACAATGCCTGGATTGCACCGGAAGCACGACAGAAGATTGTTGATCTGACCGCACAGAATATTCAGCAGCATCAAGCCAAACGGAGCTGATCACTCAAGACGGCTGGTCAAAAAACCGCTGTCGGTTTAGACTCTTGCCAACACCCCTGCATCAGAAGAAT
Source organism: Marinospirillum sp. (assembly GCF_014859565.1). The sequence goes on along the minus strand of NZ_JACUUA010000203.1, from coordinate 3,818 downwards.
GTTATCAAGGATGTCTGGAAGAATACCGTGAAGCTTAACCGCAACCTGAATACCTGGCTGTTATTGTTCGCGCTGGCCGTTATGGTCAGTCGTGTACTCACGCCTTTTTCAGTGCCTCCTTTAGTTGTTCACGACAATGGTTTTATTGAAGTCTGCTCCTGGCAGGGTGGCATCAGCCGAGTCCTGATTGATGCTGATGGCAATCAGGTTGAATCCGAGCAGCCGCCATCACACTGTCCCCAGTGTGCTGCCAGTGCGGCAACAGTTGCTCCTGAGCTGCCTTTAATCAGTGAACAGGCCTTACCCTCCCGAAACCTTGCTTTAACACTTCAACTCCAGAACACCCATCCACTTTTTGTTGCTCTACCACCCCCCGGTCGTGCACCCCCGCTTGCCTGAAGGTTTGTTTCCATCAATGACTGAATGCTGACTGCAGTTCCCGCTCATGTCCTGCAGTGCTGTTTTCAGCCTTTGACTGGAAAATATTCTCAGGTTTGCAGCCTTAATTTGCGGCGGGAGTTCCCATAGCTCATGTCAACCGCTGCCAGTATGGGCTGCAATCCTTGACCCCTGATTGACCTTTATATTCCTGCTCAATTATTCAAGGAAAGTCCATGTCTCAACCTTTTTTTGCTGTCCAGCCTTTAACGCTGGCAATCGGCGCGGTATTTTTTGGCCTGACCGGCAACACCATTCAAGCAGCGGAACTGCCACCACTGGTGGTTACCGGCCAGACAACATCCACCTTGCAACAACAAATGACACCCGATTCCAGCCCAGCGCCCAGCGCAGATGCCGGTGACTGGTTACGCCAACAACCTGGTATTGATGCCAATCGTATGGGAGGCCACGGCCTTGATCCGGTGATTCGCGGACAGGGTCAGAATCGCATTAACATCCTGCTGGATGGCGCTTATGTCTTTGGTGGTTGCCCCAATCGCATGGATCCACCCACGGCTTATGCACCCTTGTCCTCTTATGATCTGATTACCATCAGCAAGGGAGTCACCACCCTGCGCCACGGTGCAGGTGGTAGCGGCGGCACGGTGGTTTTTGAACGGACTCAACCCGATTTTTTACCCGATGATCCAGCCATCAGCGGCCAGGTGGGCAGCAGTTATGCCAGTAACGGTGATGCATTCAAAATCTGGGGTAAAACCCTGGCTGGTAATCAGCAGGGTTATCTGCGTGCTTTTGGTGAATACAGTGAAGCCGGTAACTACGAGGACGGCAAGGGCAGAAGCATCTGGAGTGGTTATGAAACCACCCAAGGTGGCATGGCACTGGGATGGACACCCAATACCACCAGCTGGCTGGAACTGAGTATCGAAGAAACTCGGGAACGGGACGTCAAGTTTGCCGGTGCAGGCATGGATTCACCCACCAGTGACAACACCACCCTTGGTTTGCGTGGCCGTTATGACTGGTCACCACTGCTGACACTGTCCGGCAACCTGCATTACAGCCAAGTGGAACATGTGATGGACAACTTCACCTATCGTCCTGCCACAGCTACCGCCATGAAAATGACGGTGCCCACCACCTCGGATACCCTGACTGCACGTTTGATGAGTGAGTATCAACTGGGACGCAACCTGTTCACCACCGGCATTAACCTGCTGCAGAATGAACGCTCCGGCACCCTGACCAGTGCTGCAAATCCAAACAATCTGCTGGAAATTGCTTACATGTGGCCGGATGTATCACAACGTCAGCTGGGTGTCTTTGCTGAAATTGAACACTCGATTGGTGTGCATCAGCGTGCTTTTGCCGGACTGCGTGTGGATCAGTTCAACAGTCAGGCGGATACAGCAACAGACAAACCCATTGGCCCGGCTTGGACAAAAAGTCCTGCAGATCTTTATCAGCAGGCTTATGGCATCAGCGGTGATCTGGATCGGGATGAATGGTTAACGGGTGCATTTGTGCGTATGGAGCAGGATTTCAGCAACTGGCAACGTGCTTTTGTCAGCCTAAGTCGCAGCCAGCGTATGGGGGATGCCTCCGAGATGTACATGGCACGTAATGCCAGTATGGGTAATGTGCAATGGATCGGTAACCCGGATTTAAAACCGGAAACCCAGCATCAACTGGACGTTGGGTTACTGGGTAAAAGTGCTGTACTGGATTATTCTGCGGTGGCTTTTGCCAATCAGGTGCAGGATTACATCTACCGTGACAAAATCATTGATGGCAGCATCACCCGCGACTACTACCGTAATATCCGTGCGGCACATTATGGAGTGGAGCTGGAAACCACCCTGCGTTATGCCGAAGTCTGGGAAACCCGTGCCCAGTTAACCGCCATGCGTGGTGATAATCGCAGTGATGGCGGCACTCTGGCACAGATTTCACCCTACAGCGGTCAGATCTCCCAGCACTGGATCACTCATAACTGGGAGGCATCCGGCACCCTGCGTTTTGCTGCTGAATCGGATCGGCTAAATGCCCCTGCTGCAGAGCAGGCCACATCAGGCTACGGCGTGGTTGATCTGGCTCTGATCTGGCGTCCTGTTCATGCAGTGGAAGTTGCCACCGGCATCAGCAACCTGCTGGATAAAAACTACAGCAACTTCATTAACCGCAACCGCGCGGCCAATGATCCACTGAATATCGGTGCAGATCAGTACACTGACACCCTCACTGAACCGGGTCGCAGCATCTGGGTCAGTGGTAACTATCGTTTTTAAACCCTGTTACACGCGTTTTTAAACCCTGCAACCTGGTGCCTGATTCTGCGGAGTCAGGCACCTTAACCCCTTGTCACGAATGCTTTTGTGTTCCAACCAAAGTCTTACAATTCAGTACTTGAGATTAAATTCATTCCTGCCAGAATAAAATTTCTTCATAAAAACAACAGGAAGGAAAAACCATGAACGCACCTCCAAACCACAACAATATCGAAAGCAATCTGCTCACCTTTGCGGACAAATACATCCTGCTGCTTAGTGATATCCACAAGGGTCTGCTCAACAGCAGTCAGAGCAAAACTTTCAGCAAACAAATCAGCGGTCTTGCTGACATCATTCAGAGCCTTCAATCCGACAATTACGCTGCCGCAGCCAAAACCCTACCCAACGCCGATCTGGAAGTACTTTTTGATCAGCAATTCAGTGACAATATCAAACTCAATTCCGACATCAGTGTACTCAAGACCCGCTTCATGAATCTTGGCATCCTGGAAGCCGATGCATCCCATTATCTTTAATTCAGATCCAATCAAAAAAAGCTCGGTTTATTAACCCGAGCTTGCCGCTTTCTCCGTGCCTCCTACAGCAAAAAACTGCATACTTGTTTGCCTGTCCCAACGCCGGAGATCAGACATGCATCGTTTATTTTTCACCCTTTTACTGACCCTGCTGCTATCTGCCCCTGCTATTGCCACAGAGCTACCAAAACCTGAAGGGGCTGTACTGCTTAGCATCAGCGGCAAAATCCGCTTCACTAACCAGGATGACACCGCTGTTTTTGACCTGGTCATGCTGGAAGCCTTGCAACAAAAAACTACCAGCACCCATACACCCTGGAGTGAAGGCATCAATAGCTACACCGGCCCACTGGGACGAGCACTGATTCAGGCTGTTGGTGCAGAACAAGCCACCGTGATGAAAATCACCGCCCTGAACGACTTCAGTGCAGAAGTCCCAGTCAGTGATTTCATGAGTTATGACGTTATTTTTGCCTTGCAAAAGAATGAGCGTTACCTGCGCATCCGTGATCGCGGCCCGTTATTCACCATCTATCCATTTGATGCCCATCCAGAACTCCAGACTGCAATGCATTACAATCGATCCGTCTGGCAAGTCAAAGCGATCGAA
>NZ_JACUUA010000202.1 GCF_014859565.1 Marinospirillum sp. | reverse complement strand
AAACAATTCAAGGGTTAGAATAGACCCATGATTCCATTCTTGTTGGAGATAACCTGATGCGTTTTCTGATCTGGGGTGCCGGTGGTATAGGTTGTTATTATGGTGCTCGATTGCAGCAGGCAGGGCATGCAGTGGTGTATGTGGCGCGAGGTGAACATCTGTTGGCTTTACAGCAGCAGGGTTTACAGGTGGAGCATGAAAATTTCCACTTTGCTGCTGCCGTGACTGCACTGGATGCTAGCCAGTTGATGCAGCAGTATTGCATCAGTGATTTTGATCTGCTGCTGGTGTGTTTTAAATCCCAGGCGACACAACCCTGGCTGGAAGAATGCAACAGCTGGTTGGCAGCCGGTCAGACTCCGGTGTTATCCCTGCAGAACGGTGTGGATAATGAACCGGAGCTGGAAGCAGTGATAGGACGTGCCAGAACCCTCGGCGGTATTGCTTTGCGTATTGGCGGGCATATCGAAGCGCCCGGTGTGATTACTGCCAGCGGGCCAGCACAGATCATTTTTGGAGCTTGGCCGAATAGGGATCAGGGTGAAATGAACCCTGAAACCCTGCAACAAATTGATGTCGCTTTTATTGAAGCTGGCATTCCATCCCGCATCAGTGAAAACATTGCTGTTGAGTTGTGGCGTAAACTGATGCTGAACAATGCCGTGAATCCACTTTCAGCGCTGACTCATCTGGATACCCAGACACTGAGTAACCATGAACTTTATGGGCCGGTGGTGCAGCAGTTGATGCAGGAAGTGGCAGCCATTGCCGCTGCAGAAGGGTTGCCCATTGGTGAGCAGGATGTGGCGGAAATGTATGGATTGATCTGTACGTTTGATGGCATCAAAACCTCCATGCTGGTCGATCTGGAAAAGGGTCGACCGCTGGAGCTGGAAGGGATCAGTGGCACCCTGTTAAAACGCGGAAAAAAACTGCAGGTGCCAACCCCCATGACCGGGCTGGTGTACGGCCTGTTAAACCAGCAACACGAGACTCACTGAATGCAGGGTTTATGGCTGGCTATTGCAGCCTATGTGATCTGGGGTTGTTTCCCGCTGTTTTTCAGCCTGCTCAATTCGGTGGCGGCCAGCGAAGTGCTGGTGCATCGGGTAATCTGGTCGTTGCTGGCAACCCTGCTGGTGACACTGGTATTAAGGCGAGGTGCCAGTCTGCTGGTGTTGTTCCGACAACCGGCTGCACTGGGTTGGCTGGCTTTGTCATCCTTGTTGATTGCCTCCAACTGGTTGATTTTTATCTGGTCTGTTGGTCAAAAACGGGTGATGGAAGCCAGTCTGGGCTATTTTTTAACCCCACTAGTCAGCCTGGTGCTGGCACGGATTCTGATGAAAGAACGCCTGCACTTCTGGCAGGCTGCTGCGGGTTGGCTGGCGGCACTGGCAGTTGGCTGGGAGTTGTACAGTCTGGGCAGTTTGCCGTGGATTCCTTTGTCGCTGGCGCTGACTTTCGGCTTTTATGGTCTGGTACGCAAACAACATCCGGTGGATGGTATTAATGGTTTAACGGCTGAAACCCTGTGGATGTTGCCACTGGCAATCGGCTGGCTTGTCTGGATACAGCTGCATGGACAGATGGACATGGCGTTTGGCAGCTCGCTGGAGTTAAGTGCTTTACTGGTGGCTTCGGGCATCGTTACAGCCGCACCACTGTTGCTGTTTGCCGCTGCCGCCCGACGACTGGATTTATCGGTGGTCGGTTTTATCATGTACATCAATCCAACCATGCAGTTTATTTCGGCGGTGGTGATCCTGAATGAAGATTATCCGCCACAGCGCCTGATTACCTTTGCCCTGATCTGGGCAGCCATGCTGCTGTTTATGTGGGGACTGTGGCAATCACGTCGCAAAATAAAAGCAGTCTCCAACCCTTGATAGGGTTGAAACATCCGGTCGGTGGCTGCATTTCTGTTAAAATCTGCCGACTTATGGGAGAAATACCTGAATATGAAAGCACTTTCGATACAAAACCTTCAAAAAACCTATGACAACGGCCATGTGGCTCTAAAAGGCATCAGCCTGGATGTGAAGGAGGGTGACTTTTTTGCCCTGCTGGGTCCGAACGGTGCTGGCAAGTCCACCACGCTGGGCATTGTCTGTTCACTGGTGCGTAAATCTGCCGGTAAGGTCAGCATCTTTGGGGTGGATATTGATGAGGACTTTGCCAGAGCCAAACAGATGATTGGTGTGGTGCCGCAGGAATTCAACTTCAGTGTGTTTGAGAAGGTTGAAGATATCGTGCTCACCTCAGCCGGTTATCAGGGATTGACTGAAAAGCAGGCACGACCCAGGACAGAACAATTGCTGCGTGACCTGGGTTTGTGGGATAAGCGGCACCAGCAGGCGCGGATGCTTTCTGGTGGTATGAAACGTCGCCTGATGATCGCCCGTGCACTGGTGCATAACCCCAGACTGCTGATTCTGGATGAGCCAACGGCGGGTGTGGATATTGAACTGCGTCGGTCGATGTGGAGTTTTATGCAGGAGATCAACCGGCAGGGCACCACCATCATTCTGACCACGCATTATCTGGAAGAAGCTGAAAACCTCTGCCGTAACATTGCCATTATTGATCAGGGTGAAATTGTCAAAAACACCAGTATGAAGTCACTGCTGGGTGAGCTGAACAGTGAAACCTTTGTGCTAGATATGGTGCGACCTCTGGAAGAAACTCCTAGCTTGCCGAACTTTGTCACCCGTTTAAGAGATGCCACCACGCTGGAAGTGGAAGTCAAAAAAGGACAGAACATCAGCCAGGTCTTTGCTGCTTTGCTGCAGCAGGACATTGAAGTGCTGAGCCTGCGCAACAAGGCTAACCGGCTGGAGGAGTTGTTTGTCTCTCTGGTGGAAAAAACCGCCGCCAGTGATTTTAAAGCCGATAAAAAACCTGAAGAAGTGAGTGTCTGATGAGTCCTGTTCGTATTTACTGGGTTGCTTTTAATACCATTCTGATCAAGGAAGTACGGCGTTTCACCCGCATCTGGGCACAGACCCTGTTGCCACCCGCCATCACTATGGCGCTGTATTTTGTAATTTTCGGCAACCTGATTGGCAGCCGTATCGGTGACATGGGTGGCTTTAACTACATGCAGTTCATCATGCCGGGTTTGATCATGATGTCCGTAATCACCAACAGTTATGCCAATGTCACGTCATCTTTCTTCAGCAGCAAGTTTCAGAAATCGGTGGAAGAAATACTGGTGGCACCGGTGCCGGGCTGGGTGATTTTATCCGGTTATGTGCTGGGGGGTGTCACTCGTGGGCTGCTGGTCGGCCTGATTGTGACAATACTGGCGCTGTTTTTTACCGAGCTGACGGTTCACAACCTGTTTGTGACCATCACGGTTGTTTTTCTGACGGCAGTGCTGTTTGCCATCGGTGGGTTTATCAATGCGCTGTTTGCTCGCAAGTTTGATGATATTGCCATCATCCCGACTTTTGTGCTGACACCACTGACTTATCTGGGCGGGGTGTTTTATTCCATTCAGCTGTTGCCGGAATTCTGGCAGGGTGTGTCGCTGTTTAATCCGGTGCTGTATATGGTGAATACCTTCCGTTACGGCATTCTGGGTGTTTCAGATATTAACCACTGGGCAGCGCTGGGCACCATTTGCCTGTTTATTGTGGTGTTTTTTGCACTAGCCTTGTGGCTGCTGGAGCGGGGACGGGGCATACGTCAGTAATACCCCGTTTGTGGTTATTTCTTGTCATCGTCCTTGAGGAGTTCTTCCTCAAGGTCGCTGAAATCAAAGTCATCCAGATTATCCAGTGTGGCCTGCAGGGTGTCTTCCGGCAGCTCCGGCTCTTCACCGGGTAACGGGATGTCATCTTCCTGATCCGCGTTGTCGCTGGTTTCCAGCTCTTCAAAATCATCCAGATTAAACTCTTCCAGTCCGTCGGTTTCACCCAGCGCCTGATCCAGTTCTTCCTGAGAAAGAATTTCGCTTTCTTCATAAGGTTCAATCACCGGTGCCTCGGGTCTTTCAGTCGCAGTGGCAGCCGTTGCAGTCGCTGCTGCTGCCGCTACCGGTGCTTCCGCAGACGGTGCAGTCTTACTTGCTGGCTGGTTCATTTCAATATCCAGACACTCAGCCAGTGCATGTAACAGCTGCTGCTGGTTGCGGCATTCATCTCTGGCAGCCGGAGCTTCGGAGGTGATGTCCAGAGAGCTCTGATAAAGACGGTTTAATAACAATTCAGCCTGGGGTCGATCAAATCCATCATCAGAAGCCGATAGCTTTGGTGCTTGATGGTGTGTGCCGGATGACTTCAGTGCATCCATTTCCTTGATGAGGCGGCGTTTTTGCAGCTTCTGAAAAAAGATGATCCCGAACAGCAGGACACCTAACTGAGCCAGCAATACAACTGCCAGGGGTGATAACACCATGGTAAGCTTTCCTCAAGGGTGTTGGTCTTGGTGAATAATCTGTAAAGATTAAGCTGCTGCAGCGCTGGTAGCAACCGAACCGGCATTAAAAATTGCAACACCGGAGTTAATTCATGCAAGCAATCGAATTATTGTTGAATCGAAATTCCCATCCCCGGCTGACTGAACCCTATCCACAGGGACAGCCACTGGAGCGTATGTACCGTGCAGCACTCAGAGCACCGGATCATGCTGGACTCAAACCCTGGCGTTTTATCGAGTTTTCCGGCACCGGCCTTGCCGCTCTGGGTGAGATATATGCCGAAGCCCGGCAGCAACGTGATGCGAGCACGGATGTGGAAGAGCTGAACAAGCTGCGTATGATGGCACAACGGGCACCAATGATCATTGCTGTGGTGGCAAAAATTCAGCAGCACCCCAAGGTGCCCGCCTCTGAGCAGTTGTTATCAGCAGGCTGTGCTGCCCATGCACTGCTGCTGGCTGCCGAGGCTGAAGGTTTTGCTGGCATCTGGCGTTCCGGCTGGGTCTGTTTTGATCAGCATGTGCGTGCGGCACTAAAACTGGCGGAAAGTGATGAGCTGGTGGGTTTTATTTATCTGGGTACACCTGCCGGGCGACGTAAACCCCTACCGGATCTTGCACTGGATGACTTTGTGGAGCGCTGGGTGTAATGCAACCGATTGCTGATGAGTTCTTGCCCTGGCTGCAACAGGCGATACCCCTGACGGAACATATGGGTATCAGGAAGCTGGAGTGGCGTGATGAGGTGCTGGTGTTCAAGCTGGAGCTTGCTCCTTTGGTGAATGACAAAGGTACAGGTTTTGGTGGTGGTGTGGCCGGACTGGCAACCCTGCTGGGCTGGTGTTACGTCACCCTGCTGCTGGATGAACATGCAAAGCGCTGCCCGGTGGTGGTCAAGGAATCCTCCAATGCGTTTCTGGCACCGATTACCGGGGATTTTGAAATGCATTGCCGCTGCCAGCAATCCGGTGGCTGGCAGCAGTTTCTGCAGGATTTTGCCAGAAAAGGTCGTGCCCGATTACAGTTGGATATTCAGGCTGTGCAGCAACAAACTGCCTTTACCTACACCGGCACCTATGTTGCGCTGGGTCATACCGGTTAATTCCCGGTTTGGGGTTGCCTTTTGTGAAAGGTATCAGTATTATACGCGCCACTTGTTAAGGGACAGAGCAATCTGAAAACAAGTAACGGAGAGGTGGCCGAGTGGTCGAAGGCGCACGCCTGGAAA
>NZ_JACUUA010000201.1 GCF_014859565.1 Marinospirillum sp. | reverse complement strand
CAGCAGCAGACCTGAGTGGTAATGCACATGCACACCGCTGTCTTCAAAGGTGTAATCATTAAAGCCATCATGCTCAGTATCAGCAGATGCATAGCCCATACCTAAAGCCAAAAAGACCTTCAGACTGACGCTTTTGCTTTGATCAAAGCCACCCACATCATGCACGTATCCCATACCTGCAAACATCGAGAAGTAGGTGGAGTCCTCCTTCTGATCCAGGCTGGAATCGTAGCCGTAGCTACGAGTGCCATCACCGCTGAGATAACGGCCACCGCCCATCAGGAAAACATTATCCTGGTAGCCGCCGAACATGCCGTTCATGGCCTCGAAAGTGGATGCCATAGCTTTGGCATCCACACCAATACCTGAGCCATCCACCATTGGGGTTAGCTGCTTACCCAGAATCAGGTAACCTGCAGCGCGATTGATCATTTGCTCGTTTTGGGTTTTTTCTGCAGCCACTTCAATCCGGTCTTCAGCATGCAGGCCAGCTGAAGCGAGAGATGCACCCAGCACAAAGATTGAGGCCTTAATCAATTTTTTCATGAGTTTTTCCTTTTTTTTGATTCAGATCAATGGATGTAATGGCTTTTCCTTTCGGATGCTTACAGGATAACCTGTAAGCAAAATAACCTGCAATACCTACCAGAAAAAAAGTGCAATTGGTCGGCACTGAAAATACAGTATCCTTACCCTACAAACAGCAGGTAGCGTGCAGCGAGGGCAAAACGATGAGTCACCTAAATTCAAAAATTATTGAGATCAGGAATTTTACGACGTTTACCAATGATCAGATGGAAGCGATACTGGCAACAGATCGTAAGATGCATATCATTGAAATGGATTCCCCTATTCAAGGTCAACTGTTGGCAATGAATGAGGATGGCTGTTTTGTTCTTGAGGCCAAGGTCAAAACAGCCAGAATTCCGGAGGACCAGCGCAAGCTCTATCCTGATGGGATTCTTTACCGTTTTATCTCTGAGGATCCGATCATTGCCCCCAATGTGAAGCAATTTATTTTGTTCTGGGCATCTGAGATGCACGCCCATGCCGTCGAAGTTTTGATGAACTAGATTCCTCTTGATGTGGGTCAAAGCCGTGTTAAAACTGAACTCAAGAAGGGTTGCCATACTGCGGACAGGTGGTAGACTCTCCGCACAATAATTCCTATGCCGGGCTTGAGACCTGCATGAAAAGGTAAGCACGGAGCAGTCATCTAAACATGGAAGCTATAACGGTGATCATTCATGCCTAATCGTCCAAGTCGCTTGCTTGAACTTTACCTTCAGAAGATACGTGAGAACCATTCAGACCAGGTGCTTGACCAACTCGCATGGCGCTCAATCAAAGGGGAAATGCTTGATCGCATTTACGGGTCAGGTGTACCGCCTTCAGTGACTGAAAGTGAGCGCCCGATCGCCGTGTCTGACCATGAATACGTTGCCTTGATGCGCCAGCAGGGATCAGATAAAGGTTGGCGACCCACCAAAAAGAACCTTCCCAAAGAACTTCGCTCATTCCATCATCATTGGGATATGGAGACGCTTAACAACTCCAGCATGGGTGTGGCGATTATCAGTGCAGATGGATTTGCATGGGGCGGCGGGCTTAGTCTTGGAGAGTCGCTAGATATGGCGATGGATCGTTTAAGCGCACAGATGACAGCGCCCAAGGCTATCAATCAGCTGAATATTTTAGCCCAAAGACTTGCAATGGGTGATATCAGTGTTTCAGAGGCGCGAGCACTCATCCTTGGTAGGGAAAAGGGAGGGGGTTATATATCTGCTACTTCAGAGCATTTATTGATTGCCCCGGCGACAGACTCATTGATTTTTTCATTGGATCAGAGCAAAAAAACGCCTATTCCTGTTCATCTGGCAGCAGTACATGACCATAATTCTTTTTCATCCTCTGCGCGATTAGTTTGTACTGATGAAGCAAATGATCCGCTGGCTGAGCAAAACCTTCTGCAGCGGAAAAAGGCGCTATCCATTATAGAAGCCTATGCGTCCGCTGGCGAAGACAATCCCTTTTCAGGCTCAACAGCGGATCTGCTCGATCATGTTCTGCGTACTACAGGTCAATCCATGATGATTATTGAAGGTGCCCAGGGCATGACCAGCATTCTTCGACAAATCAAAGCCAGCTACAAGACCGACCCTTTTGACTGGAGGCTTCTGCAGTCTTTTGCGCCTGATATTCATCAGTTGATTGGCTATGCTGAACGGGGATTGATTCTGGATGATTCCATGCCGGGGAAATTACTGGTGAAAGGAGCCGGAATTAAAGGGGATGCCATGGTGCTTTGCCTGGATGCTCTGGTTGAGCGCAGTGCAACCATAACCATGGATTTATCAGCGGGACTCGACACCCTGAACCAGTGGGCCTCTCATCCGGATCTTCATGTAAAGCGGCTGGCCGTGCCCGGCGAACGGCGGTATTTGTTTGAAATCGAACAAAAAGAGAGTCTTAAGCGCAGCGTGCTGAAATGGATGCCATCTGCAGAACCTATGCATCTGGATGCTTTTGACCGCGTATATGAGGGGGTGCAGGCATACCATTTCAAGGGTCGCAACAGTGATCCCGATCAAACATACGCACTGCTGGAGTTTCTTGGAGGTGAACATGGACTCATGGATTTTGTCAGCAAGAATGAAATAGATATACAGCCCTCGTCATCGAGCACTCCCTCGGATCGCTCTTTTGATGCTGATCTATAGCCAAAACTATACGGGATAGCCTATACTCCAGCAAAGTCATTTTTAAGATGATGGAGTGGCAATGGATCATTGGTCGGCATGGATGGTGGGACTTCCTTTGTATGGCCTGGCTTGGGGCAGTTTTCTCAATGCAATGGGGTATCGTTTAGGCACTCGTAATGGGCCTTATAACCGGCCTTTGGTATTGAGAAAACACCAGAGATCATCCTGCTGGTCTTGCGATCACACGCTGGCTTGGTATGACAACATCCCCATCGTGTCGTGGCTGGCCTTGCATGGCCGCTGCCGATACTGCGGGTCATTTATCCCTCCGGTTTATTTTATTGGCGAACTGACTTTTGCCTCTCTCCCTGTGATTATTTTTATGCTCACGGAATCATTACAGATAACGCTGGCTTTTGTTTTGATGTCTTCATGGATTTGGCTGCGCATGCTGGAGGCCTTTTGGCGCTCATTGCTGCATCAGGTCTGGATACTGCAAATAAAAGAGCGCGTTAAGAATTTTCAACCAACTAAAGAGAGCAATTAATGCCCGCAAAAATCATTGTTGTCACATCCGGAAAGGGTGGGGTAGGCAAGACAACGACCACGGCAGCCTTAGGTGCCGGACTTGCCAAAAAAGGTCACAAAACCCTGCTGATTGATTTCGATGTAGGTCTTCGAAATCTTGATCTGATCATGGGGTGTGAGCGTCGCGTGTTTTACGATCTGATCAACGTCATTCAGGGGCAAGCCAATTTACAGCAGGCGATCATCAAGGATCGCAACCTTGAAAACCTGTATGTCTTGCCTGCCTCACAAACGCAGGACAAGGATGCGTTAACCACAGAGGGGGTTGAAGCGATTCTCTCCCAAGCATCTAACCAGTTTGACTACATCCTGTGCGATTCGCCTGCAGGGATAGAAAAGGGCGCTCAGATGGCCATGATCTACGCCCATGAGGCGATTGTGGTGGTTAATCCGGAGGTGTCCTCAGTGCGCGACTCTGATCGAATTATCGGTATGTTGAATTCAAGGACAGTGTTAGGTGCGCACGCAGAATCCATGCCTATTCATCTCCTGGTGACCCGCTATGATTCAGTGCGAGTCAAGAAAGGTGAAATGCTGAGTATTCATGATATACAGGAAATTCTCTGCCTGAATTTGATTGGGATCATCCCAGAGGATCAGGCTGTTCTGAGCGCCTCCAACCGTGGCTTTCCGGTCGTTGTCGATAATGCAGACAGCAATGCAGCCCAGGCTTATATGATTGCCGCCAGAGCTCTGACCGAGGGCGGTGTGGAAATCACCATACCTGAGTCCAAAAAGCCATTTCGCTTATGGGAGCTATTCCGGTTCCGTAAGGAGGTTGCGTGAACTCAATACGCGCAGCGATTGGTGGCAACGAGTGGTTGCGCCGAGTCATGGGGGCGGCGCCACCTGCCGCAAGCTCTGCAACCGCAGCGAAAGATCGCCTGAAAATCATCCTTCAGCACCAGTCCGGCACCCAGCCAGGGCTTGATCTTAAGGTGCGCCAGATCCAGCAAGATATTTTGGCTGTCCTTGAGCGACATCTATCCATTGCAACAACGCAACTGGATATCAGTGTTAATGAGCGCAAAGACGGAGAGACGAGTCTTGAAATTAACGTCAGCTTGCCGGCTGACATCATTGAAAGTGAGGTTAGTAATGCCACAAAAAAAAGTTGAGTTAGATCCAACCAGTACGCTGGAGTATCAGCAGAAAAAGAGCGGTCGTCTTTTTTTGGGTGCATTTGGCTTGCTGGTAGCGGCTGCAGGCATGGCGGTTTTGCTGCATACAGGGAGCGCAAACACTCCATCAAAAGCTCAGGCGACCCCGGAGGCGGGGAGCAGCCTTGCAGCAGCCATGGCACAGAAGGTTCTACAGATAAACCCTGATCAATTCCAGCCAGGGAAAGCGCTGCAAGAAGGACTGAGCAGCCTAGGTGCCGAGTATGCTGGGATGCTGGATCTGAGTGAAGAGCAGCGCATCCCGGGCTTGATTGGCATGCTAGTCAAGCTGCCGGATGGTCAAACAGCTCCCGTTTTTACAACAATGGATGGCCAGTATTTGATTCCTGCCATCATCAATATGAAAACCCGTCAGGACTTTGTGCAGCTAATTGGCATGCAGCTGTCTTCCGATTCTGAGCAAGAAGCCTTTGACATTAACAAAGACTGGGATCGCTTAGAAGAGACGAATTATATTGCCATGGGATCGGCCGATCCAAAACGGATTGTCTACATTACCCATGACGCTTTTTGTCCGCACTGTAATCGCCTTTGGCAGGATAAAGAAGATATTGGCATTCCAGAAGGCACTCAGGTGCGCCTGATTCCCGTTGGTTTTCTGTCGCAGCAAAGCTCTGATTTGTCGGCCTACTGGCTTGGCTTGCAAGGCAAAGGAGGTGACGCACTTGCCTCCCTCCGCAAGCATGAAAAGCTTCGCGCTGAGGGTAAGGCGCTTGGCATTCATGATCTGATCAGCCCAAATGATATAACTCCGGAAGGCGTAGAGAAAAATCGGAACAATGTCAGTCGCCTGATCTCTTTTAATGCCCGAGGAACCCCGACCCTATTTTTCAAGGATTCAGAGGGAAATTCAAGGATGTTACCGGGACGGCCTCGCGACAAAGCCATGCTGATGGAGATTTTGGGTCACCCTAAACATTAAGCAATCGGATGGCGAAGCCCCTTAAAAATACCGGCACAATGCCGGTATTTTGCTTTCAGGAGACGGGTGCTGGCAGTTATGCTGCGTAGAGAAGAAGCAGCTTAGCAAAACCCGCGTAAACCCTCGTCCGCTCGGGCAGGGATATAAGCGGATGACCGCGTAGCGGTCATGGGTTGCAGGTGGTGAATAACGGCTGGTATTCCATACAGCAACATCAAGGGTCTCGAATAGTGGCTGACGAAAACCAAGCGGTACTGTCGAGACAAAAAAACAAAGCAAAATGCTTGAA
>NZ_JACUUA010000023.1 GCF_014859565.1 Marinospirillum sp. | reverse complement strand
GACCGCCTCTTCCTGCTGTTCATCCGTCATGCCATGAAACATGGGAATGCTGATGAGCGTCATGCCGCGCAGACCGATATTGGTCAGCCGGATAAAAATAGCTGAGTAGTCTGTCATGATTGCTTAAGCAGCACTGACTGTTTCCACTTCAAACACCAGGATCTGCCGTTGTTCGCGGGAGAATTCCACGCCAATCAGGTGCAGTTGCTGGCCACTGGCGCGGTATTTGTCGGCGTAGCCCTTGTCTTTGATCTGTTGCAGGGCGTTGCCTTGCACTTGTTCGACCACTTTGAATTCAAACAGGTAGATGTGACCATCGAAGGCAACTGTCATATCCACCTTGCCGTAGTTGCTGGCATCTTCTACGGTGACCTGCACACCCAGGGCGGCAAAGTGGCTGTAGAACACGCTGGCGTAGTGGCCTTCATACTGGGCAATGGGGTTGTTGCGGTACCAGTCGTGCGGTAAACCGGCAAACAGGGCTTTGAGGTGTTCTTCCAGGCCTTTTAAATCGTGTTTTTTCAGGTGAGTGAGCAGGCTACGACGCTCTCTCGGCCCTTCTTGCAGACCCAGTACCGGCAGCAGCACCTGGTTCAGGCTGGTTTCGACTTCCTGGTTGGGGTAACCCAGGGTGTAAAGGTGGTAGCCGGTTAAGGGTTCTTCGTGTTTCTGGATGGTCAGGTAGCCGGTTTGAAACAATAAGCCTTCGGTGCTGATGGCATCCACATCAAACTGACCCAGCAGCTGTTGTTCAGTTTCCATTTGATCCAGGCGTGGGGTGAAGATCCCGCGTTTCTTTAATACATCCACCAGAAAGGTGGGTGTAGCCGTTTCAAACCAGTAGGGTTCGAATACCCGCTCCTGAAAGAGCAGCAACAGATCAAAGGGGTTGTACACGGAGGTGGTTTCAGATCCGCCCCAGCGGTAGCCGTTGTACCAGTGTTTGATCTGGGTGCGATCCAGCCCCGCCAGTTCCGGTGTAAAAACCTGATCGATATCTTCATCCGTGTAGCCGCAAATACTGGTGTATTGAGCAGATAATGTGATATCTCGCAGGTTATTAAGGCCAGAGAACAGACTGACCTTGCTGAATTTGGAAACACCGGTCAGCAATACAAAGGCCAGGTGTTCGTCTGAGTCCTTCAGCACGCTATACAGGTTTTTTAAGCCTTCGCGTTGTTCGCGGGCTTTTTCTGAATCCAGAATGTTGTCCAGAATCGGCTTGTCGTATTCATCAATCAGCACCACCACTCGCTGGCTGTGGGTGCTGTGAGCCAGGCGAATCAACTCAGCAAACTCACCGGCAATATCGGTGGCATGATCCGGCTCAACACCTAACCGCTGCCGGTTGACGTACAACTGTTCTCGAATGCGCTGATCCAGCTGCTCACGGCTGGTCAGCACACCACTGCCAAAACTGATGCGGATGACCGGGTACTTTTTATTCCAGTCCCAGCGGTTTTTAATGTACAGGCCTTCAAATAACTGTTCGCGGCCTGAAAAGAGGCAGTCGATGGTATCCAGCAGCAGGCTTTTGCCAAAGCGCCGAGGGCGGGAGAGAAAATAATACTTGCCCTCTTCCACCAGCCGGTGAATGTGCGGGGTTTTATCCACGTAGTAGTAACCGTCTTCGCGGATGTCTGCGAAGGTCTGGATACCGATGGGAAGTTTTTTACGCGCTACTTTTTCGGACATGGTTCTGTCCTTCAGGGAAAATGCATGAAAACCCTTATGCTGCAAGGATTGTAGCCAGATAACTATCCATCATCCCTGCCTTCTTCTGCTTCCGCTTGATCCCAGCCTTGAAGCTGGTTTCGCTTTTCAGATAATTCATCGCAATATGCCTGATTCCAGCCAAATTCTCTGACGCCATACCTCGACGAATACGGCAGGCATCTTCATTCATCCCAACATCCAAGCACCAATGCAGCTTGGTTTCGATAAACCAGTGTTGGCGTGCGACATCGGCTAGTTCTCGCGCAGTCAGGTCTTTCGAGGTGATGTAGTAGCGAACGGTCGCATTGTCAGGAGTTTCGTCACCCTCTTGCCAGGGTATCCGCACTAGGAATCCCAGCTTCAAAATCACCATAAGTTCTTAAAAAATCGAGCTTGGCTTCACCAAAATCCTCAATTTCTTCCCAGCCTTCGGCACCACAGATTACGCCGCAGACCGTCATGATTGCTTAAGCCGCACTGTCCGTTTCCACTTCAAACGCTACGATTTGCCGTTGTTCAATAACGCTCTGCAAAGTGACTGACACTTTCCAGTATCGCTAACAACCTCTCACTGAGCTTAAAAGCTTTGTTGAGCAAGCTGGCCTGGATTTCCAGTTCTTCAGGGTAATCATGTGCAAACTGGTTACGCATTTCTCGTAATTCCAGCCATTCTTCAGCGGATTCAATAGCGCCAATTTTTTCCAGCCGGTTCAGTTTGTCGATAAAGGCTTTTAGCTCGCCTTGTTCTTGTGTTAATTCCAGTACTGCTGGCAATAATTTTGCTCCCATTGCGTCCTGCAACTTGGAGAAGCGCACGATGAATTGATCAAAAATCGCCAGATCTAAAGGGGTAAGCTGAGCCAGTTCGGCTGGTGTGAGCGGAAAGTGCCCTTTGATTTCTGCTATAGCCCAGCTCAAACGTTCGGCATGAGTCTGGCAGATATCCTGTGCTGCGTTATACCGGAGCCGGGGGTTCATAAGGGCACCCCCGTTTGCTGGGCAATCTGGTAGATCGGGAGTTGTGTCGCTGTTTTTCGGTTTATAACGAGGTCAATTTTCTGTTCGCCCAGCTGACGATGAAGTGCAACCAGGGCTTTTAATCGGGCTTCAACCAGCTGATCTGGTTGCATTGGTTCTGGCTCGATGTACAGGTCGATATCCCCACCTTTTGCCTGATCATCCACACGAGAGCCAAAAAGCATGATTCGGCTGTTCTGACCAAAGTGCTCTCGCAGGGTATTGCTGATGATGTTTTGCTGGCTTTGAGTCAATCGCATTGTTCTTCAGACACGCTACCGCCCCAAGGTTTCAGGCCATTCCTTAAGGCGCGGGGTTATTCCTGCAAGCAGCCATGCGGTGCACGACTGCTGTTGTTGGGTGACTAAACTGGCTGTTACTGCTGGTCTTCTTTTAAGCTTTGGCGTACACGAGCTGCAAATTCAGCAAAAAAAGCCGCCATAATACCGAGGATGCCGCCGAGCACTATACCAAGAGCCAGAATCAAAGATTTACCAACGCTCTTGGCTCGTTCACCTGCTGCTGCAACTTGAAGTACCTGACCCGGCTGTAAGGATTGCAGGCGATCCTCCAACGCAAATAAACGCTCAGTGTAACCAGCGATCATATCTGTTGCTTTTTCGCTTTCACTCTGCGCCGCTTGATCCAGCAGCTTCTGGGTGGTCTCGGTTTGTCTTTGCAGGCGTTCAACCGTTGTTTTAACGGCTTGCTGTTGCTGTTGCTGTAGAGCTTCGATTACCTGTTGATGTAGGTCTTCAATTTTTGCCTGTGATATCTCTGACGCTTCACTGCTCAGCAGAATCAGCAGTGTGTCTTTGGGGTTGTTGACTGCCAGTTTGAAGGGCATGGATTTTAAATTATTATCTATCTGATAAGCTCGACTGACATTCGGCCAATAGAGGTTTTGTGCCTGCTCAATCAGACTTTGCACGGCTTCCAAAGCTTCACCACGCTCTATCTCTGCAATTTTGTAGATGCTAGTGTAGGTATAATTCGGCTCACGGAGCAGTGCAAAAACCAAAGCCATAATCACAACCACTGTTGCCGTAACTAGTAATGTCCAGCGGCGTTTGATGAGTATTTTGGCAAGGTCAACCAAGGAGATTTCATCATCTGGATAGGGGTGAAACTGTGCATCCCGCTGCTGCATAGATTCTGGCAATTGAGTCTGATTTGTATTATTCATTGTACGATCGTTGTCGGTTGTGGTGTTGAGCTAAGGTGCAATTCTAGCATTCCCGCCATAGAGTACCAAGGCGCATTAACTTTTATTCAACAAAAAAGAGTGCCAGCGGCACTCTTTTTTGCTTACAAGATCAAACATTTACTGATCAGTCTAACTTTTAGAACTTCTCTTCAAAGCCCAGATTAAACCCGACATAACGGGGAATATCTGTTCCATCAAAACTGGAGCTTTCCAGCCCCATCGCCAAATCCATATTTATGATGCCAAACAGGGTGGTACCTGCATTAACGGTGCTGAGCTTTGTACCCGCCAGGTTTTTATTGTAACCAATACGGAAGGCTGGAACTAAAAAGCTCTGGCTGAAGTAACCGGCTGAAATACCCATATCTTGTGACTCATCACCCACCAGGTTTGTCGCAGTACCCAGAGTGAAATAGCCTTGCACAACCCAGTTGCGATTATCGGTGTAGTAGGCACCTTCCAGAACAGCATGGCGGGTCATAGACACTGAATCTGCTACTTTGGTTTTTCCCGCTACTTCTAAGCCTTGCAGTGCTGTCAGGGTTTCACCGGTCAGGTAGGTTGCCAGATCAGGGTAATCAAAGCTGGGTTCATTCAGGTTGTAGATGGTCAGACCAGCCTGAAAATTGTCATCATGCCACAACATGCCAACATCCAGACCAAGGGCAGTGGCGTTGGTGGTGTTGTCGGTAAAATCATCGGTCAGCTTATCGCTGGTGCTGTCATTATCGTTTGAGTTGTTTTCTGCCTGAATGGATACAAAGTTACGCGCCAGTTCGACTTGATACAGGTTAAGGCGGGCACCCAGTTCCAACTCACCTTTTGGCAGGGTCAGTTCACTCCAATTGGTAAGATTGGTGCCATAACCCAAACCCAGATGAGCCAGGGTTGCTGCCCGCACATCCAGACCAGAATTGGTGGTGAGCTTAGATTCAGATTGCAGAGTGGACGATGCTGGTGTAACTGACGCGGTCTTTACATTATAGTGTTTTTTAAGTGCTTCGATGGTTGCCTCATTACCGGCCAGCATTCCATTATTTGCCAGTAGGGTCTCTATGGCTGCTACCTTATCCGCATCGCTTTTTTCTGTGTCATCAACAATATCCTCCAGATCCGGCACAATACCAGCTACTTTGGTCAGATCCAGATTGATGGCACCAAATGATGTATTTCCAGCCTTAAAGGTAGTTTCCACACCAAAAGGTCCACCTAGAAAGCCACCTTTAAACTGCATGGAGGCAGAGGCATTTACACTGAAAGTACCGCGTGCTTTTTCACTGCGGATCAGGAAGGGTGTCAGTGGTGCCTGAATCTGGGTGCCAAAACGTATCTGACCACCTTTTTCCAGCTCTGCCAGCAGATTGTTATTCACCTCACTTGAGATGGCCTCAAGATAAGCCGCTTCCAGCTGACTCTCGGTTTGATTATTTCTTTCAACATTCGGATAACGCTCAGCAAGGCGCTGTTTACTGGATGGAAGATTAATCGTATCCACAGCATCCATATCATCAACCAGATTATCAATGACCAGATCCAGGTCATCCACTTCACCCAGCTCCAGATAACCACCTAGATTACTCAGGTAACCAAAGCGCATTTTTTCATCCTGTTTAATCAGGATGGAGTTACTGGCCGGGTTGTGTGAGCTGGAATGAATACTGGAACGGTTGGATACACCACCAATCGTTGCTGAGTAACCAGGGCTAACTAAGGATTGGTTGGCAGAGGCAGTTACAGCAGCAAAAGGCAGGCTAAGTGCTGCCAGTGCCAGGGCGATACGCGTTGGTTTAAAGGTCATAATGTTTCCTCTTTCTGATCGGTCAGGTTCAGGATTATCAGGTTTCCTATAAGGCTTATAGCATAAACCTTTGACCCTTTACAGGGGCTTAGCTTTATCTTTGGTCGGCACACCTGAATGAAATCTAAACACGCTATCATGGCTGCTGCTGCGGCTTTTTTTCACACTGGGCATGGTCGATTAACAAAATATCCATTTGATCCAGCGCGGCATCCACCCAGGCTTGCGGGGTGCGGCATTTTAAAAAGGCTTCAATTTGTGGTATGGCGGGGGCTTCAATCATGGTCTGGGCTTCTGTTGCAGTGTATTAAGCTTGTTTTGCAGGGCATCCAGCAGGGTTTGCGGTAAGTCAGCCTGCACTTCCACCACCCAGTGACGTGTGTTCAGCCAGGGTTTAAGTTTTACCGCATCCTTGGCGGTCATCAGGATGGGTTGCTCGCCGGGCAGATTCAGCAGGCGGGCATCCATCGTTGCATGGTCTTTTAACGGGTGTTCAATCACATCCAGCCCTTGCTGCCGCAGTTGATCAAAAAAACGCTGTGGGTTACCGATACCGGCCAGGGCATGTACCTGCTGACCGGATTTGAATGGCATGTCGGTTTGCGTCTGACCATCACCACAGCGCCAGCCGGTTTGTTGCAGGCGGTAGTGGATCCAGCGTTGATCTACGGCAGGGCAATCCGCTGGCAGGGGTACGGTTAACTCACCCTGGCAGAGAATAAAATCGACACTGTTTAAACGCTTGGTTGTTTCTCTTAATGGCCCCACCGGCAGGCAATGTCCGTTGCCCAGTCCACGAGCACCATCCAGCACCACCAGTTCGATATCCCTTTGTAATGCCAGATGTTGCAAGCCATCATCTGCTAACAGCAGGTTACAGCCTTGTTCGACCAACAAGCGGGCAGCTTCCGGGCGGTTTGGATCAACAGCGACCGGCAAGCTGGTTTGTTGTGCCAGCATCAGGGGTTCATCACCCACTGCTGCCGGATCACTGCTGGCCGTAACCAGTAAGGGGTAGTGGCTGGCTTTACCGCCGTAACCCCGGCTGATGATGCCGGGTTTCCAACCTTGTTGACAAAAATAATCAGCCAGTGCTGCTACCACTGGAGATTTACCACTGCCGCCCACGGTGAGGTTACCGACAATCACCACCGGCACACCGGGGTGGCTGGATGGCTTTTTGCCTTGTTGGTAAGCCTGTTGGCGCTGCTGCATTGTATGGCAGTAGAGCGCCTCCAGAGGTGCCAGCAAACCCAGAACACCTGGATTTCTGGCATACCAGTGTTGTTCCACCCATTGCTGCAGCTTCATTACTGGGGTGTCACCTGTTCGTGAAACTGCATCTTGTGCAGCATGGCATAAGTACCATCCTTCTGAATCAGTTGTTCATGGGTGCCGGATTCCACGATCTCCCCTTCTGCTACCACCAGAATTCGATCAGCTTTTTCGATGGTGGATAAACGGTGGGCAATCACAAAGGTGGTGCGCCCTTGCATCACATGCTCCAGCGCCTGCTGGATGTAGCGTTCTGATTCGGTATCCAGTGCCGAAGTGGCTTCATCCAGAATCAGGATGGGGGCGTTTTTCATGATCGCGCGGGCAATGGCGATACGTTGTCTCTGACCACCGGACAACAACACACCATTATCACCGACCAGGGTATCCAGCCCTTGCGGCAGTTTTTCTGCAAAGTCCATCACGTAGGCTGCTTTGGCGGCGGCTTCGATGGCTTTACGATCTGGATTGCTGATGCCATAAGCGATGTTGGCCGCCAGGGTGTCGTTAAACAGGGTGACCTGCTGGGTGACGATGGCAATCTGCTGACGCAGGCTGCTGAGTGTCAGTTCTGCAATCGGAATGCCATCCAGTCGGATCTGCCCCTGTTCCAGTTCATAAAAACGCGGAATCAGGCTGGCCAGGGTCGATTTACCACTGCCGGAGCGTCCGACCAGCGCAATCATTTCACCCGGCTCTACTTTCAGGTTGATGTTTTTGAGTACCTGGGGTTGATCGGCGCCATAACTGAAACTGACCTGATCAAACTCCACCCGCCCTTCGGCACGATCCAGGGTGCGGGTGCCTGAGTCCGGTTCGGTGGGTGCATCCAGAAAGGCAAACACATCCTGAGAAGCTGCCAGCCCCTGCTGGATGGTATTGTTAATCTCAGTCAGTTGGCGCAGGGGTTTAGCCATCAAAGATGCAGCGGTTAAAAAGGCAATGAACTCACCGGGTGTCATGTCGCCCATCAGATCCGGCGACAGCGCCAGCCACACCAGAAAACCCAGTGCCACGGCCACAATCAGCTGCACCACTGGGGTGTTGATGGCTTTGGTGAGTGCCATTTTCATGGCTTGTTTGCGGTTGTAATCACTGGCGTGCAGAAAACGCTGGTATTCAAATTCACTGCCACCGTAACTGCGCACCACACGGTAACCACTGATGGCTTCGGAAGCCACATGGGTGACATCCCCCATGGACCCCTGAATACGACGGCTGATTTTTCTGAAGCGTTTGCTGGCATAGCTCACCGTCACCCCGATGATGGGTGTTACAGCAACAAACACCAGTGCCAGTGCCCAGTTGACCCAGACCAGATAGGTCATCAGCCCGATGACAAACAGACCTTCACGAATCAGGACGGTAATGGCGTTGGTGGCGGCTCCGGTGACCTGCTCGACGTTATAGGTCAAACGCGAAACCAGATGCCCGGATGAGTTGTGGTCATAAAAACGGGCGGGTAATACCAGAAAACTTTTGAACAGATCCAAGCGTAAAAAGTGCACTACCTGACGTGCCACATGCGCCATAAAATAAGTACCCAGAAAGGTACCCACCCCACGCATGGCAAAAATTCCCACTACCAGCAGCGGGAAAAACAGGCGTTTGCCATCCATGCCATCTTGTATGGAATCCACCAATAGCTTCATCACATGGGCAAAAGCGGTGCTGGAGGCAGCATAAATGGCGTACCCCAGTACGCTGAGCATAAATGCCACCCAGTAGGGACGAACATAACTCAGCAGGCGTTTATAAATCTGGGCGCTGGTTTGTTCTGTAATCTGGCCGGGCTGTGAGGAGTGGTTATTGTCGGTCACTGATGTCTCTTGCCTTAATGCTAATGAATGGGGCGGGTCGCTATTCTAACCCGTTCAATTCCCAGTCGTCTTGCCAGATCCAGCGCACTGACCACCTGCTGGTGAGCGGTATCCGCTTCGGCACGAATCACCAGTGCGGGTTGATCCTGTTGCTCAATCGCTTGTTGTAGCTGTTCCTGCAGCTGTTCCGGGGTGCTGATCTCTTTATCATTCAGCAGGATACGGCCATCACTGTAAAGGCTGAGCAGGTGAATCTGCGGCAAAGGGTCGCGCACTACAATAGCTGTATCTGACCCTGGCAGTTGCAGGCTGAGCTGACGATCAGGAAAGCTGGTGGTGACCATAAAAAAAATCAGCAATAAAAACACCACGTCAATCAGGGGTGTCATGTTGATCTGAACTGCTTCTGTGGCCTGACGTTTAAATTGCATGGTTCAATTCCAGGCTGCGCCGGAGCTTTCTGTCGGTTTGTCGACCAGATCATCATCCAGTTGCAGGTGAACTTCTGCCGGTACTTGCGGGGTCAGTCGATCCAGTAGTTTTTGTGATTCTTCTTCCAGCGCCACCACCAGATCACTGACCCGGCGTAAAAAATAACGGTGCATCACCAGAGCAGGAATGGCAATGGTTAAACCGGCTGCGGTGGTGATCAGCGCGATGGAGATGCCACCGGCCAGCTGCTGGGCATTGCCCGCCGACAAGTCCAGCTGCTGGAACACATCAATCATGCCCACCACTGTGCCGAGCAAACCCAGCAGGGGTGTGATGGCGGCAATGGAACCCAGCGGACTGAGAAAACGTTCCAACTGGTGGACTTCATGTGATCCTGCTGCTTGCAAGGCTTCACGTATGCGTACAGTGCCCTGCCCGCGCCGTGATAAACCAGCGGCCAGAATGCGGCCTAAAGAGGAGCCGTTGCGCAGTTTTTGTAGCAGCTCCGGGGTCAGCGGTGTTGCCAGTGTTTGTTGCAACAAATCTGATGGCGCAACCTTGTTGATGCGCAGCGCCCAGAAGCGCTCCAGTATGATTGCCAGAGCCAGGATTGAACTCAGCAGTAAGGGCAGCATCAGCCAGCCACCGGCAAACAGGATTTCCAGCACAGGCATCTCCGGGTTTGTACAGGGCCGATTATTCTAACAGCCTGCCGCTGCCTGCGGGTAGTTTCCGGCTTTTTGTCAGGGTTGCCGTGATATACCTTGCCAGAGGGGTTGGTATTGCTGTCGCCAGTAGCTCATCATGGGTTGATGGTCACCCAGCACAAACTGTATTGCACCCTGCTCGCCGGTATCCAACTGATCGACCTTGTTTTGTCTCAGCCGCTGCACCACCAAAGCATGGGGATGGCCGTAACTGTTTCGCCAACTGGTGGTATGTATGGCCCAGTGGGGTCTGCTCGCTTGTAGCAGTGTTGCACTGGTTGAAGTCTGACTGCCGTGATGACCACTGATTAGCAGAGTCAGGGGTTGTTGTTGCAGGAGTTCTGGCAGTGCCTGACTAAAAAAAGCCTCTTCCCCTACTCCGGCATCACCCGTCAGCAACAGGCTGTGATTTTTGCCACGTATCAACAGCACGCAGGAGTCCGCATTATTCCGGCGCGTTGTGATTGGCTGTGGTGGCCAGAGCGCCAGAACATCCAGCTGTCCCAGTGTCCATTGGTCACCGGCCTGACAGGTTTTGGCTCCTGCAGCCCAGAGATTTTTGATCGACCAACGCTTGCTGACGGCTTCCAGCCCACCAGAATGATCTGAATCATCGTGGCTGATGACCAGCTGATGAATCACCTGCTGCCCGATCAACGGCTCCAATGCCGGTACAACAGGTGCCCAACCAGTATCAAACCCTCGCCCGGTATCATACAGCAGGTTTTGTCCCTGACTTTGTACCAGGATAGCAGTGCCCTGCCCTACATCCAGCACATGTACTTTCCAGTGATCCTGTTGCTGAAGCTGTGTTTGATCGGGTGCAGCAGGGATAAAGGCCAGTAATAAACCCAGCCAGGCTAGGGATCGCGCCGGAAAACCAGGGGGCAAAAGCACCAGCAAACCCATCCACAAAAAATGTGGATGCTGGATATTGGGCATCGGCAAGTCAGCACTCCATTGCAGTGCGACAGCCAGGCCGGCAAAACCCTCGGCCAGCCAGGCCAGCGGCAAGGCTTGTCCGGTTAACCACAACACCAGTAATCCGATTAAAGTCAGGGGTAGGAGTAATAATCCCAGTAAAGGAACAGCCAACAGGTTAACCAGCGGCGCCAACAGGCTGAACCAGGCACCTTGCCAGATCAGCAAGGGTGTTAAACCCAGTGTCAGCACCCACTGTACTCGGATCAGATTCAGCCAGCCCGGTGCTGCAGGTAATCCGCGCAGGGTGGTGATGAGGATGCCCACCGCTCCAAAGGACAACCAGAAACCCCGTGTCAGTGGCAGCAAGGGGTTAAAAATTAACAGTAGGATCAGTGCCAGACAATAAGCTGTCCAGGGGGATAACTGCCGCCAGCCGCTGATCAGCAGTAAACCCATAATCAGCATGATGCTGGCTCTTTGTGCAGGCATTCCCCAACCCGCCAGTTGAGCGTACACCAATGCCACTGCTGCAGCTAAAGGCAGAGCCAAACCAATCGGCCAGTGCAAGCGTTTCGCCAGCCAGAGCATCAGCCCGGCCAGCAATCCCAGATGTAATCCGGAAATCACCCAGAGGTGTACGGTGCCGGTACGTTCCAGCATCCGCCAATCTGCTGCAGTTAGTGCCTGTTTTTCTCCTAGTCCTAACGCCATCAGCATACGGCGACCCTGTTCATTCATTGGGTATTGCTGCAGGCTGTGAGATAACCGATTACTGATGGCGGATAGACCTTGTGCGGATTCCAAGCGCTGTACCTCTGCCTGACGATGCACATAACCCCGTGCCACCAGACCTGCCGCAAGGTGCCTGCCAGTGCTAGGCGTTTGTCCAAAGTTTTTGAGGGAGCGCAGCGGCCTGACATGTGCCTGCAGCTGCCATATTTCTCCAACTGCTGGTGGGGTTTGTTGTGGGTACCAGTTCAGGCGGATGTGACCAGGTGCTTGCAACTGACAGGCTTCACCGCTGGTACGCTGGCATTCTTGCACCCTGAGAGTGATGCTGCTTAAACCACCCGGTGAATGACTGGATTCAAGAATCTGCCCAACCAACTGCACTGGATGGCTTATATCCTGTTGTGAGGGTGCCAGCTCCATCCGCCAGGCCAGAAAGATCAGTAACCAGACATAACCAAAAACCAGCGCAGCAATAAAATACCGATGCCGGCGCAGTTGGTGCAGGGTGAACAGCAACAGACAAATCAGAATTTCCGGCGGAAGCTGGATCGACAGATCAAGTGCCGCTAGAATGCCGCACAGCAATCCGGTTGCCAGTTGGGGTAAGAGTTTTACGGGGTGATGGAACATCGGCACAACCATCCCTGTCTGATCAATGTGCTACCCCTGTCTAGGGATCAATTCAACACTTGGTCATTGATTTAAGCCTAGGCATAATACGCGCACTTTTAAAGGGAGAATTGTCCGAGATCATGCCCCGCAAAATCATCAAGCGTTACCTACCCAGACCGGAATCCTTTAAAGATCACGCATCACTGAAGTTTTTATCGAGCCATCTGGCTGACCCAGGAGTATGGACGCTGACGCGTAACAGTGTCTCCGGTGCCTTCAGCATCGGGCTTTTTTTTGCGTTTATGCCCATGCCTTTTCAGATGCTTGCTGCTGCGTTACTGGCAATTTTTTTCCGGGTTAACCTGCCGATTTCAGTGGGTCTGGTGTGGGTAAGCAATCCACTAACCATGCCAGCCATGTTGTATGTGTGTTATTTGCTCGGAGCATGGGTGCTGGATTTACCTGTGTATCCCAGTCCATCCAGTGGAATGATGGACTGGATTTCTACCCAGTTCCGGCATATCTGGAAACCCCTGCTGCTGGGTTGTGTGCTGGCAGGAGCCATAGCCGCCATACTAGCCAACATCGCCGTGCGCCTGATCTGGCGCTGGCAGGTTTCTATCAGCTGGAACCGTCGCCAGCAAAAACGCCTGCCCCCACCGAAAAAGAATTAAGTGAGTTCGTAATATTCAATCTTCTGATGTGTTAAGCAAAAATCTCCAGCCCTTTTTTATCAACCAACATCAGCAATCGAAGAGCTGCTCCGCTCGGCTTCTTCTTGCCTCTTTCCCATTCTGAGACGGCATTCTTGGTGACATTTAAGTACCTGGCAAATACCGGCTGCGAAATATGATACTTACTGCGAACTTGTTTGATTTCTTCTGGGGTGTACTCATGTACTGCCTCCAGACATTGATCATCAAACTCCCGCATAGTCTGCTTGGAAGTCGCACCGATCTCATGAAGTCCTTCCATGGTTTCATGGATAGCAGCCATAGCGTCTGACTTGTACTCTTTACTCATGACCCTTCACCTCAAAAAACTGCTTATTGGCAAGCATTGCTTCAATGTGCTCATCACTCAAAGCCAGAACCTGCATTGCCATAGCCTTGAAAGCCTGTTTTTCATCTTCTCGAATATTGTCTTGCTTGCTTTTTGCGAATCCATAGACAAAAAATGCTCGCTGACCTTTGAGATATAAAACAACACTGCGGTAACCACCAGATTTCCCCTGGTTAGGTCTTGCTATCCGCAGCTTAATAACCCCCTGCCCCAAGTCAGCATCGACCAGTCCCTTCTCAGCCTGCCTGATAGCATTCAAGAGCATAACTTCTGTCAGTTTTTCTTTTTTTGCAAAGCGTTCAAACCAAGCATTTTTGAAAATTCTCACTCAAGATGCCTTATAAGATATTTCTTTAAGTGTAATTCTTGGAATTACACTTATCATTTTTTTATCAACAACTCATGGCTTCATTTTTCAGCACTGATGCAGCTCCCCTGCATCCAGTTTAAGGATGTGTTGTTGCTGTGCCGCCAGTTGTGGGTCGTGGGTGACGATCACAAAGGCGGTGCCGCTGTTTTCTGCCAGTTCGTGGATCAGTTCCTGTACTTTGGCTGCGGTATGCTGATCGAGGTTACCGGTAGGTTCATCCAGCAGTACACAGCCCGGCTCACCTACCAGCGCTCTTGCCAGTGCCACTCGTTGACGTTCACCACCGGAGAGTTCTGCCGGTTTGTGTGTGGCACGATCAACCATATTGACCCGTTCCAGCAGTTGCATGGCTTGCTGCTTGGCAACAGCCATGGATTCACCACGCAATAACAACGGCATGGCGACGTTTTCCAGCGCGGTGAACTCGGCCAGCAGGTGATGAAACTGATATACAAAACCCAGATGGCGATTGCGTAACTGTCCACGTTGTTTTTCATTTAACTGGGCATAGTTTTTACCCGCCAGCAGCACCTCTCCACTGCTGGGTAAATCCAGCCCTCCCAGCATATTAAGTAGCGTGGTTTTGCCGGAACCGGAGCTGCCGATAATGGCTAACCGGTCACCAGGCATTATCTCCAGATTGATCTGTTTGAGCACCTGCACATCCTGCGGACCTTCGGTATAAATTTTGCTGATATTGCTGCACTTGAGTACTGCTTGTGTCATGCCACTTTTTCCTGTTTCAATCATAACGCAGTGCGTCAGCCGGTTGGATTCTGGAGGCGCGCCAGGCCGGATAGAGGGTGGACAGCAGGCTGAGAGACAGCGCGGCCAGTGTGATAAAACGCACGTCGTCAAAACGCAGCTCGGATGGCAGATAACTGATGAAGTACACACTGGCATCTAAAAACTGGATACCAAACAATCCTTCAATCCACAACACTAAATCACTGACATTCAACGCCAGTAATATACCCAGCCCCACACCAACAATAGTACCGAACACACCGATGGTTAACCCCTGCACCATAAAGATACCCATGATGGTGGCGGGGCTGGCTCCCAGTGTGCGCAGGATGGCAATATCGGCTTGTTTGTCCGTCACCACCATCACCAGCGTGGAAACAATGTTGAAGGCCGCCACAGCAACGATGATTAACAACAGCAACCCAATCATGCGTTTTTCCATTTGAATCGCCTGAAACAGGTTGCCCTGGGTCTGAGTCCAATCCTGACCACGATAGGGATGCCCCAGTTCATTAACCAGTTCACGAGCCATTCTCGGTGCCTGAAACAGGTCATCCAGGCGCAGACGCAAACCTTCGATGCTGTCGCCGGTTCGCATCAGGGTTTGCATATCCTGCAGGTGCACATAAGCCAGATTGCCATCCAGCTCCGCCCCCACTTTAAAAGTGCCCAACACGGTAAAACGCTTCAGCCGTGGAAATACACCTGCGGGGGTGATAGAGGCTTCCGGTAGCAGTAGGGTGACCTGATCTCCGGCCTGCACACGCAGGAATCTGGCCAGCAAATCACCAATAATGATGCCGTAATCACCCGGTTGCAGGGCATCCAGCTGGGTGCCTTCAAGGTGTTCACCAATGATGGAGACCTGAGGCTCCCACTCCGGCAGGATGCCGGATACCAGTGCACCCCGATGATTGCCACGATGCATCAGCATACCCTGACCGTTAACAAAAGGAGCTACACCGGCCACGCCGGGGCGTTCACCCAGGGATTCTGCCACTGACTCCCAGCTGGAAAAGTCCTGATAGTTTTTAATGGCAAGATGAGGCACCATACCAAGGATGCGCTGCCTCAACTCACGATCAAAGCCATTCATAACGGACAGAACCAGTATCAGCACAGCAACACCGAGTGTCATGCCCAGCATGGAAGTTAGAGAGATAAAGGATATAAAATGATTTCTGCGCTTGGCTCGGGTGTAACGTAATCCGATAAGCAAGGGTATTGATGCCATGTAATACAGCTTCCTTAAACGACGTGATGGCACCCATTGTAAGGTAAAAACATGAGCACACACTATCGTCTTCTTTCCCAGCTGGACAGCTGTTTTGAAATACTGGTGGACAGTCTGAAAAAACTGGGCGAGCTGTTACAGGAAGAACAGCGAGCCTGCTGGATGCTGGGGTCTGATTCTGCTGATCAAAGCCGCCGGATGTTACTCGATTGCTTGCAGGATCTCTGGTATCTGGATGGTCAGGATGGCCGGGTGACGCGCAGTTA
This sequence comes from Marinospirillum sp., assembly GCF_014859565.1. The sequence continues at coordinate 15,226 of NZ_JACUUA010000023.1, read as the reverse complement.
CCCAGGACTGGTAGCCTGCAGCTCAGAGGTATGGGAGCAGTTGGGCAGTGTCAACTATTGCAAGCTGACCTTCTCCCGCGCCATAGAAGCCATACGCAAAGAATACCCTGAAGAGCTGCCGGAAGCCCGTTTTCGCCTGGCATCCCGGCATCAGGCTTTACATCTACACCTGTCTGCGGAAGGTCTGGCACGGCTGCATTTAAAACAGGCCTGGCGGCAGATTCCTAGTTGTGAAACCCCTCTGGATCAGGTGCGCTTCAGCTGGTATTCCAGTGGCCGCAGTATCCGTCGTATTCGCAGCAAAGAAGCCGAGTACCGTTTACGCCAGATGAATAGTGAAGCACCACACATTCAGATCCAGCTCAAAAAACTGGCTGGCATTCCACCGGATGAACCTTTGGCACAGGTGCAAAAACAGGCACCACTGATGCGAGCCAACCTGTTTTTTAAAGATCAACTACCCGGATTGCCTGCTCGCAAGGCCATCAACATTGCCATGCCGCTGTTTGTTCTGTCAGCGGATGGCAGCTTGCCGCCATTCAACTTGCCCGCCTTAGAACCACCTGCGGAAAGAAGTCGAGCCAAACGCTCCGACAATCGACTGGAAGATGAACCCTTCCTTCCCAGCATCCGGGTGTACCGCTATTGCCGTTAAGTGCTTTAATTAAAACGTGTGTTTATTGATCAGCTGATCCACTGCATAAAATCGAGCAGGAACTTTACCCCTTTATCACGCTCAACTGGTGACGTCACCTTCTTTCAGGTGACCGGGTTTGCCGGCTTCGCCGGCCAAACAAAAAACCGACCCTAAGGTCGGTTTTTTTAAAACTTTTGGTGGAGATAAGCGGGATCGAACCGCTGACCTCTTGCATGCCATGCAAGCGCTCTCCCAGCTGAGCTATACCCCCACGAACTGGACAGGGCGCATTATAGAGATGCCAGTGCGAGTGTCAACCCCGCAAATAAAACTTTCAGCGAAATCGCCATAAACCAAACACACCCACCAGCAAGGCAACACCTCCGGTGACATAATACTGCCAGACACGTTCAGGCACCTTACCCGTTACTCTCTGAATCAACGCCATATCCAGCTGCTGCTGTAAATCATAACCCCAGTACAGCAATAACCCCCCCAGCAGGATCAGCACCAGACTGATAAAGCGTTTCATGAATTCTGTTTCTCCAAAATGGACTCTTGTTCAAGGTAATGGCTAAGCGGTTCTGCAAACAGCTCCGCCTGATGTTGCTGAAGCCGCTGCTGAGTATTTGTCAGTTGATTTAACTGCTGCAGGCTATCCGGCCAGGATTCCAGTGGTGGCAACCGCCAAGGCAGTTGCTGCAACCAACTGGCAAAACTGATACGGCCAAAATCCCTGCCCGGTAGCCATACCTGACGCTCTGCATCAAATGCAACCCATTGATTTTTTTGCATCCATTGCATTTTTTCCTGCCAAAGGGCTGGGTTTTGGCTACCTGCCAGGCTGCGCAAACGGCTTTCTCCAACGCCCTCACCCTTGGCAAAAGCCAGCCATAACTCACGCAAAACAACCAGCATCTGCAAGCCTGGTTCCAGGTTTTCTTCTATCGGCTGTACCTGTGGCAGGCCTCTGATGGCAACCCACTCGGCACACAGCAGAATCAGCAACCAAGATACATAGATCCATAACAGGAATAAAGGAAAAGCGGCAAAAGCTCCGTAAACCAACTCATAACTGGGGAAGCTGGCAACAAACCAGGTAAAGGATTTTTTGGCCATTTCAAACAGGAAAGCCATTCCCAAACCACCCGCAGCCGCATCAACAAAACGCACACGGCAATGAGGTACAGCCCAATACAACAGCGTAAAAGCCAGCGCACTGAAAATAAACGGCATGTAACTCCACAGCGCCGCAACACCACCTGCAAAACCAGTTACTTTTTCCAGTAACGGCAAGGAGGTCAGATAAGAACTGAGCACCATGCCGGCACCCAGCAGCATCGGCCCCAGGGTTAGTACAGTCCAGTAAATCAGAAAAGCCTGCAGACCTCTGCGGGGTTTTTCCACCCGCCAGATGGCATTAAACGCTTTTTCGATACTCACAATCATCATGCCAGCGGTGACAATCAGAAAAGCCACACCAACCAGCGTCAGCTGACGGGCTTGCTGAGCAAAACTGCCCATATAATCCTGTATCACCTGCCCAGTTGCCGGAACCATATGATCAAAGATCATACCCTGTAACTCCTCGCCTACCCCCTGGAAAACAGGCAGAGCAGCCAGCATGGCATAAATTACAGTTAACAGGGGGACTACTGCAAATAGGGAGGTGTAGGTCAGTGCCGCAGCGTTTCGCGGACCATCATCACTGATAAAGCGTTTGATCACCCTTATCAAATAGTGAACACCGCGAAGGGAAATGAATTTCCGGGCGTATAATTTGAGTCTTTGCATGTCGGAGGTTCCTTCCACAACCTGGACTGGTAGAATGCTGAATACTAACACTGATGATTCAACAACGAGAGCCGGTTTTATGCCTTTTACCCTATATCACAACCCCCGCTGCTCCAAATCCCGCCAGGCATTGCAACTACTGCAGGAACAGGGCATAGAACCACAACTGCGCAAATACCTGGATGAACCACTGAATCTGGATGAGTTAAAGCAGCTTTTATCCCAACTGGACATGACACCTCGACAGTTGATGCGTACAGGTGAAGAGATTTATCGTGAGCTGGATCTGGCCAATACCGAGCTGGATGATGCACAACTGCTGGATGCTCTGTTGCAGCACCCACGACTGATTGAACGCCCGATTCTGAGTAATGGCAAACAAGCACTGGTGGGACGTCCACCAGAACAAGTGCTGCAGCTGCTGAAATAACACCCAACAAGGACTCCTGATGGCACATCCTTATGTTTTGATTCTGTATTATTCACGTCATGGCAGCCTTACAGCCATGGCTAAAGAAATGGCTCGCGGTGTAGAGCAGGTCAGTGGTATTGAGGCTCGCCTGCGGACAGTACCAGCAGTTTCATCAAACTCTGAGGCCACTGAACCCGCTATTCCGGCAGAAGGCGCGGTTTATTGTACTGAAGAAGATCTGCGTCATTGCTCTGGATTATTACTGGGCAGTCCGACTCGTTTTGGCAACATGGCGGCAGCCATGAAGTATTTTCTCGATTCCACCAGTAGCCTGTGGTTATCCGGTGCCCTGATTGATAAACCGGCAGGCACCTTTACTTCCACCTCCAGCCTGCATGGTGGACAGGAAACTACGCTGCTGACCATGGCGCTGCCTTTGTTGCATCATGGCATGATCTGGGCAGGCATTCCCTATTCCAACGCCGAATTAAGCAGCACCACGGATGGCGGCACACCTTATGGAGCCAGTCATCTGGCAGGCATCAAGGGTAATAACCAGCTCAGCAGCACCGAAGCCCGGCTTTGTCGTGTACAGGGTGAACGTATTGCCCGGCTAGCATTAAAATTAATGTAACTTTTCTACAAGGCGAACCTGTGAAACCTGCTGCCCCACTACCCCGTAAAGAACTGAACAACAAGCTGGCTGTGAGCCGTTTTCTGACTCTATTGAGTTATTTTGGCCTGCTGGCAGTACTGCTGGCGGGTGTGGTGATTTTTCCTTTACCCGAAGGTGCACGTCTTTTTATTATTCTGCCGGTATTGTGGTTGCCCTTGCTGGTTTTTTTACCAGCAGTGCTAACCAAAAATCCACGCGGGCATGCCTGGTTATGTTTTGTCAGCCTGGTGTATTTTATGCAAGGTGTGACTACCTTTATCATCCCCGGAAAAACGGGTATTGGTGCCCTGCAGGCCTTTCTGGCCCTGTTGTTATTCTGCGCCGCCATGATGTATGGACGCTGGCGTGGTATGGAATTGCGCGGAGCCATCAAAGAGTGCTAATCAGCTGCGATTGCTGCAACGACCGGATGCAGCAGCGTTAATCTGCTAGATCGCTGATTTGTTTCACTTGTTACTTATGCAGGCTGGAATCCTGATCAACTGTGAGTTACTGTATGGAACCTCAAATCAAGCATTTTTAAGCTTTTCCATATAAGTCAATAGGATATACAGCGGAATGGGTAAATCACTGGTCATCGTCGAGTCGCCGGCCAAAGCCAAGACGATCAACAAATATCTGGGCAATGAATTTATCGTCAAGTCCAGCGTTGGTCATATCCGCGATCTGCCCGTCAGTGGCGGCGGTAAAACCTCGGGCGCTCGTAAAACCAGCATCACCACCGATAAAAAGCAAAAAGCTCAGGAACAGCTGGTTGCGCGTATGGGGATCGATCCTGATCATGGCTGGACGGCTCATTATGAAATTCTGCCCGGCAAAGAGAAGGTGGTTGCAGAGCTGAAGAAGCTCGCCAAAGACGCTGACATGATCTATCTCGCAACGGATTTGGATCGCGAGGGGGAAGCCATTGCCTGGCACCTGCGCGAAACCCTGGGCGGTGATGATTCCCGCTACCGTCGTGTGGTATTTAACGAAATCACCAAAAAAGCCATCACCCAGGCTTTTGAATCACCCGGAATGCTGGACATGAACCGGGTGAATGCCCAGCAAGCACGCCGCTTTCTGGATCGTGTGGTGGGTTACATGGTTTCACCCCTGTTGTGGGCCAAGGTGGCGCGGGGTCTTTCTGCCGGTCGTGTTCAATCAGTGGCTGTACGCCTGATTGTGGAGCGTGAACGGGAAATCCGTGCTTTCACCCCGGAAGAATACTGGGATGTCACGGCTCATCTGAACAATGACGAAAAAGTTGAACTGGCGTGTATGGTAGCCAAGCATGCCGGTGAGAACTTCCGTCCCGGCAGCAAGGCAGAAACCGACGCTGCGCTGGCACAGTTACAATCGGCTGAATACCGGGTGGCTGATCGTGAAGACAAACCAACCAGTAGCCGTCCTTCAGCACCTTTTATTACCTCAACACTGCAACAGGCTGCCAGCACCCGACTGGGTTTTTCAGTCAAAAAGACCATGATGCTGGCGCAGCGGTTGTATGAAGCTGGTCATATCACCTATATGCGTACCGACTCCACCAACCTGTCACAGGATGCAGTGGCGGCTTGTCGTGATTGGATAGGGCGGCAGCTGGGCAAACAATACCTGCCGGATGCACCCAATGTGTATTCCAGCAAAGAAGGCGCTCAGGAGGCTCACGAAGCCATCCGGCCTTCCAGTGTTGAAGTGCAGGGCAAGGATCTTTCTGGTGTCGAACGTGATGCACAACGCCTGTATGAGCTGATCTGGCGGCAGTTTGTAGCTTGCCAGATGCCACCGGCACGTTATCTGTCCACCACCCTGACGGTACAGGCCGGTGATTATGAATTAAAAGCCAAAGGCCGAGTGCTGCAGTTTGATGGTTTTACGCGCATTCAACCAGTGGCTGGCAAGCAGGGTGAAGATCAGGTATTGCCAGACATCAAAGTCGGTGAACAGCTGACCCTGCAACAACTTGAGCCACGTCAGCACTTCACCAAACCCCCGGCACGTTTCACCGAGGCGGCGTTGGTTAAGGAACTGGAAAAACGGGGTATTGGTCGTCCTTCCACCTATGCAGCCATTATCTCGACTATTCAGGAACGGGGTTATGTAAAGCTGGAAAGTCGCCGTTTTTATGCCGAAAAAATGGGTGATATTGTCACCGACCGTTTGGTGGAATCCTTCCGGGATTTGCTGGATTACAGTTTTACTGCACGGATGGAAGACTCTCTGGATTCCGTGGCGGAAGGCAAGGAAAAATGGCAGGTACTGCTGGATCGTTTTTATAGTGAATTCCGCCAGCAGCTGACTCAGGCACAGGATCAGCAAGGCATGCGCCCCAACCAGCCGGTAGATACGGATATTCCGTGTCCTACCTGTGGTCGTCACATGCAAATACGGATTGCCTCCACCGGTACTTTTCTGGGTTGTTCCGGTTATGCCTTGCCACCCAAAGAGCGCTGCAAAACCACCATCAATCTGGTGCCGGGTGATGAGTTTGTACCGGCAGATGCAGATGAAGATGCCGAAGTGGATGCACTGCGTGCCAAACGCCGTTGCCACAAGTGCGGCACCGCGATGGAAAGTTTTATCGTGGATGAAAAACGTAAATTACACGTTTGTGGCAACAGCCCGGATTGTGATGGTTACCAGATTGAAGAAGGCAGCTTCCGCCTGAAGGGTTATGAAGGCCCAGTCATTGAATGTGACAAGTGTGGCAGTGAAATGCAGTTAAAAACCGGCCGTTTTGGCAAGTATTTTGGCTGTACCAACACTGAATGCAAAAACACCCGCAAGCTGTTGAAGAGTGGTGAAGCAGCACCACCCAAGATGGACCCGGTGCAAATGCCGGAGCTGAAATGCCTGAAGGTGGATGACCATTATGTGCTGCGAGATGGAGCCAGTGGTATGTTCCTGGCTGCCAGCCAGTTTCCGAAAAACCGCGAAACCCGGCCACCACTGGTCAGTGAGCTGATTCCGCACCGGGATGAGATAGACCCCAAGCATCATTACCTGCTGGATGCACCGCAGGCTGACACTGAGGGCAATCCAACCGTGGTGCGTTATTCACGTAAAACCAAAGAGCAGTATGTGCAGGCGGAGCAGGATGGCAAACCCACCGGATTCCGTGCTTTCTGGAGTGGTTCGCGCTGGACGGTGGAAGACAAACCCAAGGCAGCCAGCAAGAAAAAATGATCCAGGCACAGCGTAACCGTGTTAATCAGGCGTTATATCAGGCACGTCTGCTGCTGAAAGCAGCAGCAGACTGGCAGGATGAACTGAGCCTGCTGGCATGGCAACAAACCTGTTATGAGGCTGCACTGAGAGCACTGGATCAGGCGCGAGTAGCCTTTCTGCGCGAGTTGGCTGCAGTTTACCGGCTGGATGTGCGTAAAGTGGCCTCAGCAGCTGATCTGCAACAACTGGCAGCAGCGCGGCAACAACGCCTGCCGGAGCTGGAAAGATTTAATACCCGTTTTGCAGATCCCTTCCAGCCATTGAGTCGTTTATCCTTGCTGCTGGATGAATTAAACCGTGCGGCAGTGCCTGCTGAAGCTCCTGCAGCCGGAAACTGGATGCCGGAAGACCAGCCAACCGCTTTGGTTATTGATCGTATCAACCTGATTGCTATGGAAGACACCAACAGTGAATCAGTGCACAGCAAGGAAAAAAAACAGCTGTTGCAAGCTCTGGATATCCACCAGGCGCTGCAACAGCTGATTCAGGAATTACGCGAGACTTTTTATGAAGATTAATTGCCAAGACTGATTTCAGTGGAGTTTATCGCTGAAATTATCCCGGATAAGGCCTACGGCAAAACCTTCAATTTCCAGGCTCTCTTCACATAAATCCACCTTGATGGGTTCAAAGTCGGTATTTTCCGGTAATAGCCAGACAATATTGCCTTCTTTCTTGAAGCGTTTAACGGTGACTTCATTATCAATGCGGGCAACCACCAGCTGACCATTACGGGGTGGCTCCGCAGTGCGATGAACAGCCAGTAGATCACCTTCCATAATGCCAATGCCGTTCATACTTAAACCCTTAACACGCAACAGGTAGTCGGCTTTGCGGCGGAAAGCGGAGGGATCAACCTTCAGATGAAAGTCGATGTTCTCTTCTGCCAGCAACGGGCTACCAGCTGCCACCTGACCCAGTACCGGTAAGCCTTCATCCGTATTTTCAGAAGTGATGACGGTTTCATTGGCGGCCTGTTCACTGGCAGTCTGGGTGATGCGTAACCCGCGGGAAGTACCGGGCATAATTTCCAGTACACCTTTTTTGGCCAGTGCTTTTAAGTGTTCTTCTGCAGCATTGGCTGATTTAAAACCCAGTTTTTTGGCAATTTCAGCACGGGTAGGTGGCATTCCCTTGTCACGCATGAATTCCTTGACGATCTGCAGCACCTGCTGCTGGCGTTTGGTTAGCTTTAACATAGCAACCTCTTGATTGGTTATCTGTACAGCTGGCTAGCTGACCAGCACTAGTTGTCTATACAGCATTCTAGCGGTTGCCTTGTGCAGCGTAAACCTTTGTTATCAAAAATAATCAGGGCAGAATTAATTCAGCAGCTCAAACACCACCTGCACTCTGGCCGAAGTTTCAATCAAGCCGGGTTCCAGTTCTGTTGCAGATTCCATACGGGCGCTGTCTGCCGCCATTACGGCCATCCGTGGTTGTACACCGGGGCTGCTGATTTCTTTCACCTGCAGTGCACGTCCAAGGTTCTGCCCAAGGCTGGCCGCCATAATGCTGGCTTTGTCCTGTGCATCCTTTAAAGCGGCTTCCAGTGCCGGGTTGCGGCTGTCACTGGCCTGGCTACTGCGGTAGTTGATGGGCCCAAACTGACTGGGGCGACCTTCGGTGATACGCTCTACCCATTGCCCAGCTTCAGCCACCGGCAGATCCACCAGTTTTAAATCACGGCTGGCGATATAACCACTAATCTGCCAGGTATCACCACGCTGGCTATGGCGCGGGTGGATACGCACCTGTCCGGCTTCCAGTCGTGCACCTGCTGGAACCTGGCGGCGCAGAGTACGCAGCAAGTGACCAAACTGGCTTTCCAGCTCTTGCATCGCTAAGCGGGAATCTCGGTGCTCGGCACTGAAGGTAGCGTTGATATCAACTAAATCCGCCTGCAGAGTCAGGCGGGATTCACCCTGCACTTCCAGATGAGGTGTAGGTGCCCATTCACTGGCTTGCAGGTTTAATGCAGTAAGTGATACCAGCAGCAAAAACGGCAGGCGTGTCAGGATCAAGTGTAATGCAGACATGTAAAACTCCTTTTGATCAGTGATCAGATAACATATTGATAAAACGCGGATTACGGCTGGTGGTATGCACCCGCCAAAGTAACAGTAGAGCAGCAAAGGTCAGGCCCATGATCAGACCATACCAGAAGCCGTAAACCCCTTGCGGCCCCCAGGGATTGTCGCCCATTGCCAGCCACCAGCCGCCAGCCAACCCAACCAGCCAGTAAGAAAACAGGGTAATCAGCATCACCACACGAGTATCCTTATAACCACGCAAGGCTCCGGCAGCATTGACCTGCAGGGCATCAGAAATCTGGTACAGCACCGCCAGTTGGATCAAAGCTGCCGCCAGAAGTTGCACCTCGGTATTTTCAGAATACAACAGCACCACACCGGGGGCTGATAACCACATCAATGCAGCCATCACTAAAGAAACCAACAAAGCAAAAGTGATGCCGTAAAAAGCCACACGCCGGGCTTCTTCTGCGCTGCCTGTACCCACCGCATGACCGACCTTCACTGTCAGTGCCATACCCAGACTTAACGGCACCATAAACAGCAGAGTGGTGAAGTTGATCGCGACCTGATGCCCAGCCACCACGATTTCACCCAGCCCACCGATAAACAGAGTGATGGTGGTAAACAATGAAGCTTCCACAAAAATCGACAGACCAATCGGCAGGCCAATCCACAGAATATTCAGCATCTCTTTAGGGTGGGGCGGAAACAAACGGGCAAACAAAGCCAGGGGGCGATAGCGGGATTGATAAACGACATACAGGGTCAGCAGCAGTGCCATAAACCAGAAACTCAGTGCTGTAGCATAACCACAACCCACCGCACCCAGTTGCGGAAAACCCAGCTTGCCGTAAATCAGCACATAGTTGGCAGGAATATTCAGCAAAAGCCCAGCCAGGCTGATCAGTAATATCGGTCTGACGTGGTTCATACCTTCACACAAACAACGCAGTGCCTGAAAAAAGGCCAGTGCCGGTAATCCCCAAATCAAGGCTTTTAAATAAGCCGCCGCCAGATCCGCCACGTCAGGAGCAACCCCCATAAAATCAAACACCACTGGGCTGAAATACATAATCAGCCCAGTGGGAAGCACCATCAAAGCAGCCACCCAGGAGGCCTGTTGCACCGTCATGGGCAGGGTATCCAGCTTATTGCCACCCCGCGCCTGAGCGACCAGTGCCGTGGTTGCCAGCAGGGTGCCAAAAATCAGCAGCATCAGAGGCATAAAGACACTGGAGCCCACTGCCACAGCAGCTAGGTCAACCGCGCTCAGGCGACCCGCCATCAGGGTATCCACCACACTCATGCCGGTCTGTGCCAGATGAGCACCCAGCAAGGGCAAGGCCAGCATCAGCAGCGGCAGATTGTAATGACGGAAACGTGCAAGCAACATGGTATGCCTCAGATCATAAAACCGCCCATCTTAACGCTTTTTGCAGGTAAATGGACTGTTCAGTCAGGTTTAAACGAGTAAAATCTGTGCGTTGGAATATCAACCTGCGCCGGAAGATCATGAACGACCACGAATACCAGCAATGTTCGTATTAGGAAATGAATATAATGAATATATGCAGTACCGATGATGAATACTGTCAAAATTTGATCAATGCCTTTGCGGACATTCTCCCCAACTTAGCAATAAAAGGTGACGCAGAAGAGCCGTTCTACAAAGCTCCGACAGCGAATACCCATGCCATCCTATATTTTAGAAGTAACTACCCACGCAGCCTCTTGCATGAGATTTCACACTACTGTTTAGCGGGTGATCGGCGAAGAGGTTTAGATGATTTCGGTTACTGGTACGCCCCGTGCGGAAGGACAGCCGAAGAGCAGCAGCGTTTTGAAGTGGTTGAAGCAAGACCGCAAGGATTGGAAAAAGCCATGTGTGAAATTATTGGGCTTAGGTTTTCACCAAGCCTTGACGATTTTTCAGGGCGGCCACCGTCGGAAAGTTTTCTGCAAGAGTTAGAACTTGCCTATCAAGAAATGCAACTAAATCCACCTCCCACCGCCAATAAAGTGTTGTCTGGGTTGAACGACTATTGGGAAATCAATGGATTAGCTTATATCCCCGCCCGATTGGGCGAGGGTTTACGCGGATTTTGCTAAAAACCTATTCGAAAACAAGGAGGTAATAAAATGACTCAACAGCATCATTCCTTTGAAGCCTTAAAGCAACAATCTGCTGCTGGACTGGAGTTTTGGTCAGCGAGGGACCTGGCACCTTTACTAGAATATCGTGATTGGCGAAACTTTCAGAAGGTGATTGATAAATCCAAGCACGCTTGCGAGTTTAGTGGTCAACCAGTGGATGACCATTTCGTTGAAGCCAACAAAATGGTTCAGCTGGGCTCAGGATCTCAACGGGAACTGGATGACATTCATCTTTCCCGCTATGCCTGCTATCTGGTTGTTCAAAATGGTGATCCAACAAAACCTGTGATTGCCGCAGGCCAAACCTACTTTGCCGTACAGACTCGGCGACAAGAGTTGGCCGATGATCGGGCTTTCCAGCAACTTAAGGAAGAGCAGAAGCAACTCTTTCTACGTAATGAGCTCAAAGAACATAACAAGCAGCTTGTCGAAGCTGCACAGCAAGCCGGGGTAGAGACGAATCTTGATTTCGCTATCTTCCAAAACCACGGTTACAAAGGCTTGTATGGTGGATTAGATCAAAAAGCTATCCATGCTCGAAAAGGGCTAAAGAAAAGCCAGAAGATTCTAGATCACATGGGATCGACCGAGCTGGCAGCTAATCTATTTCGTGCTACCCAGGCAGAAGAAAAACTCCGCCGCGATAATGTCCAGAACAAGCAGCAGGCAAACCAAACCCATTATGAAGTCGGCCAGAAGGTTCGCCAAACCATTGCTGAACTGGGCGGTACGATGCCGGAAAACCTGCCCGCACCAGAGAAAAGCATCAAACAACGAGAGTCGGCAGCAAAGAAGCTGAGCGACAGTAACAATCAGGACACCAAATAATGAACGACAAGATCAATCAAGACAGCATCAACAAAGCGCTGTGGAACGCCTGCGATACCTTCCGTGGCACCATCAGCGCCGATACCTATAAAGACTTCATCCTGACCATGCTGTTTCTCAAGTACATCTCTGATGTATGGCAGGATCACTACGATGGCTACAAGGCCGAGTTTGGGGATGAGCCGGAACTCATCGAAGAGATGATGAAAAACGAGCGTTTTGTTCTGCCCAAAGCAGCCAGCTTTTATGCCCTTTACGATCGCCGTCACGAACCCGGCAACGGCGAGCGCATCGACCAGGCGCTGCACGCGATTGAAGAAGCCAACGGCACAAAACTCAAAGATGCAGGCAAGAGTGTGTTCCAGGACATCAGTTTTAACACCGACAAACTGGGTGAAGAAAAGCAAAAGAACACCATTCTGCGTCACCTGCTGGAAGTCTTCGCCAAACCAGAGCTAAACCTAAAACCCAGCCGCGTCGGCACGCTGGATGTGATCGGTAACGCCTACGAATACCTGATTAAAAACTTTGCCGCCAGCGGTGGCCAGAAGGCCGGTGAATTTTATACCCCGCCAGAAGTCAGTGAATTGATTGCTGAACTGCTCGACCCCCAGCCGGGCGACAGCATTTGCGACCCGGCTTGCGGTTCGGCCTCGCTGTTGATGAAATGCGGCAACAAAGTTCGCCAAAACCACGGCAGCAAGCGTTATTCCTTATACGGCCAGGAAGCCATTGGCTCGACCTGGTCGCTGGCCAAAATGAACATGTTCCTGCATGGGGAAGATAACCATAAAATTGAATGGGGCGACACCATCCGTAACCCCAAGCTGCTGGATAAAAACGGCGACTTGATGCTGTTTGATATCGTGACCGCCAACCCGCCATTTAGCCTGGATAAATGGGGTCACGACGAAGCCGAACACGACAAGTTCAGCCGCTTCCGCCGTGGTGTACCGCCGAAAACCAAAGGTGACTACGCCTTTATCCTGCACATGATTGAAACCCTCAAACCCAAAAGCGGCAGAATGGGCGTGGTGGTGCCGCACGGCGTACTGTTCCGAGGCTCCAGTGAAGGCAAGATCCGTCAGAAACTGATTGACGAAAACCTGCTCGATGCCGTCATTGGCCTACCAGAAAAGCTGTTTTACGGCACCGGCATTCCAGCGGCAATCCTACTCTTCAAGAAAAACAAGAGTGATAATAGCGTCATATTTATTGACGCCAGCCGCGACTTCAAAGCCGGTAAAAACCAGAACCTGCTAACTGAAGATAATATTTCCAAAATTTTGGCTACCTACAATGCTGGTGAAAGTGTTGATAAATACGCCTATGTCGCCAATCTCGAAGAGATCAAAGACAACGACTACAACCTCAATATCCCGCGCTATGTCGATACCTTTGAAGAAGAGGAAGAAATCGACCTGATGGCGGTACGAGGTGAACGTGAACAACTTAAAGCGCAACTGACCGAGCTGGAAACCGACATGGCCAAGTACCTGGAGGAGCTGGGTTATGAAACCATTCGCTAAGCTCGATGCCCTGAAAGCCAAGCTGAACGAATACCTGCCGCTGGACAAGGCCGTTACCGCCAGCCTGCACGAAGAACTAGTGCTGCAATGGACTTACCACAGCAACGCCATTGAAGGTAATACCCTTACGCTGAAAGAAACCAAGGTCGCGCTGGAAGGCATCACCATCGGCGGCAAAACCCTGCGTGAACACTTTGAAGCCATCAACCACCGCGATGCCATCCTGATGGTGGAACAACTGGTGGCCAAACAGCAGCCACTGGATGAATGGACCATCAAAAACCTGCACCAACTGGTACTGAAAAATATCGACGCAGATAACGCCGGACGCTACCGTCAGGTGAATGTGCTGATCTCCGGTGCCGAACATCGCCCGCCTAGCGCCCTGCAAGTGCCAGAGCTAATGGCTGCCTTCAGCCAATGGTGCAGCAATGATGCACAGCAACTACACCCGGTTGAACGGGCGGCACGGATACATGGCGAATTTGTAAAAATTCACCCCTTTGTCGACGGCAACGGCCGTACATCAAGACTTCTGATGAACCTGGAACTGATGAAAGCCGGTTTTCCTGCCACCGTGATCGAAGTGGCACAGCGACTGGATTACTACCAGGCGTTGGACAAAGCCCATTGCAGCGGCGACTACAGCGACTTTATCAATCTGGTGGCCAAGGCCGTAGAAAAAAGCTTTGCACCCTATTGGTGGGCACTGGGCGTGGAGGCTGAAGTGCAGCAGTATCTGGAGGAGTTGGGTTATGGTGCCTAATGGTTGGGAGGTTTCGCAGTTAAAAGATTTAATAGAGGGCTCAATTAAAAACGGCTTTTCACCTAATTCTGCTGACTCAGAAACAGGTTACTGGGTACTGGGGTTGGGAGCACTGGGAGAAGATGGAATTGTTGCTTCAGAAATTAAGCCTGTAGCACCACAAGATAAAGTTTTGAATAATCTCCTAGCAAAAGACGATTTTTTAGTTAGTCGATCAAACACTCCAGACAAAGTCGGAAGATCTGTTCGCTTTAGAGGTGAAGTCGCAAATTGTTCATACCCAGACTTGATGATGCGCTTTCGCATAGATCAAAGAAAAGCGAACAAGTCTTTTATTGAGCAACAATTAAAAAGCTCAAAAGTTAGAACATATTTTAGAAATTGTGCCGCTGGTAGTAGCAGCACAATGGTAAAAATCAATAAAGGAATTCTAGAGAAGACTCCAGTACCTACGCCTCCGCTTCAGGAACAGAAGAAAATTGCCAAAATCCTCTCCACTTGGGATAAGGCCATCGCCACCTCCGAACAACTACTCGCCAACAGCCAACAGCAGAAAAAAGCCCTGATGCAACAACTGCTCACCGGCAAAAAACGCCTGTTGGATAAGAATGGGGTTAGGTATAGTGGGGAGTGGCATGATGTTCCATTGAATACGATGGCAAAAGTCATCGTTAGTCCTGTGGATAAGAAGACAGAGCCGAATGAAATCCCAGTAGAGCTTTGCAATTACACTGATGTTTACCACAACCACCAAATAACAAGAAATATCAAATTTATGAAGGCAACCGCGACCAAATCTGAAATCGCGAAATATACGCTGCATAAAGGCGATGTCATAATAACAAAAGATTCCGAAACCCCTGGTGACATCGCTGTACCGGCACTTGTTTCAGAAGACTTAAAAGGCGTCGTATGCGGATATCACCTAGCGATTGTCAGGCCAAACATTGATTATTTGAATGGTGCTTTCTTAAACTATTTATTCTCTATGCAAAGCACGCGATATTATTTTTTTACTTTGGCTACAGGTGCAACAAGGTTTGGTTTGTCTGTGGGCGGAATCAATCGCGCTCACTTTAGAGTTCCAGAATTGGCAGAGCAAGAAATAATCGCCGCCGTGCTGTCCAACGCAGATCAGGAAATCAGTGCCTTGCAACAGAAGCTCAATACCTTAAAGCTAGAGAAAA
>NZ_JACUUA010000200.1 GCF_014859565.1 Marinospirillum sp. | reverse complement strand
CAATAAAACCAGTGCCGCCAGTGAGTAGGATTCTCATGGAACCTCCTTGTTGTTATTGCAATAGTCCTTTTGCATTCAATAGATCAAAAAATAAGCGGATGGTCTATGATTTGTATCAAAAAACAGTAGGTCGAGCTTAACCCAGTAGCTCCTCAAGGCTTTCAGCAGTCAGAATGCGCTCAATCCAGACTTCCAGTTGTTCAAGGCTTGCTGTACTAATTCGCTCTTCTGTCCAGCCGGGAAGTTTCCCAAACTTGAGTTGAATGAGTTTTCTTAGCGCCTGAGCTTCACCTTTTTGCATGCCTTGCTGCATGCCCTGCTGTATGCCTTGCTGAACACCTTCGTTGTGAAGTCTTTCTGCCAGTCCAGTCATCTTCTGATCCTCTTTTGGGTAACGCTGTTGATACACTATTCGTTCATCTTCGCTGAAGTCAGTATAAATATCGACAAAGTCCAGATATTTTAGTTGCTTTTCTGGGTCTTGCTCCAGTGTCAGCAGGCCTTGTATTGCTTTGGCGTAGATTTCAATTTTTTCTGTCTGGTGCCATTGCATGTTTGGCAGGTTGAGCCTTGCAACCAGATTGTTACTTTCAAGAAACTGACTGGCGGGCATGGTGTCCAGCTGGGTCTGAAGGTAATTAAACTCCAGATAAGTGTGGCGTTCACTCTGGATGCTCAGTTTGGCTGGCAGGTGTGCGTGGCTATGCAAAAAGATAACGACGGGTACGACCCGTTGCGTTTCAAAGAGTTCGCTCAGGTGTAGTGTGTAATGAGCCAGACGATGGATAGAAAAGCGGCGAGGGTCAGTTTCCTCTTCCAGCACAAAGAGCAGCGCTTCGCGTCTGCCGTCAGGCCATTCAACCAGCAGCGGAACATCCAGCTCATGAAAGCGTTCACCTAAGCGTTCCTTGAGTTGTTCCTGTCGTATTGGCGTGATGCGTACATCAGAATGAATGTCTTTGGCTTCATCTGCAGCAAAAAACTCCAGAGCTTGATGAGGGTAATCCAGTATCAGGTTTTTGAAGTTCTGGTCATGGCTGGTATTTTTGCTCACTTAGACCTCCTTGGTTTGGATCAACAACAGTCCTTTTGTCTCTGTGGTCGGTCACCCATGGTGTGCAGGCGTTGCAGTTCTTCGGTGATGTAACCCGACTGAACCTTGTAGAAGTCTTCCAGTAACTGGCGAGTCCAGTGATTAACTGCCGGTTTGATGCTGTAATAAACCCACTGCCCCTGGCGGCGATCCACGAGCAGCCCACAGCTGCGCAGTTGTGCCAGATGGCGAGAGATTTTGGGCTGGCTGTCATTTAATGCATGGGTGAACTCACAGACACAGAGTTCACTTTCTGCCATCACCAGCAACAGCAGTTTACAGCGGGTGTCATCACTCAGGCATTTAAAAAACTGGGCGGGGGTCATCATCAGTGAGTTCCTTTTTCCTTATAAGCAAACCAGGCAAAAAATACACCCATGACCAGGTAGCCGTGCACAAAGTCCGGCGCGGCGTAAAAACCGAGCCTGGGTGCGTGCATCAAGCCAATAAATGACAGGGCGGCAGCAATAACAGCAAAGATGGTGGCGCGTCGGAAGTTCTGATCAATAACACTGACGGCCATGGCACCCAGCAGGATGGCGGTGAACATGGCTCCCTGACCCAATACCACGATGCCTTCAGAGATTCCGCTGACCACATCACCGGCACCACGGTTGAAGCGGGTCATTACATAGTTGGCAAAATAGGGCAGCATAGCCAGTGCCACAGCCGGGTAATAACGTGTGTCGTTGGTCTGAAATGCAGTGGCAATCATCGACATGCCAACAAATACCAGAATCGGTGCCACCACGGAAACTGGAATCAGCGCAGCCAGAAAAGCAATCAGGCCAAACAGGGTCGCCAGAAAGTACACCGCGCCGTTCAGCAGGCTGTAACCCCGCCCGGCATTCATCCACTTGGCACCCACCGTGGCAATGTACACCGTGGTCGGGAAGAGGCCACCAAATACCGCGCCCAGCATGGTGCCCACACCGTCCACTGCCTGACACTCACGCACATCATACTTGTCACCGGCGGCTTCCATGGCTTCCACATTGTTCATGGTTTCGATGGCGTTGTAGAGGGTGATTGGCAGAATCACAGTCAGCAAAGCAACACCAACAGTAAACAGTAGTCCCAGCCCGTCAAACCAGGCAAAACCGGGCAGGATGGGATAAAAACCAAAGTGTGTGAAAGCTTCACCAATGTTCTGGCTGTCGGATTCACCCAGCAGATAAGCCAGTGCAGTACCAACAATAATCGCAAACAGTGAAGCAGGAATGTTAAACGGCATGGCCACACGTGCTACTAACCCGACCAGAATAATCGCCAGTACCAGCAGGCCAATGACCGGCATTTCCAGCGTTTTGAACAGCATTTCACCGGCAATAAAAGTAAGTGCTACACCGGCCACCGCACCCAGCATCGCAGCACGCGGCAGGTTTTTTTGCACCCAGTTGCCAATAACACTGATGATGACTTCAATCAGGCCGCTGATAAAACAGGCTGCCACGGCAATTTTCCACGCCAGTTCAGCATCACCAGTCAGGGTTTTGGCCGGCAATAACACACCAAACAGGAACACAAACATCACCGGGGTGCTGATGCCGTAAGACAGCGCAGTGACATCCACGCGGTTTTCCTTACGTGCCAGACGGGCGGCACTCCAGGCGTAGTAGAAGTTACCGAACATTACTGCCACGGCAGCACCGGGAAGCACCTGACCAAAAACGATGCTGGCAGGAAATCCCATACCCAGCAGGGTGATGGCAATAATGACAAAGTTGGCGATGTTGTTCTGGAACAGCGCAAAGAAGGCATCCGTGTCTTCTTTTTTGTACCAGGGGTAGTGAACCGGCTGGGATGCCATGCGGCAGGCCTCTTGATGGAAGAAATAAGAGGCCGGATTTTAGCAGTTAACGGTGTTGAACAGAAGCAGTGAGCCGTTCAGCTCCGGGCAGTGAGTTGACCGCTCTGATAATCCTGCATCGCCTGCTGGATCTCCACTTCAGTGTTCATCACAAAAGGCCCGTAGTGGGCAATGGGTTCTTTTAGTGCCGGGCCGGTCAGCAGTAACACACCAGTGGTTTCACTGGCGCTGGCCTGCAAGCAAATGACTGAAGCCGAGTCCTCCGCTGCAAAGGTGCCGAGCTGGCCGGTTTTGATGCCTTGCTCCAGTTCGGCAGCGTAAACATACACCAGCAGCTGTTGTCCGGCAGGCACATGAATATCCAGCTGGGTGCTGGGCTGTAATTGCAGATCAGCCAGTGCTGCCTGTTCACCAACCTGAGCCAGGCTGCTGGTGGTTTCACCAGCACTGGTTTGCCAGTGTCCGGCGATGGCTTTTAAGTGCCCATCTGGCCAGTTCAGGTGACCCATTTCTGCATCACGCAGATCACGGTACTGGGGTGCTTCAAGCTTGCGGTGGGCGGGCAAGTTGATCCACATCTGAAAAGCGTGCAGGCCGTCACTGTCCAACAGTGGCATTTCCGAGTGAATTACACCATGAGCGGCACTCATCCACTGGGCATCACCGGCATGTACTTCGCCCTTATTACCCATGGAGTCTTCATGAGTCAGGCCGCCATGCAGGATGTAGGTGAGGGTCTCAAAGCCCCGGTGTGGATGAGGTGGAAAACCACCGATGTAATCCTCTTTTGCTGATGCCTTGAGTTCATCCAGCATCAGGAATGGATCCAGGCCACCACGAAAATCGTGGATACGCCGGATTTTGACTCCGTCACCATCCTGAGAAGGTTGGGCGGTTCTGATTCCGGTCAGGCGTTGGGTAGACATGGTGTTGCCTCCTGTTTTTAGTCCTTCCAGCTTAGTGCAGTTTGCACAGGAAAAAAATCCTGAAAAATTAATGGGATTAATAGCCTGTTGCTGGAGTGACTGGGCGTTCATTTTTCCGAGCGAATTACCTCTTTAGTGCACTTGTCTTGCGCGGCGTTTTGTCGCACCATGCGCGCCATTCGGGATCCCGATGATCCTGCCCCTATTTTGTGAGTGGTTGTTATGCACATTTCCCTTTTCAAACTTGATCTTAAAAACCTACTGAAGGATAAAAATCATGACTGCTTCCCTTGCTCAGGGTTTGCTCAGGAACTTTCTCGGCAACGCCCCCTACTGGTACAAATACCTGATCCTCCTGTTTTTGCTGATTAACCCGCTGATGCACTGGTTGCCGGGGCCTTGGTCGGCTTTGGCGGGTTGGGTGCTGCTGGCACAGTTTATTTTTACTTTGGCGATGGCACTAAAATGTTATCCCCTGTTGCCGGGTGGTTTGCTGGCATTACAAGCGGTGTTTCTGGGTATGACCACCCCGGAGATGGTGCTGTATGAGGTGCGACACAACCTTGAAGTGATTCTGCTGCTGATGTTTATGGTGGCAGGTATTTATTTCATGAAACAACTGTTGCTGTTTGTGTTCACCAAAATGCTGGTGGGTGTACGCTCCAAGTCGTTACTGTCCTTTATCTTCTGTGCTGCTGCAGCCTTGTTGTCCGCTTTTCTGGATGCTTTAACAGTCACAGCGGTAATCATCTCAATTGCCGTGGGTTTTTATTCGGTTTATCACCGAGTGGCTTCCGGCAAGGAATACCACCAGCAGGGGCATGACCATGGCAATGATCTGAGCATTCTGGAGGCACAACGGGAAGATCTGGTGCAGTTCCGGGGTTTTTTGCGTTCGTTGTTGATGCATGCTGCAATCGGTACAGCGCTGGGTGGGGTTTGTACTTTGGTGGGTGAGCCGCAGAATCTGCTGATTGCCAAAGAAGCCAGTTGGGGATTTAAGGAGTTTTTCCTGCACATGGCTCCTGTCAGTCTGCCGGTGCTGGCGGCAGGGTTAATGACCTGCCTGCTGTTGGAAAAGATCAAACCCCTGGGTCGTTTTTTTGGTTATGCCGGACGCCTGCCAGGCCGAGTGCGGACAATTCTGGAAGATTTTGATCGTTATCAGACTGAGCGCAGAACACCACGCGAGACCGCTCAGTTACTGGTACAGGCGGCTGTAGCGGTGTTTCTGGTGGTGGCGCTGGCTTTTCATCTGGCCGAGGTGGGTTTGATTGGTTTGGCGGTGATAGTGCTGCTGACCAGCTTGAACGGTATTAATGAAGAGCATCAGATTGGTAAGGCGTTTCAGGAGGCTTTGCCCTTTACTGCACTGCTGGTGGTGTTTTTTACCATCGTTGCGGTGATTCATACCCAGCAGCTGTTCCAGCCTTTTATTGAGCTGGTACTACGTCAGCCTCTGGAGCGTCAGCCGGGCATGTTGTTTTTTGCTAACGGCTTGTTGTCAGCCATTTCTGATAACGTGTTTGTGGCAACCATTTATATCGGTGAAATCAAGGCTGCTTTTTTACGGGGTGAGATTAGTCGAGAGCAGTTTGAGTTGCTGGCCATTGCCATCAATACTGGCACTAATCTGCCCAGTGTGGCGACGCCCAATGGACAAGCAGCGTTTTTGTTTCTGCTGACCTCTGCCATTGCACCCTTGGTGCGTCTGTCTTATGGTCGCATGGTGCTGATGGCTATGCCTTATACACTGGTGATGGGGGGTGTTGGCTTCTGGGCTGTCACCCACTGGTTATAAAAAATGGGTCGTCAGGGTCTGGGATCCTGACGATTCTGCTGAGCTTCCAGCATTCTTGTAACACTTTCCGGTGAGCTGGTATTACGAGCCAGCAGGTTGTAGGTCAGCGGCACCACCAGCAGAGTCAGCAA
>NZ_JACUUA010000199.1 GCF_014859565.1 Marinospirillum sp. | reverse complement strand
CTGATCATTTATCCAGCATGAAAAAATGATCACGGGCAAATCGGGTCTTCCACCACCGGCCAAATGGTTTCGCTGATTTTTTCTTTACCATCCCAGCTTTCCAGTTTGACCGGGAAGCCCCAGAGGGTGTGCAGGTGTTGCAGTACGTCCTGAGTGGAATCTCCCAGATTACGGCGGTTGCTGCGGTTGTGGCGCAGGGTGAGACTGCGATCACCACGCAGATGGGCTTCCCAGATTTGGATATCCGGTTCACGAAAGCTGAGGTTGTACTGTTCAGCCAGTGCTGAACGTACCGCACGGTAACCACTTTCATCATGGATGGCGGTGATTTCAATCTGGCTGACCTGATCATCATCCACCAGTGCAAACAGGTGAAAATCCCGAATCACCTTGGGTGACAAAAACTGCTGGATGAAAGACTCATCCTTAAAATCGCGCATTGCCCAGTGCAGGGTATCCAGCCAATCCTTCCCGGCAATATCCGGGAACCACAAACGATCTTCTTCGGTGGGTTGCTCACAGATACGTTTCAGATCGGTGTAGATGGCAAACCCCAGTGCATAGGGGTTGATGCCGGAATAATAAGAGGTATCAAAATCTGGCTGCATCACCACACTGGTGTGGGATTGCAGAAACTCCAGCATAAACCCTTCATCCACCAGCCCTTCGTCATACAAGTCATGCATCAGGGTGTAGTGCCAGAAGGTCGCCCAGCCTTCATTCATTACCTGGGTCTGGCGTTGTGGATAAAAGTACTGGGCAATCTTGCGTACTATGCGTACCAGTTCGCGTTGCCAGGGTTCCAATAGGGGTGCGTGTTTTTCGATGAAGTACAGCAGGTTTTCCTGGGGTTCTTCCGGAAATCGCCACTGTTTGCCACTTTTTTCTTCTTTCTCTGGGTTCAGATTCGGCAGAGTGCGCCATAGATCGTTGACCTGTTGTTGCAGGATAGCTTCCCGTTCCTGCTGGCGTTCTCTTTCTTCCCGTGCCGATAGCGGGCGCGGGCGCTTGTAACGATCCACCCCATGACTTTGCAAGGCATGGCAGGCATCCAGCAGGCTTTCCACGGCATCAATACCATAACGCTCTTCACATTCACTGACGTACTGACGGGCAAACACCAGATAATCAATGATGCCTTCTGCATCCGTCCAGGTGCGAAACAGGTAGTTGTTCTTGAAAAAAGAGTTGTGCCCGTAACAGGCGTGCGCCATTACCAGCACCTGCATCATCAGGGTATTTTCTTCCATCAGATAAGCAATGCACGGGTTGGAGTTGATCACCAATTCGTAGGCCAGCCCCATTTGCCCACGTTTGTAGGCCTGCTGCACCTTCAGAAAGTGTTTGCCATAAGACCAGTGATGGTAACCCACCGGCATACCCGTGGCTGCATAAGCATCCATCATCTGTTCACTGGAGATGGCTTCGATCTGGTTGGGGTAGATGTCCAGCCGGTATTTTTTTGCCAGCCGGGCAATTTCGCGCTCATAAGCTTCCAGCAGCTCAAAACTCCACTCACTGCCTCTTGCCAGGGGTTCACGACGCTTCATCTGCTGCCCTCCTTGTGAAAAAGCTCACGGAAGACGGGGTAAATCTCTGCCGCTTCAAAAAACTGTCGCATGGCAAAACTGTGCGGGAAGCGCTCCTGAATGCCTTCATAAGCCTCCCACAAGGCCTGATGGGCATGGGGAGTGATTTCTACATAGGCAAAATAACGCACCAATGGCATCAGGCGTTTGACCATCCATTCGGCACACTGGTCGGAATCATCATCCCAGTTGTCACCATCCGAGGCCTGGGCAATGTAGGCATTCCAGCGACTGGATGGGTAACGGGCTTCGAGGATGCTGCTCGCCAGCTTCAAGGCGCTGGAAACAATGGTGCCGCCGGTTTCTCGTGAATAAAAAAACTCCTGCTCGGTCACTTCTCTGGCACTGGTATGGTGGCGGATAAACACCAACTCCACCTTTTTATAATTCCGCTCCAGAAACAGGTAGAGCAGTAAGAAAAAGCGTTTAGCCAGTTCTTTGTGTTTTTCAGTCATCGAGCCGGAGACATCCATGATACAAATCATCACGGCCTGGGTGGCCGGTACCGGCTGTTGTTTCATGTGGCGGTAACGCAGGTCATCGTCATCCAGCCAAGGCACAGCTTGCAGGCGTTTTTTCAGCCCCTCAATCTGCTCTTGCAACTCGCGGATACGCAAGGGGTTACGCAGTGCGGTATCTTTTTGCTCTTCTTCAGCCAGTGCCTGTTCACACGCGTGCAATTCTTTCCTCAGGCTGGAACCCATGGCAATACGCCGAGCATAAGCAGTACGCATGGATCGAACGACATGCAGGCGTGAAGGTGTACCCTGACGCACAATACCACCATGCACCGGGCGACTTTCATCCGTTTCTGTCAGCTCCTTACGTACCAGATTCGGCAGCGCCAGATCATCAAACAGGAAATCCATAAATTCATCACGCGACAGGGTAAAAGCAAACTCATCTTCTCCTTCACCATCCCGCCCAGCCTGACCCGACCCGGAGCCCTGACCTGCGCCACCTGGTGGGCGATTAACCCGATCCCCCTGACGAAACTCTTTATTTCCCGGATGCACCATGCCCCGACGACCGGCCTTGCCGTGATGAAACACCGGCTCACTGATATCCTTGCCGGGAATACTGACTTCTTCACCCCGTTGCATGTCCGTGATGGAGCGTTTTTTAACCGCATCACTGACCGCACGACGAATGTGGCTGCGGTAGCGTCTGAGAAAACGCTGCCGGTTCACCGCACTCTTGTTTTTGCCGTTGGGGCGGCGATCAATAAAATATCCCATGCGTCACCTCGGCGGCTGGCCTGAATTACTGCGATTTGCGTACCCGCAGATACCATTCCGACAGCAGGCGCACCTGTTTTTCGGTGTAACCCCGGTCGGTCATCCGAGCGACAAAATCCTCATGTTTTTTCTGATCTGCAGTGGATGCCTTGGCGTTAAAAGAGATCACCGGCAACAGCTCTTCGGTGTTGGCAAACATCTTGTGTTCAATCACGCTGCGCAGTTTTTCATAACTCTGCCAGCTGGGGTTGTTGCCGTTGTTCTGGGCGCGGGCACGCAGTACAAAGTTGACCACTTCATGGCGGAAGTCTTTGGGATTGGAAATACCCGCCGGTTTTTCAATTTTTTCCAGCTCTTCATTGAGTGCCTGACGGTCCAGCAGTTCACCGGTTTCCGGATCACGGTATTCCTGATCCTGAATCCAGAAGTCCGCATAGGTGACATAACGGTCAAAAATGTTCTGGCCGTATTCACTGTAGGATTCCAGATAGGCGGTCTGAATCTCTTTACCGATGAACTCAACATAACGGGGTGCCAGCCACTCCTTGATAAAACTCAGATAACGGTCATGTACTTCATCCGCAAACTGTTGCTGTTCTATCTGCTGTTCCAGTACATACATCAGGTGTACTGGGTTGGCAGCGGTTTCGGTGGAATCAAAGTTGAACACTCGTGACAGAATTTTGAAGGCAAAACGGGTGGACAAACCATCCATACCTTCATTCACCCCGGCATCATCTCGGTACTCCTGAATCGACTTGGCTTTGGGGTCGGTGTCTTTCAGATTTTCACCGTCATAAACCCGCATTTTTGAGAAGATGTTCGAGTTTTCTGGCTCTTTCAGCCGTGATAGCACCGAGAACTGTGCCAGTATGCGCAGCGTATCCGGTGCACAGGGCGCCTGTGCCAAGGAGGAGTTTTCCAGCAGCTTTTTATAAATACGAATTTCTTCAGATACCCGCAGGCAATAGGGCACCTTAACGATGTAAATACGGTCGAGGAAGGCTTCATTGTTGCGATTGTTGCGGAAAGCCTGCCATTCCGATTCGTTGGAATGCGCCAGCACTATGCCTTCAAAAGGAATGGCTCCCATGCCTTCGGTGGGGTTGTAGTTACCTTCCTGAGTGGCGGTCAGCAGTGGATGCAGCACCTTGATGGGTGCCTTGAACATCTCCACAAACTCCAGCAACCCCTGATTGGCATGGCAGAGACCTCCCGAGAAGCTGTAGGCATCCGGATCATCCTGGGCATAATGCTCCAGTTTGCGGATATCCACCTTGCCCACCAGTGAAGAAATGTCCTGATTGTTTTCATCACCTGGTTCGGTCTTGGCAATGGCCAGCTGATTCAAACGGGATGGATACAGGCGCACCACTTCAAACCTGCTGATGTCACCACCAAATTCTTTCAGGCGTTTAGCTGCCCAGGGTGAAGGAATGGACTTGAGATAACGACGGGGAATGCCGTATTCCTGCTCCAGCAATTCACCGTCTTCTTCGGCATCAAACAACCCCAGCGGTGACTCATAAACAGGGGAACCCTTGATGGCATAAAAAGGCTGGTGTTCCATCAGCAGTTTTAATCGCTCGGCCAATGAGGACTTGCCACCACCCACCGGTCCCAGCAGGTAAAGGATCTGTTTACGTTCTTCCAGCCCCTGCGCAGCATGGCGAAAGTAAGAAACAATCTGCTCTATTGCTTCTTCCATGCCAAAAAATTCCGGGAAGGCCGGATAACGCCGGATCACCTTGTTCATAAAAATACGCGACAGGCGAGGGTCTTTGGCGGTATCGATCACCTCCGGTTCACCAATCGCCAGCAGCATCCGCTCAGCAGCCGAGGCATAAGCACTGGCATCCTTACGGCAGAGCTGCAGATACTCCTGCAGGCTCAGACTCTCCTGCTGTACTCGCTCAAAACGGCTTTGTACGTGGTCAAAAATGCTCATGGCCTACCCCCTTACAGCTGTCTGATACGTCAGGCTTTCCTTCAGCATAGACAAGA
This sequence comes from Marinospirillum sp., assembly GCF_014859565.1. The sequence goes on along the minus strand of NZ_JACUUA010000199.1, from coordinate 1,028 downwards.
CTGCAAAAAAAGAGTGCCTCTGTGGGCACTCTTTTTCCTGGGTGATGAGAGGTTATGAACGCCGACCTATCCAGTTCTGCCGTGCTTCAACCATCTGATCTATGGCTGACAACAAGCGGCGGCTGTCACTTTCTGCTTGTTCCATGGAGGCTACAATTTGCTCACGCCCCGCCACGCTGGCCTCAAGATACAGGCTCAAAGCTTCATCCAGTCCAGCTTGCAGTTGTTGATAACTCTGGCGTAACTCATCAAATACTGGCAGACGCCCAAGCTCTGTGGTGGCAGTCCGCTCAATCCACTGCTCCAGCTGTTCACTGCTTGTTTGCCGTGATTTAGCTTCCGTAGCATTCAGCCCGTCGTAAACCATCTGTTTGTTGATAACGTGATCCACTTTGAGCAGCGATGCAAAACTGATGTCCTTGACGTGCTCCACCTGTTTTAAGGTATTTCCAGCATCCTCGGCCACTTCAGCAAAACGCTGCTGGAAACCCTCAATCTCGCGCTGGATCTGCTCTGCCAGCTGCTGACTTTCCTGTGCACCGTCCAGTGAATGACCAACCTGCTGACTGAACCCCTGCAGGGTTGTATGAATACTTTGTGCAGCTTGTTTGGTTTTATTCGATAGCTGTTTAACTTCATCAGCCACCACAGCAAATCCACGCCCTTGCTCACCTGCCCGTGCTGCCTCAATGGATGCATTCAGCGCCAGCAGGCTGGTCTGATCCGAAATATCCGTGATTGCTTGCAGGGTGCTGGTCACCGCTTGGCTCTGCTCGTTCAGGGTTGCCACTGTTGCACCCACCAGCGTGACACTGGACGTAATCTTTTCCAGCAGCCTTGCCAGTTCAGCCGCTGATTGCTGACTGCTTTCTGCATTCTCAGCATTCTTTTCGGCTGATCCGGCAATGTTGTTCATAGTCTGACTGATGGTTTTTAAATCCTGCTGGGTCAGTTGCAGATTGTCTTTCAGGTTGCTGGTATTTAACTCATGCAGCTGTGATGACATCCGGTTTTTCTCGGTAAAAGCC
>NZ_JACUUA010000198.1 GCF_014859565.1 Marinospirillum sp. | reverse complement strand
CCCTCATCACAGCCGTTTGCTGGAGTTGTTACAACAAGTCTGGCCAGAGGTAGAGTTTAAACACCGCCTGACCCGATCCGGCTGGTATCGTCCCGGTGGTGTGTGTACATCCCAAGGGGTGATGCTGGGTAAAGATCTGGAAACCTGGCTGCAAAATGCTCTGAGCAAGGTGGAGGATTTTGAACAGCTGCTGATGGATCTGGAAATCATGCAGCCCCTGGTGACCCGTTTTAACGGTGCCACACATTTTTTCACTGCCAATTATGGCTCTGCACCCGAGGCCAGCTGGCAGCTGGAGGTGGAAGAACTGCAGGAAGTGATGGATCGGCGAATGCTGAATGACCAAGCTGACCTGCCGGAAGATCTGGCCGACCTGCTGGAACCCCTGCAACCTGCTTTGATGGATGGTCAGCCACTGGGATCTCCGCGTTATCAACTGGGTCGGTTGGTTAATCTCCGAGAAGTATTAAGTGGTGCAGTCAACGCCCCGCTGCTGGAACGTTTTTTTGCCGAGTGGAGTGAAGGTCCCGGTCAGTCAACCGATTTTCATCAGCACTGGTTTTTTCAACGGCATGAATCACTCAGCCGTTATGGTGTGTCGCAGTTACGCATGCAACCCCATGCCATCAAGGCAAAAAGCTTAAACACCATGCCCTGGGATCTGAGTGAAGATGCTATGGGTCTTTCGCGTCAGCTGCGCAGTTTTGACAAGGCCGCTGGTTATACTGGAGCCTGGTACTTCTGTATGGTGTCCGGTAATCTGGTGCCACGAGAGCTGGCAGCGCGCCTGCAGGATGACTGGCTGGCCGATTATCGTTATATCTCGGATGTCCAGCAGGGCTGGATCAGAAACTGGCTGCATCAGCCGTATACCCTGTAAACATTAAATTCACACAACCAACTTCTTGCTGTCATCCCGCCACCTTAGATTTCACCTGTTCTGTTCAAATCCAAGACAGGTGAAATCCCATGAATCAGCAACATCAAACACTGCAACAGATTGATCACGGCGAAGGTGACGAGCCGCTCAGTAATCTCTCCGGTAATGAAAGTTTTCGTAATGTGCTGGATCGTCGGCTGGATCGCCGCAGTGTGCTCAAGGGCAGCTTAAATGCGGCGCTGCTGGGCTTTTTTGCAAGTGGTCTGTTGCCGGGTGTTGTACAGGCAGCGGGTTCCTCCAGGGGTGTGGAAAGTGGCCCGCAACTGATTGGATTTGATGCGGTGAAATTTTATGACGGTGATGGTGTGATGTTGCCACCCGGTTACCGCCATCAGGTTTTGTTGCCCTGGGGTGAACCCATCACCGGACGCATGCCAGCTTTTGATCCCTTGCGTAATACCGGTGCTGATCAGGCACAACAAATGGGTAGTCATCATGATGGTATGCACTTCTTCCCGATTGAAGGCAAAAGCCCCTACGAAGGCAGCTCGGATGATGGCCTACTGGTGATGAACCACGAATACGTGGAACCACGTTTTATGCATGCCTCAGCAGTGGGTCAAAAACTCAGCCGCAATGGAGTGCCACTGAAAGATGGCAAACGCTCAGCTGATGAAGTGTTAAAAGAGCTGAATGGTCATGGTGTAGCAATTGCCCGCATCCGCAAACAGCCCAATGGTGACTGGCAACTGGTGCAGGACCCACGCAATCGTCGTATCACCGGCCTGACTGAAATGCAGCTGAGTGGCCCGGTACGTGGTTCTGATCTGGTCAAAACCCGTTTCAGCCCGGATGGCACTCGTACCCGTGGCACACTGAATAACTGCGCCCACGGTGTCACTCCCTGGAATACTTATCTGGCCAGTGAAGAAAACTGGGCGGGTTATTTTATCAACACCGGTGACCAGCCGCGTGAGCACAAACGTTACGGTGTAGCCAGCAAGGATACTGGTCGTTATGCCTGGGAGCGGGCAGATAACGGTGCGGATGAGTATGTACGTTTTGATGCCAGCAACAAGGCAAGTAGCGCTACTGGTGATTATCGCAACGAACCCAACACCTTTGGCTGGATGGTCGAGATTGATCCCTTCAACCCGCAATCCACACCGGTGAAGCGCACAGCGCTGGGCCGTTTTGCCCATGAAGGGGTGATCTTCCACGCTGCGGTCGAAGGTCAGCCGATTGTCTGCTACTCCGGTGATGATGCCCGCTTTGAGTACATCTACAAGTACGTCAGCGCCCAGCCTTACCACAAGGCCACTGCAGGTGGTCATCTGCTGGATAACGGCACCCTGTATGTTGCCCGTTTTAACGATGATGGCTCCGGCGAATGGCTGCCGCTGGTGTTTGGTATGGGGCCACTGACTCCCGCCAATGGCTTTAACAGTCAGGCGGATGTACTGGTAAATACCCGCCTGGCCGCGGATACCGTGGGTGCCACCAAAATGGATCGCCCGGAATGGGGTGCAGTGAATCCGGCAACTCGTGAAGTGTATTTCACTCTGACCAACAACTCACGCCGCACACCGGAACAGGTTGACAAGGCCAACCCGCGTGCGAGCAATGACTGGGGTCAGATCATCCGTTGGAGTGAGGCAGGGGATCAGGTTGCTGGTACGCGTTTTGACTGGGATCTGTTCCTGCTGGCTGGTCCACAGGATGATTCCAATTATGCAGGTGCAGCAATGAATGAAGACCAGATATTCAACAGTCCGGATGGCCTGTGGTTTGATCGCCAGAGCCGCTTGTGGATTCAAACGGATATGAGTGAAAGCATTGTGAACACCGGCAAGTGGGCGCAGTTTGGCAATAACCAGATGCTGGCCTGTGACCCGGTTAATCAGGTGCTGAAGCGTTTTATGGTTGGCCCGATTGGGCAGGAAATCACCGGAATGTGCACAACACCGGATCAGAAAACCCTGTTTGTGAACGTACAACACCCTGGTGCCACCACCTCACCGGAGGACTTTGCCGTCGGAAAACTGGCTAGCCAGTGGCCGCATGATGGCAGCCCTTATCCGCGCTCTGGCACACTGGTCATCAGCCGCGAAGATGGACGTATCGTCGGTAGTTGATTCTTCTGTTAGTGAAAACAACTGCCCTGCCCGTGTTTTACGGGCGGGGTTTCTTTTGTTTATCGTTTAAGCGATATATTCAGCTGTATAAATCTAATAAAATGGTTTTTATTGCTGCCTTTTTATGATGCTTTGGATTATTGCACCCACGAATTGCATCTATACTAGAAAAAAACTTAAGTCAGAGGTGCAGTATGAAAAACATTGCAGTCATCGGGGGTGGCATCACTGGTATTACCACGGCTTACGCGCTGTTGAAGCGGGGTCACCGAGTGACGGTGTATGAAAGCCACCGTTATGCTGCGATGGAAACCTCCTACGCCAACGGCGGCCAACTCTCGGCCTCCAATGCTGAAGTATGGAACTCCCTCCCGACCGTGATCAAAGGTCTGAAGTGGATGTTAAAAAAAGACGCACCACTGCTGGTGAATCCCTTGCCCAGCTGGCACAAACTGAGTTGGTTCAGTGAGTTTTTTGCCGCCATCCCCCGCCATGCTGACAACACCGCAGCCACTACCCGTATGGCCATTATTGCCCGTGAACACCTGTTCAACTGGGCGCAGACAGAAGGCATTGACTTCGACTTAAAACAGCGTGGCATCCTGCACGTCTACCGTGACAAGGCCGCGTTTGAAACCGCTGGTAAGGTATCCATCTTGCTGGCAACCGGTGGGCTGGAGCGCCGGGCTGTCACCGCAGAAGAAATGCAGGCCATCGAACCCGCTTTACAAGGGCAGTTTTACGGCGGTTATTACACCGAAACAGACGCCACCGGTGATATTCACAAATACACCTTGGGATTGGCCGCAGCCTGTGAGCGCCTGGGTGGACACATCCGTTACCAACAACAGGTAGAACACCTGCTGGCTGATGAACAGGGTGTACGAATCATCAGCCGGGATGTAACCGGGCAGTCGGATGAAGCCGCTTATGATCGCGTGGTGATCTGCGCCGGAACCGCCAGCCGTGCACTGGCGGCACAAGTAGGGGATCGGATTAACATCTACCCGGTTAAGGGTTATTCCCTCACGATTGCATTAAAAGATGAAATCAGCCGCCGCGCCGCGCCGGAAGTCAGCCTGCTGGACGAAGCCAGCAAACTGGTATCCAGCAGATTAGGTGATAACCGCCTGCGAGTGGCCGGAACCGCCGAATTCAACGGCTACAACCGCGACATCCGTGCTGACCGCATCCGCCCATTGGTGGACTGGGTACAAACCTGCTTCCCGCAAGTCAGCACCGAAGACATCACCCCCTGGGCAGGGCTGCGCCCAATGATGCCCGACATGATGCCCCGTGTTATGCAAGGCAAATGCCCCAGTGTTTATTACAACACCGGCCATGGACACCTGGGATGGACACTCGCCGCCGCCACAGCGGAAATGTTGGTGGAATTAGTGGGGGAGTAGTTTGTTTAGTGTTCCAGATCTTTAGGTCTGATGACAAAATGCACACGTTTGTGCTAGTCTTGTTGTATGAAAATCTACAATTGGAACCCTGATAAAAATCAGGAGCTTATAGTTGAGCGGGGCGTTTCCTTTGAGGAAGCGGTCTTTCATATTGAGCATGGCGACTTACTGGATGATATTGCGCATCCAAATGCCTCCGATTATCCCACTCAGCGGATTTTTGTCATTTGTATTAAAGAATACGTTCATCTCGTGCCGTATGTGGAAAGCGAAGATGAAGTGTTTCTGAAAACAATTATACCCAGCAGGAAATTTACCAAGCTGTACCTTGGAGGTGGATCATGAGCAAAGGCAAGTTATCGAAAGAAGAGAAAGTTCTGCTGGATGCCGTGGAGGCTGGCGAGTTTGAATCAGTACTTACTGAAGCCCGCAAAAAGGAACTGGAGGCAATAGCCAGCAATACGTTTAAAAAAGACAAAAGGATAAATATTCGAATCTCAAACAGGGATTTAACGGCTATCCAGTCAAGAGCAACGGAAGAGGGTATTCCGTACCAAACTTTTGTGTCGAGTATCATTCACAAATACATTTCGGGTTCACTGCAGGATCTCACCGCTAACAAGCAGATGCACCCAACACAAAATACTCGCGGCTGATTTGGGTGTTTAGGCTGTAGAAGAACCACAGCCGTGAAATCTAGTGGTATCGTTTAATTTCTGAGAAGACTCATATGAGCCTGAAAAGTCACTTTGAGCTGCTGGCCGGTTACAACCAGTGGATGAATTTAAAGGTTTATGAAGCGGCGGGGCACCTGTCTGCAGACGATTTAGCTAAGGATCGTGGTGCTTTTTTTGGTTCGATTCTGGGCACTCTGAACCATATCCTTGTTGCAGATACTATCTGGCTTAAGCGCTTTGCGGCACATCCATCCTGCCCGAGTGCGCTGGATGAGGTTGTAAAGCTTCCCAGTCCGACTCGTCTGGATCAGGTGCTTTTTGATGATTTTGTTAAGCTGTCTGAACACCGCGCTTGGCTGGATTGTAAAATCATCAACTGGACAGCGGAGTTGTCTGATGATGATCTGGATTCTGTGCTCAGTTATTACAACACCAAAGGTATTGCTGGCAGTAAACGTTATTCAAGCCTGATTCTACATTTTTTTAATCATCAAACGCATCACCGCGGGCAGGTTTCCACCCTGTTGTTACAGGCCGGTGAGGATATCGGGGTGACTGATCTTCTGGTGCGGATTCCTGAAGAAATTCCTGAGTGATCTGTTGTATTTGCTGCGCCGCAGCAGTTAATCTTTGCGCCTCTCCTTCCTGATTGCAGGTTAAATCCCATGGCTGTTATTGATTATGTGCTGCTGTTGCTGGCCGTTCTGGCGTTGCTGGGTGTGGTGTTTGAAGAAATCACCCACATCAACAAGGCCAAGGTGACC
>NZ_JACUUA010000197.1 GCF_014859565.1 Marinospirillum sp. | reverse complement strand
ATGAAAATACGTGTTTCTGGATGGGCACTAACTAGTTCGGCACAAAGCGCATTCAAATACCCTTCCTCCAATAAGCCTTCGCAGGCTTTTTTCTTGCCCACTGAGGTGGTGATGATCTTGATAGCACTTGGCCATTGCTGCCCCTTGCGATCCATTGCATACAGGGTTTCAGTAACGACAGCAGGGGACATGCCCGTAATTGCGAGCAGAAGAGTTTGATCGGGGTGCATAGGACGCTCCTTGGAATAAGTTGATAGCGAGAGTAGACCATAAAAAAAGCCTTTCGGGCAGGTTGCCAAGTTTGTGAGAAAAAGCCGACAAACTTGTGAGCGAACCGTAGGCTGTTTTTTTCACTAATCTACACACCTCAACTTTCGCAACAAGCCTCGGAGGCCTCGCCATGAAAACCTGGTTCGTTAGTCGCCATCCCGGCGCATTAGAGTGGCTTGCTGCTCAAGATTTCCTTGTCGATGAGCAAGTACCCCACCTAATTCCAGAGCAGGTAACCGCTGGGGACCGGGTGATTGGCACCTTGCCAATCCACCTGGCTGCCGAGGTTTGTTCACGTCGTGCTGAATACTGGCACCTATCTATGGATGTGCCACACAGCTTGCGTGGGCAAGAGTTGAGTTATGCGCAAATGCAAGAGTGCAATGTTCAGTTGCAGCGCTTTCTATTACTACCCTGGGATTAGTACAAGTACGGACCCATAAATTTATATCTGAAGACGAAAACCAACTGAATTTGGGATTATTCCCGCCATCGCCAAGCAACAGAGGAACACAAGCATGAACAACCAAGCACTCAAGGTCGCCCTCGGTATTTTGGTTTCTTCGCCTGATTTGATTGAGCGGATTGGCCTGCTGCCCAACATCAAGACTCCCACCATGGGTGGAGAGCTCTGGTGGAACAACCTGGCGCAATGCGATGGCTGGAGGGTACAACGCAACTCGGTCACTGGCCACTGCCGTATTCTGGATGAGCAGGATGTTCGTCACGCCTGGGGAGCTGAAAGCAAGGTGATGGAGTTTTTCCAGAAGGTTCTGGATGGTCGTTAATTCAGCGCCAAGCCAGGGACGGCCAAGGCAGAGAAAAGAGCTCACAAGTTTGTTTGTTCATCATTTTTAACGCAATGCTTGATACTTAAACACTTAATAACCTGAAGCAACCGCGAGGTAAGACACCATGAGCAATTTGACCCCAGGCACCCATATCAAAGTGACCCGTTTCGGTTATACCCACCACGGTATCTATGTTGGGAAGGATCAGGTTATTCATTTTTCAGGGTCAGCAAATGGACTTGCCTCCAAGGCGACTGGCCAGATTGAAAAAACCACACTGGTTGCTTTCAGGGGTAACTGCAAAAAGCCCACGGCTGTGTTGCATACCAATGCTCGCTACTCCGACGAAGAGGTTGTCCGTCGTGCTTATAGTCAGCTGGGCAAAAAGGATTACAACCTGATTTTCAACAACTGCGAGCACTTTGCAACCTGGTGCATTACCGGGAAGAAACGCAGTGGTCAGGTCAATCGTGCAGCTGCAGGAGCTACAACAGCAGGCACTTTTGCGGGTGTAAATATCGCTCGCACCTATGCCAGCAAGAAAACAGCGGAAGCTCTGATCACCCAGGCCAGCAAGAGCCTTCTCAATGAAGGTGGTAAACGAGCGACGGCTTCCTTTGTTGGCCAGGCCGCATCCAAAACGGCACTGCATGCAGGGACCAGCGCTCTGGCTGGAACTGGGGCCAGTGCCTTGACTTCAGCAGGGGTTTCCTCAATGGCATCAACCGCTGGATTCGCCGCATTCGCAGGCAAGAGTGCAGCAGCGGGTGGCAGCCTGGGCGGTCCCGTAGGGCTGGCTGTCGGTGTCGCAGCAGGTGCCGTTGCCTACGGCCTTTGGTCACTGTTTGAAGACTAAACACCGCATTAAGAAAACCGAACAACCGAAACGGAGAAACGCCCATGAGCTTTTTCAGCCAACTGGCACAAACCCTTAGCCAGTCAGTTACGGCAACCAGCCAGTCTTCAGCATCCACACAGAGAGGTGACACCATGAGCCGCTACGAACTCGCAACCAGCAACGACCTGATCGAAAACCCTTCACCCCGCTGCCCCTGCATGGTGGTGCTGGATACCTCGGCCTCTATGGGCGGAGCACCGATTCAGCAGTTGAATGCCGGGTTTCAGCACTTTCTGCAAGCACTGAACGACGACGAAGTCGCGTCCTGCTCAGTGGAAGTGGGGGTCATCACCGCAGGTGGCCGCATTGACGAGCAGCTGCCTTTTACAGCGGCAATGGACATCGACCACTGCAACTCTTTCAGTGCCGGGGGTATGACTCCACTAGGGGGTGCTGTCGATCTGGCACTCAAGAAGCTGGAAGAGCGCAAAGCTCAGTACCGCAGTGCCGGGGTCGCCTATTTTCAGCCCTGGCTGGTGGTGATCAGCGACGGTGCCCCCAACGACAGCTGGCAGTCAGCAGCGGCCAAGGCCAAGCAGCTTTCTTCCAACCGCAAGCTGGTGTCTTTGGTGGTCGGCGTAGAAGGGGCAGAGCTACAGACCCTGGGTGAGTTTTCTCATCGACCAGCCATCAAACTGGACGGGCTGAAGTTCGGTGAGTTTTTTGAGTGGCTTTCGGCCAGCATGAGCCGGGTCTCCAACTCTGCTTCGACCACCGCCAGTGTGGATCTGCCGCCCATGGATGGTTGGGCCAGCATCTAGGCGCAAAGAGTTAGGACAACAGGCAGGCCAGGGACGGCCACTTTACAAGCAGTGAATTTTCTCTAATTTTTTGACCCACTCAGTCGAGGTGCCCATGACCAGCCAACGCCATGTTTTTGATGTGAACCACCAGGAACAACACCTGGGTGAGCTGCTTGCCAAAGGAGGCGAGGGGGAGGTTTACCCCCTGGCTAACCGCAAGGACGTGCTGGTGAAGCTGTATCATCCCGAGCAGTTGCAAAAGCGCGGCGCTGAGCTGGAAAAAAAGGTGGAAGCCATGCGTGCAGTAAGTCAACTCCGACAGCAGAAAGGTGTGAGTTGGCCCTTGATCAGTGCTTATGACGCCAACCAGCGCTGGATCGGCTATGCCATGTATCGTGCACAGGGCAAGCCCATGTTTTATCTAGCTCATGCACTGCTTTACAAAAAGCACTTTCCAGGCTTAGATCGGCGTGGCTTGGTGGACTATCTGATTCAGCTGGTTCAGCACCTGCGGGTTTTGCACAGTCAAGGCGTGATGGTCGGGGATTACAACCTCCATAACATCCTTTGTGATCCAGGAAGTGATGAGGTGACCTTGATTGACTGCGACAGCTATCAGATTCAGGTTAATGGCCAGCATTACCCCAATCCTGTGGGCAGCGCCGATCTGACCCCCAAGGAGCACCAGGGAAAGTCGTTTTCCTCCTTGGTGCGCACACCTGAAAGCGAAGCCTTTTCTCTGGCCATTATCTTCTTCAAATGCTTGGTACTGGGCCGCCATCCCTATGACATAGTGGGTGGTGAAGATCCGGTGACCAACCTGAAGCGGGGCAATTTTGCTTATGGGATTGGCAACAAGGGAATTCCCAAGGGCGACTGGTACAACATCTGGAGCCACATGCCGCACCGCCTGAAAAGCCTGTTCATTCAGACCTTTACCGAGGGTGCCGATGACCCCAGCAAACGCGCAACCCCAGTGGAGTGGCTGGAGGCTTTGCGGCGATACCGCAAGGAAATGGACAAGGGCTGGCATGAAACAGCCATCCGGCCTTCTGCCCCCAAATCAAACACTTATCGTGGCAACAGCCAGTCCGCAACTCACAGTTAAAAACTGCTCAGGAGCACACCATGCCCAGATTGCCCAGACTCACACTCAAGCGCAATAAAAAACCAAAACACCCTGAAGCCGCTCCAGAGGAAACGTCCATGCCCATGCAACAACCAACTGCACCTGAAGCCTTGGCCCAAGAACCAAAAGCTGAGGTTCATAAAATGCCTGAGGAGGTTTCAGATAGCGATGCTCCCACAGAAGATAACCAAGAAAAAAACACAACAAACACCGCCAAAGAAAACCCTGAAGTGCTGGATCAGTCAGACCAGACGGCTGTAGAAGAAGAACCGGTCCCAGAGTTTTTTCTGCCCAATCAAAAGTGGGAAGCCCTATATGAGGCAGTGGCAGGGTTATCCCACCGGGACGCCAGGCCACCCTTGCCCTGTCAGGATGCTGCTATTGCCGCAGCCAGCCCGCGACCCTGGGTCATGGTTGCCGATGGTGCGGGCAGCTCGGCAGTCTCGGAGATTGGTTCTCAAGCGGTTGTCACCGGCCTGGGTCGCTTAGCCAATACGCTGGAAAAGCAACTGAGCAGTTTGCTGGATGATCCCCAGGCCATCACAGAAGAGACGGCACGTGCCCAGGGTTTGCTGTTTGTTAAACATGCCAAGGGCATCCTGGATGACCTGGCAACCCAGCATCGCCGCCCCCAGAAAGATTTTCGCTGCACGCTGTTGTTCGCAATCCAGGGCAAAGCACATTTGTTGTGGGTCAAGATTGGGGATGGTGCGCTGGTGGTCGAGCAGCTGCGTAAAGAACAGGGCCAACTTCATCCTGAATTGCGGACCCTCGGTGAAGTTGGCAAAGGTGAATTTGCCAATCAAACCACCTTTATTGATGATCACTTGCAACCCAGCGATGTTCAGGTCGGTGTTCATCCCACTGACAACCTTACTGGGTTTGCCGCCATGAGTGATGGTGCCGCCGACCGCCTGGTGGCCAATGACGGCTCTCAAGTGTCCTCACAAGTCAGTGGCTGGCTGAATGATTTGCGTCAGGGCAAGCTCAAGCGCCGCACCCTGACTCGCCTGTTTTACTCGGACGCCTTCACACGCGGCACTACAGGGGATGATGCCAGCATAGCGCTTGCCGCAAGCGGGCTGGTGGATACCCATGAGTAAGAGGGGGCTTTATTTTTTGGCCTATGACCTGGGCATACCACGCCTACAGCGCCAGGCCAGAAAACACCTGCGTCATCAGGCCAGCGGTCAGCAGCTTTCTGCATTTGAGTGCTATCTCACCGGGGTAGAGAAGGGGGCTCTAGTGCAAGCTCTACAGCAGCAAACCCCGCAAAGCGAAAGCCTGTTTTGCATTCGCCTCGATAGCCAGCGAGAACCCATCTACTTGGGGCAGGCGCAGCCCCCTCTGGATGAGGATCTGGTGCTGGTTTCCTGAAATCAATAATAAAGAGGTTCACGATGACCCAGCATTTGATCATTGACCACAAAGACACGCGTCTTGAGCTTGAAGGCCTTGCCCTGAAAATCCATCGTCCAGATCGCAAACCCTCCAGTATCCCTTTGCGTCTGTTGGAGCAGGTGACTCTAATCGCCAACATCGATATACCCATTCACTTGCTGCATCAGTTGGCCCAGCATGACATCAGTGTTGCAGTGCTTAACCCTCGCAACCAATCCATGATGACCGAGTGCATCAACTTTACTCATAAGGCCTACCAGCGCCGGGCCAAACAGTACGCATTGATCCATGATACCCAGGCCGGGATACAGGCTTCACGCGAGCTTATGGAAGCCAAGCTCAAAAGTCAGGCAAGCCACCTTGAACAACTGGTGCAGCTGCAGCCCAAACACCGGGGGTTAGTGCAGCAAAAGCGAAAAGCTATTAGTGCTTTGCAGTCCGGCCTTCATTCAGCAGGAAGCGAAGAACTCCTGGGTATAGAGGGGAGCGCTGCCCGTCATTATTTTGAAGGGTATAGAAGCTTTTTTGCTGATAGCTGGGCGTTTACTGGTCGCAATAAACGCCCACCCAAAGACCCTGTGAATTCGCTACTCTCACTCAGTTACTCTCTGCTAATACGTGAGGCCAGTCATGCCTTGCAA
>NZ_JACUUA010000196.1 GCF_014859565.1 Marinospirillum sp. | reverse complement strand
GGACAATGACTATCTGCTCAAACTACTGGGCATCAATTAAGCCCGATTGCCCTGATACCCCGTATACCAATTCAGCTTGAAGACTGGTCGCTGTAACTCCCTCACATACTGCGCTGGCGGCTGGGCAGATCCTGTTGGCGCAATGGCTGCATGCTGCTGCTTGCCCCCTGCATGCAGCAGTGAGGCATAGTATTCGCCTTTGACATCCTCCCCGCCCTTTAGGGCGGGGAGGATGTCAAGACCTGTTTTTCTGCTGCGGGGCTTTGCTCATCCAGCTGCAGTACACGCAGAGTGCGTTCGCGTACTGTTTTGAGCAGTTGTGCATCGTCCGTCAGTGATTGCTGGTAAGAAGGGATCATCTGGCGTAGTTTCTGGCCGCCTTCACCTTGCACCAAATGCGGGAAAGCCCGCTCAACCACGTTCAGCATGGCTTGCACTGCGGTGGAGGCACCGGGTGATGCACCCAGCAGAGCCGACATGGTTTTGTCTGAAGAAACAATCACCTCAGTACCAAACTCCAGCTTGCCACTGCCATTTTTGTCTTTTTTGATGATCTGCACACGCTGACCGGCAATGGAGAGTTCCCAGTCTTCTTTTTTTGCCGCAGGGAAGTATTTTTTCAGTGAGTCCACACGGGCTTCATGAGACTGCAAAGATTCACTGATTAAATAACGGGTCAGATCCATATTGCTAAGACCAACCGACATCAATGGGCGCAGGTTATTGGCACGAATCGAGCAGGGCAGATCCAGAATGGAACCTTTTTTCAGGAACTTGGTGGTGAATCCGGCAAAAGGTCCAAATAGCAGGGCTTTTTTGCCGTTGATGATACGGGTATCCAGGTGAGGCACGGACATGGGCGGAGCACCCAGAGGTGGCTTGCCGTAAACCTTGGCATGGTGTTGTTCAACAATCGCCTGATTGTTACAGATCAGCCACTGGCCGCTGACCGGGAAACCACCGTAACCCTTGCCTTCCTGGATGCCGGATTTCTGCAGCAGTGTGAGCGCGGCACCACCGGCACCAATGAATACAAAACCGGCATTAATGACTGTGGTTTTACGGGTGTGGCGATCTTTCAGCTCGACTTGCCAAGTTTGGTCTTTTTGCTGTTCCAGATCTTCAACGGTGGTATTCAGATAAAGATCAAAACCATCCTGCTGTTGCAGGTTGCTGACCATCGAACGGCTGAGCTCACCGAAGTTGACGTCCGAACCGTAAGCAATACGAGTGGCAGCCACTTTTTCACCAGCGGGGCGATCTTTCATCACCAAGGGCATCCACTCGGTGATCTGGGCCGGATCTTCGCTGTATTCCATGTCAGCAAACAGATGGTGCTGGCGCAGGGTTTCATAACGCTTACGCAGGAAGCCAACATTCTCGTCACCCCAGACAAAACTGCAATGAGGTGCAATATTGATGAACTTTTTGGGAGCAGGCAGTGCGCCTTCTTCAACCAGATAAGACCAGAGTTGCAGGCTCAGCTCAAAAGCCGAGTTGATGCTGAAGGCTTTGGTGGTATCAACGCTGCCATCAGCTTTGACGGGCGTGTAGTTCAGCTCACAGTAGGCAGCATGACCGGTTCCGGCGTTGTTGAGGGCATCGGTACTTTCCTGAGCGACCTGATCAAGGCGCTCAACCATCGCAATGGTCAGTGATGGATCTAATTGCTTTAGGAGGGTGCCGAGTGTTGAGCTCATGGCTCCGGCGCCGACCAGCAGCACATCCACTTTCTTTGCTGTCATCTTTAAAGTTACCCCATCCAGTGTGTTCTGGCCGCGATTATAGGCGTCACCCTGCGACAATCAATCCATCTATAGTGGAATAGGCCATAAACAGTGGTTATGACCAGAATTTGCGCTGAAAGTTTTGTATCTTTCGCAACTGCGTTACGTTTTTCGCAATTTATACATGTAACTTGTCCGACTAAAGACTAGAATTCACAGCGTTTTTTTCTGTACTCAAATCTGATTCAGGGAGTTTTTGTGCGTCTCGTTCATTGCCTGCTGGCGTTTGTTGCTTTTTTGTTGATTCGTTTTCTGACGCCGCTGGAAGCCGATATTGCTTCCGGGTTGGCTTTGCTGGTGGTGATTGCCTGGTTGTGGCTGACCGAAGCTTTGCATGTCAGTGTCACCGCGTTGCTGGTACCGTTTCTGGCTGCGCTACTGGGAATTTTTAGCCTGCCCAAGGCTCTTTCACACTTTTCTGATCCAATTATTTTCCTCTTTCTGGGTGGTTTTGCGCTGGCGGCAGGTTTACGCCAGCAGGGGCTGGATCGCTGGATGGCCGCCTGGGTGATGCGTCGTGCTGGTGGTGAGGTGGGACGAGCGGCCCGCTGGTTGTTTGGCCTGACGGCGCTCCTGTCCATGTGGATCAGTAACACGGCTACGGCAGCCATGATGTTGCCGTTGGCGCTGGGTTTGCTGGCACCACTGGATTATGATCGTTATCGGAATACCTGGATTTATGTACTGCTGGGTGTGGCTTTTAGTGCCAATATCGGCGGTATCGGTACGCTGGTGGGCAGTCCACCCAATGCCATTGCTGCTGCTGCTGTGGGTATCAGTTTTGGGCAGTGGTTGCTGTGGGGTTTGCCTCTGGCGCTGGTGTTGTTGCCAATAATGGACTGGATGTTACGTCGGGTTTTAAAACCTGCCTTAACAGCGGAAGTGAGTGTGCTGGATGTAAATATGGCATGGAGCCGATCTCATACAGGTATGTTGTTGGTGTTTCTGCTAACAGTGATATTGTGGATTTTTGGTGCACCTTTGGGAGAAAAGCTAGGTATAAGCCAGGGTTATGATGCGGCGGTGGCTTTGCTGGCACTTTTACTGCTGCATACCTTTGGGTTGGCCAGCTGGAGAGAGATTGAAAAAAGCGCCGATTGGGGCGTGTTGTTGCTGTTTGGTGGTGGTATTACCCTGAGCGCAGCACTGACTGTGAGCGGCACGGGTGCATGGTTGGCAGCACTGGTGGGTGGTGGGTTTGCGGTGTTGCCTGCGCTGGTGGTGGTGGCGTTGATGGTGGCGTTTGCGATGGCGTTAACCGAGGTTGCCAGCAATACCGCCAGTGCAGCTTTGTTGATTCCGCTGTTTATTGGCATGACACCGGATGTTAACCCAGTGGTAGTGGCTGTGATGGTGGCAGTGGCGACCTCCTGTGCCTTCCTGCTGCCAGTTGCCACACCACCCAATGCCATTATTTTTGGCAGTGGCAAGGTCAGCCAGCGTGCGATGATTGTGAATGGCGGCTGGGTGACTTTGCTGGCCTGGCCGACACTGATTGCAGCGGCTGCTATTGCCTTGCTGTTTTAAATCATCAACCCTGTAGCCATTGTTTTAGACCTTTAGCCAGGGCGGGTGATAGATCAATGGCGTTGGAGGGGTGGGGCACCGAGTTGCTGGTGACGACCGAGTGGGTATGAGCGGCTTTTAACAGCTCCCAGGCCCCTGCCCCAAAAAGACCATGGGTGCCGATGCAGACCGCCGGTTTCATACCGGCTTTTTGCAGGTGTTCCAGGGTTTGCAGCAGGGTACGACCACTGGAGATGATGTCATCCACCAATACCGGGGTGTGATCCAGATACTGCTGCACATGAGGGACAGAAACCTCAACGTCCAGATCCCCGCTGCGAACTTTTTCCAGCACCTCAAAGGGAGCATTGGCCAGTCGCGCCACTTCGGCTACCCATTGTTCACTTTCACTGTCCGGTCCCAGCAGCAGGGGTTTTTGAACCGTCTGCAGCAACCATTGCGCCACACTTTCTGCGGATGTCAGTGCTTTACTAGAGATGCCGTAGATTTCATCCAGGCTCTGGTAACGGTGCAGGTGTGGATCAACCGTGATCAGAAAATCAAAACTGCGTGAAATCAGGCTGGCAAAGTGGCGCGAGGTGATGCATTCACCGGCCTGAAAGCGTTTATCCTGTCGCATGTAACACAGGTAGGGTGCCACCAGTGCAATACGTCGAGCACCCAGCTCTTTCAGCACTTCTGCAGCAAAAATCAGCGGTAAAAAACGTGGATTGGGATTATGCAGACTGCACACTAACAGGCAGTCGCGCCCTGCTGCCGGGCTGTCGATGCGCAGATAACTTTCACCATCGGGGAACTGGCGGTAATCCAGCTGTCCGACTTCTGCCTGCAGTAGTGATGCCAGTTGGTCTGCCAGTGTGGCCGGTTGATCACCCGCTTGTTCAAACAGGCTGTCCAGATTAAAAATCAGCGGTGGGTTCATGCAGAAATCTCGATCATGTTGGGATGGGCTTCCAGAAATTCTACTGCGTACTGGAGTTCACCCGGACTGTCGGCATGCAGGGTCAGCAGCAGTTGGCCGGGTTTTATTGCCTCGTGTAATTTAACTTCCAGAGTGACCCCGGCAGTGGGGTCTTCCGGTGCACCGGCCAGTTTTGCCAGTTGTGACAGCTGGCGATTGTCGATGCTGATCACCCGGCCGCTGGTTTTGCTCTGCCAGTTGTATTGATAGGGTGCCATGCCCGGTTCGGTAAAACCGCCCTGGGCATCACAGATGTTGATGAATTTTTCCAGAGCCAGACCGGAGTTCAGTGTCTCTGTGGCTTTTGCTAACCCAGCTCCGGGTTCGGCCAGGTGCGCCATTTCCAGCAGCTCAGCGGCCAGTGTTAATGCGCGGTCACGTAAATCCTGGGGAGCCGAGGGTTCATTACGCAAAACAGCCAGCAGATCATGGGCTTCCAGCGCCGGACCAATGCCACGACCCACCGGCTGAGTGCCGTCGGTTCGGATCACCCGTACATCCAGTCCCAGTGCTTTGCCGGTTTCAATCAGGTGTTTGCTGAGTAGATCGGCGGCTTCTTCTGAGCGTACCTTGGCGGTGGGGCCAATGGGAATGTCGATCAGTACATGACTGGAGCCAGCAGCCGCTTTTTTGGATAACACTGAAGCGACCATCTGACCTTCACTGTCCAGATCCAGCATCCGCTCCACACGGATCAGAATATCATCCGCAGGGGAAAGATTAACCGAGCCACCCCAAGCCAGGCAGCCACCTTGTTCTGTAACCACTTTTTTGAGCGTGGATAAAGACAGATTCACCTGAGTCATGGTGGCCATGGTATCTGCCGTGCCTGCCGGAGAGGTAATGGCGCGGGAGGAGGTTTTTGGCATCACCCCACCACAGGCGGTGACAATGGCAACCACAATAGGCGTGGTACGATTACCCGCCAGACCACCCACACAGTGTTTATCAACCACCCGCTTTTGTCCCCAGTCCAGCCTGCGACCAGATCGCAGCATGGCGTTAGTGAGGGCAATGATTTCATCCTGATCCAGATTGTTACCGGCACAGGCTGTAACAAAGCTGGAGAGATGCACATCGGAATAACGTCCGGACACAATGTCATCAATGATGGCCTGGGTTTGTTCCTGATTCAGCCGATGACCGTAAACCTTGCGACGCAGGTGGCTCAGTGACAGTACCGGGTCTGGGTGACGTACCTGAGCTTCACTGTTCGGCTGAGGATCGAGTTTTTTCCAGGCGGATTCTGACAGCCCCATCTCACCGGGCTGCAGTAGTTGGTCATTGTCGACGATAGATAGGGTGGCGAGAATCCAGCGTTCGCTAATACGAATATGCACACGACTACTGGATGTAAAGCCTTCGGAACGGCAGACGTGGCTGTTACGGCGCAGATAAACCACCTGCTCCTGATGAGTGTCGATACCCAGCCGAACCGGCCTGAGTGGATAAGCCAGGCCATCAGATGGTGCGGAGACTGCCATGTAAAATCCTTGAGAAGTTAAGGTCTTATGGCAATCTTAGAAGCCGCAGCCGGATGGAGCAAGCTGCAATGCAACAGCTTAAGTTCTGTATCAATGGTTCAGACAGTTTCATGATGCAATAGCACCGTAGTTGCAAAGCTCCT
>NZ_JACUUA010000195.1 GCF_014859565.1 Marinospirillum sp. | reverse complement strand
GGTCAAACAGCGGTTCGGAGAGGCTGATTCACAGCCTCATGAATAACGCGGGTTTAGATAAAGCCTCCGTAGCTAATAGAGCAAAGCAGTCGGCAGCCAAACCATGGGTACCACAATAGTGACCCCCACTTCCGGCACTTACAAACAAATAACTGCCAGCAGTTAAACTGTAGCGATCAAGGCAATTAACCTTCACATCCTCACTAGGCTGATTGTAGAGTGTTCCCAAGTATAAAGGTGGTTCCTTTTTTAGCAGCCTAAGCTTAAGCCTGCTCCACAATCCAGGGGCAGGTAAGACAAACTCTGGTTGCGCTACCCAATGCAAGTCTGTGTGCCACATACGATCTAAACGTAAACCTCTGGATCGTTTTTTCTTGTGCTGACTTATAAATACAGTTAAAGCTCCGTTAGCTCGTGCGTGACGCAACTGAGCCTTTCTTCCAGAAGCATCAAAGACAACCACCTGAGGCCTAAACTCAGAAATAATTGTATTGACCTCAGCAATGTGGAAAGTTGGTGTTTGCTCAGTCAAATGGGTTGGATAGGGACAATCAGCATGGTAAGGAGCTTGTTTACTCAAAACAAAATTAATCTCTGAATCAGGCCAGCGGCTTTTAACTGCGTCAGCAAGAATGAGCGAACGCATATATTCACCAATACCTTTTTTTGATGACACAGGTATAAAAAGAAAACGCATTAATTTTCCACCCGGAATTTTGCCTTATCATCCTTCATGTAATTCCATTCGGCTACTGGTGTTTTCCAGTCCCCATATCGACAAGTTAAGTAACCATCAAGATCAGCTGGCACAGGATATCTCTTTCCATCAAAATCAATATAATCTAACTGGTCATAATAGATACGTGGAACCTTCTTGTATACAATCTCACTCATACCCACGGACCAATAGTAAAATTTATCATCAGCATATTTCACAATTGCATCCAGAAGAACATCACCCCGACTGATTAGCCGTTTTCGATTCCTGAACTTAACAACCCGTAATAGTCCTTTTTTCAAGACATGATGATTCTCGTTATAGTATTCGGTGCGCACTCTAAGACCTTTAAGCCAAAGCGGGAATCGACACCGCTGTAGCTTATCAGCATCACAACCATCAACAAAGAGATCTATATCATCATCCCAAGGCAGCAAGCGGCCTTCACGTGCGATTCCAAGAAGAGTACCACCATCCAGGCAATAACGGACTCCGGCCTGATCAAGCCGATCTGTAATCAAACGCAAATAGTGACGAGCCTTAATAGCCGTATCCCCTTCAAGCCGTGCATTTCCGCTCACAGTACCTCCATTGATGCTTCAACCTTTATCTATCTACTGAATACTCATATAATAGCTGATGCAATAATTTTTAGTATAAATAACTCGCACAAAAATGTTCACTCCAGATCTTGTCTGAGCATATCCAGCACTTCAAAGGCTTTAAGCAAATCCTCATGCGGAATGGATAAAAAACTCTTCAAGGATCTCTTGAGCTCAGTTGTTGATATATTCCGTGTTCTCTCAAGATAGACCACTTCACAGTGATCCTTAAGAAAATCAAACTTACCTTCCCAGTCATTACCCATGGCAAATATATCAACGTTATTAATCTGTACATCATGAATCTTTTGATCCCAGGATACTTCTGGAATTACCAGATCAACATGGCTAATTGCTGCTACTATCTCGGCACGTTGATCATAAGGAATCAGAGTTTTTTTACCCTTCTGCAGATTGAATTCATCAGTGGAAACTCCAACTATCACCCGATCAGCCATTGCACTGAGACGCTCGAGCAAGCGCAAATGACCAATGTGAAACATATCAAAGGTGCCATAGGTCAGGATAGTTTTTACTTTGGCAGCAGTTGCAATTTCAAGACTTACATCACCATTCACAATTTGCCTCATACTCAGTCAAAGGATACAAAGGATGGAGACCAATAGAAATAAGCTGACCTGCACCTGGGTAGTCCGATTTTCTGCGATCAATTTGGCTCAGCATGAACCTATAGTCTTCTGGACTGATACACACCTTATTCAAATGACGTGTCACGCTCTTTGGAATCCGTTGTGATCCATTAGAATAGGACGGGTCAGGTATTTTCCATCCAGAGCCATAATAGCTGGCAAGAAACTTTTCAGGCAAAGCAGGCGTATACACCAGCTTCCCTCGAAGCTCACCTTCTGCAACAGGTAGAAAATCTGACCGGATCAACGAGAGGCATGCTTGCTTGTGTAGCCATACTTTATCCCTTTCAAACCAAACAGGACGGACATCCAGATGCAGACCTGGTGTACTCTGATCACGTATTCTAAACAAGCGACCATTAGTATTAAAACTACAGGTAAATCCAGCCAAAACCAACTCAATAACCAATTCCATAGTTTCTTTTTTTACATCGTATGGGTTGTCTGCAAAAGAAACATAACCTGCGTCAAAGTCATCATCACCTTTTATGAAATCACCTTCACGGATAAGACCTAAGAGCGTACCATAAAGAATAAACAACTTTTTATTCAGGTGCTCCTCAAAATGCTGGCGCACACGAACATAAAGATCAAGAAAGCGATCCTGATGACCGGAAACCTCCTGATCCGTTAAAGTGAGATAACCCTTCTTGCTGATTTTTGAGCCTTGCTCAAGCCTCCTGTGAAATGATCCATCACCATGCGGTACTTGCAACTCAATACACACCGACCCACTACAAACCAGATACTCACTGGCTGAATCCTTTAATGAAAGGTGTGAAATTTTTGGTAAGTGGTCAACTACTGATCGTTTCAGGAAAAAATTGAAATGACCTTTTCTCAAGCCTCCCGCCCTAAAAGACAAAAACATAACATCCTGATCGTCAATACATACAACAATATTTTTTCTTGAACCCTTATAATTACCATTAATGAAAAACCCAGAATGTGTAACTCGTATAGAAAAGACCCCCACACTGGCAGTTAATTTTTTCTCAGTAGCAGTAGCAGAAAACGTAATATCAAAGAAAGGGTCTGAATGTGGAGATTCGCCTAAACGGTAAAGTGAGCGGTGGTATTCATATTCCCAATGTCGCTTTACATTATAAACACTTCGAATATTTAAACCATCAAGTGAGGAAAGGCATTTTGCATAGTACATTGCTGCCTGTCGATATTCCCCAGAATTATAGTAATACCGCGCAGCCCGCGCCACAATAGAACGTAGATAACGGTATCTAACCACATCAAAAAAACGATTCAAAGTATTCTCCATTATTCTATAAACTTCCGCTTCTGGTCATAACTGTACCTGAAGCCACTACTGATATACCGTAGTAAAATCTGCAGGAGCTTTAACTTTCCTCAAGAAATTTATTCAACACTTCCCTTAGTTTAGTGCTGGAGGTATGAGATGTATAAGGAAAGTAGACAATTTCAACACCTACAGCAGCAAAATCCTTTTCCATCTGACTCCATTTATCAGATCCTTTCCAGTCATCACCAACAAACATCTTGTCAAACTTAAGATTATTCCAAGCTTCCATTTTGTCCATATTCACCTGCGGCACGACTTCATCGACAAAATTGATATGCTCAACAATCTCCATACGCTCAGCAAAAGGAATAATTGGACGCTTCCCTTTTCTTGATTCACAGAGTTCATCAGTAGTGACCCCTACAATCAAATAATCACACTCTAACCTTGCGCGCTTTAGCACATTCAAATGTCCAATATGGAACAAATCGTAGACACCTGTTGTATAGCCAATTTTTTTCATAATAGACTCACCCTAATTTAAATCTCACTTACTTGAGCAATAGTTAGCAATTGGGTAAGCCATAACCCCAGCCATAACTATGTTAAAGATATAAACACCAGCATCCTGAAAGAAATTTGACGAGAACATATTTGATACCAAAAAGAAGACAATAAACACAATCGAAAAAATAAAAATCTCCGGGGGCATTACACCTGAACGCCAAGCCCTGACAATCAACCAATAAGAAAATATGAAAAGCATAAGAATCATCAAAATAGCAAAAATACCATAACGCACACCTGCCTCAAGGAATAAATTATGAATAGTGTTATTATTGTACCCATCATCTTCAAGCAACAATCTACCACCATCCCTGTCCCATCCGGCGATCGGCCGTTCCTTAATAGACTCAATACCAATATTCCAATATATAACTCTAAGGCCAAAGTTTGTTTCAGGAATAACATCAGGCTTTAATTCAGACTCAGATAGCACTTTAAGCTCATTATCAAATCTTTCATACATACTCACAAGCGGAACATGAAAAAAATACAATAAAGAAAACAATGAAAACGATGTAAAAACCAATAAAACCTTAAGCCGAGACCAGTTCAAATCTTGTGTGCTTGGTTTTTTTGCCAAAAGATAAATACAAAAAATTGCGACAACTACAAAAAAAGAAACCATTAAGGCAAGGAACACAGCACGAGTCTGTGAAGCAAATACACCAAAACCTGAATAAGCAATCAATGGCGCGAAGAAGATTAACAAAGGTAGAGCCATCCATACCCTTTTTATCTTATAAACATAAAAAGGAAGCATAACAAGAAGACCGACAAGCATAGTGCCATACATTAACCCTGTGCGCATTGGGTTAGTTCCCAGCCCAACTCGAACCCCATCCACACCTTTCATGATCTCTTTATACCCTCCACCCAAAACCCATGGCATTAATATTAAAGCGGCCATAGCACATGTCCAGAACAAGAGTATACGTACCCTGCTGGCACCCAGAATTAGAGCTAGAGGTACAAATAGCAGCTTATCAACCAAGTCGCCGGGGCTTGGTCGACTGCGTGCTTGCTCTGGGTGATCAATACTAATTAAAATCCAGCTTATAACTGAGATTAATACCATCACAACAGCAATCCAAGTGTATAGTGAAAACCTTAATCTGCCTCCAAACCATAAAAATGCTAACATTACAACAAAATAAAACAACGACTCAACATAATCAGAGTAAATATCTTTAAAAATAAATGCGGAGAACGAATAAACACAAGCTAATAACAATCCAACTATTGACAGCCAGCCCGGAATTTGGCTGCCGCTCTTATTATAAAGAATACTTTTCACTGACTCAATCATCATTAAACCGCCTAGAAATTTCTTGACCCTTCAGTACACTTGTATGCTCGCAAGGCGTATCCATGAGGCCTTATTAATTTTTCCAGGATTCTAGCATTTTTCTCTCTACTAGTAGTAAATAATAGTTTTTTTAGTGTTTATTTTTCCGTTTCAAGGCGCTTGCAGCGTGTTTCCTTTAAAACCAGCTAAGCTCTGATTGCACCTGCCAGAAGAAATCAGGAGCAGTTGTAAGGACTTCTGGGTGATGTTCAACAACCAATCGACAAGCTACTGTAGCTACTGTACAAGTGGTGGCGTAACTACAGCGTTACACAGATCAGCTGAAGACGGCAACAGGTGGTCAACCACATCAGAGGAAGGCTTGAACCCTCCCACCGCCATCTCCAGTACTGCTCGGGCTTTCCAGCAATCCAGCTCCATCTCAGCAACTTGTAATAGCTGCAAGTATTCATCAATCTGCGGCCGGGTCAAGGTTTCTTCTTCTGCTCGCATGATTTTAGGATGCTGAGTGCCGGACACATTATCACCAATCAAAAGCTCTTCATAAAGCTTCTCACCAGGGCGCAAACCTGAAAACACTATCTCAATATCACCCCCGGGGTGCTTTTCATCTTTCACTTCCAAGCCAGAAAGCTGAATCATCCGTCGTGCCAGGTGTTCAATTTTTACCGACTCACCCATATCCAGCACAAAAACATCGCCGCCCTTTGCCATTGATCCCGCCTGGATCACCAGCAAGGAAGCCTCCGGGATGGTCATAAAAAAGCGGGTAATCTCTGGATGAGTGACGGTCACCGGTCCACCGGCAGCAATCTGTTTTCTGAATAAAGGCACCACAGAACCAGAAGAACCCAGGACATTA
>NZ_JACUUA010000194.1 GCF_014859565.1 Marinospirillum sp. | reverse complement strand
TGGTGGAAGACCCGATTTGCCCGTGATCATTTTTTCATGCTGGATAAATGATCAGGTAAGAAGTTGATATGCAACAATAGGAATGTATTACTTTCCACGATAGTCAAAAATAGTAATGCAATCCTATTGATGGAGCATCCTGTTTGCCCGTGAAGGTTATTCGGATCTAATCAGTGTGTGTTTCCAGTGCCATTGGATTGCAGCGGGGTGAATCTGTAAGGCGGAGTTGCTGGCTTCACGAACAGGCACTCCGTGTAATATTTTCAGGCTGGTATTCTGCGGTATTGAGGATACTAAAGCTGGCACGAAAACTTTTCTGTTTTCATCAATACTGAAGAGTCCATTATCAAACGCCCAGTGGTGACGTTTGCACAAGGCAAAACCATTTCGTGCATCATCAGCGCCATATAAAGAGCGAGGCACAATATGTGCGGCATCCACTTCAATCAGGCCGGAAGGTGTTCTCAGTGCTTCACCGCAAACTGCGCAGCACCCATCATATAAGTCCAGAACCGTTCTGCGAAATGCAAGAGAGCGGGCAACCTTTCTGGTCGTGGAAGAGAAATGGCTGGCAGCGGTATCAAATGGGCTGAAGGGCGCTTTTTCACGAGACGCTTCTTCTCTGAGTGCCGAGTCAAAATCATTTGTTGTAACAGGTGGTGTGTCAGTCAGCACTCCCCAGCGCTTATCGGTGATAAGCTCGGCTATTTCAGTAAACTCTGTCGAATTTTTTCTGATAAGTGTCAGCCTGTAATAATCAAGGCGACCAACACTTCGCTGAATAACGAGGACATCGCCACCAGTTGCGGCATTGCGCAGACAGCCGAGTTGATCAGTCAGTCTTGTTTCAGGTGATCGCTGGCCACCCCAGGTTTGAATTTGATAACGTGTGCTGACTGTTCCGCGGTAATCATTCTCAACGAAAAGCTGAGCCTCAACTCTCTGGTCAACGGTTGGCTGGTCAGCTGAATAAACTCCTGTCAGACCAGGAAAGAACTCGCGCAGATCCACGGGGATCAATACACCACCCTGATGCCCCGTAGTGTTGCCCGTATCGTTGTTGGCCAGAACCTTGTATACCGGGTGATCCCAGTCATCAGATGGTAAAAGACAATGAAGGGTGGGCATCAGTTTGCTCCTTGCGGTTTGCGTACTATTGAAAATATGATCGGTACTTGTTTGCTAACGGTTGTCAGGTTCAGCTGAGTACTATGTTATAAGCCATCAGATTTGCGATACGGTTGCGCAGGCCATTCGATCAACTGTTCTGTGCTTTGGATGATACTGACGAGGTCATTAAAACAAGGGGAGAGTGATCTCAGTCCACACTCCCAGACGATCAGGACACGCCAGCCGTTATTAAGTAATTTTTGTTGATTCAGCCGGTCGCGCTGCTGATTCTGAATGAACTTCTGTTGCCAGAACTCCTTCCTGGTGGCTGGTGTGCTGGTATAAAAGCAATGCTGGTGCCGGTGCCAGAAACAGCCATGAATAAAAACAGCCAGGTGATACTTTTTTAACACCAGATCTGGCTTGCCAGCTAAGTCCTTTACATGCAGGCGATAGCGGAATCCAAGAGAATGCAGAGCCTTCCTGACAACCATCTCCGGACGGGTATTTTTACTCCGAATGGCAGACATGTTCCTTGAACGAACCGGGGAAACTGTTGTGTTATCAGTGGTTGAAGAAGACATATTTAACAGTTGATGCTTATGTGATTGTCAGTGGTATTGGTATCTGGTGCTGCTTTACCTCGTCGTTACTTTGTTTGAATGAGGGTATCCGATCAGACAGTAACCTCGCTACAGCGGAAAAAACAGGAACAACCACGGAGTTCCCGAATTGGCGATAAGCCTGAGTGTCAGAAACCGGAATCACCATGTTGCTTTCATTGACACCGTCAAATCCCATCAGTCTGGCGCACTCTCTGGGTGTCAGTCTTCTGGGGCGGTTTTTCTGATTATTGTCAGAATAAAAGTTGTCTGATGGATTAAATCCACGATCCACCAGTATTTCAGAGCCATCTTTGTGATAGCGGGCGGACAGTGTCCGAGCAACAGTGTCGGGGCCAGTCAGTCCGAACCCGAAGCCATTGCCTTTTGCACGATGCTTTTCAGCATACTTGTAAAGGTATTCCCAGAGTCGGGGTGTCAGAATGTACTTTTCATCGACTTGGGGTTCCAGGATATCTGCAAACCGTGGTGGTGTTTCTGGAAAGAACTGCTGAATGTCTTTCAACGTGAAACCCTGGTGAATATCCAGATCTCTGCGAAAACCAACCAGAACAATTCGCTCCCGGTGTTGTGGAACGAAGTGGCGCGCATCAATCACTTTCGGGTCAGACCCTTTGAGGATATCAACATCTGCCACCTCATAACCCAGTTCATCCAGAGTCTGGCAGATAACCCGAAAGGTATTTCCTTTATCGTGACTTTTTAGATTTTTGACGTTTTCAAGCAGGAAAACCGGGGGCTTTTTGGTCGCAAGTATCCTTGCGACATCAAAGAAAAGTGTGCCCTGAGTATCACACTCAAAGCCGTGCTTGCGCCCAAGAGAATTTTTCTTTGATACACCGGCCAGAGAAAATGGCTGGCAGGGAAATCCTGCCAGCAGAACTTCATGATCCGGAATGGCCTGGTTAATGTGTGCGTAGGCCTGCTCTTCACTGATGTCATGGTGACTGGAAAGAGTTACATCCCTGATGTCATGATTAAAAGTGTGCTCCGATGGGTCACAGAAATGATTTGCCAGATATGTTCGTCTGGCGTTGCCATCCCATTCAGAGGTGAAAACACATTTACCTCCAATCGCATCAAATCCCTTGCGTATTCCACCAATCCCGGCAAAAAGATCAATAAATCTGAATTTTGGATTATCGTAGTGTTCTGGGCGTTTTGGGAGCAACTCCTTCAATGCCTGATACTCGCTGAAAGAAAAACGTGGGCTGGCCTTCCCTTTGAGTGCACGATTAATAGTTTCGCGTGTCCAGTGGCCGGGTGTAACTCTACCCAGCACTTCGGCGATCTGCTTCTGGTCATAGATTTCTGCGACTCGGCGTAGCAATGCCATTTCAGGGCCAATGCTGCCCGTAAGGAGTTGTTGATTCAAGGTATTCATCAGATTGAGCTGCAGTGGATTGTTCATGGTTTTCCTCTGGGTCATTTGTGTGATCAGAGATCACATTAAAGACCCCTATTCTCAGTGCAGACTCATATTCGTGCAAGTGTTAATGCAGTTATCAGTATAGTGCTTTGGGGTGAAGCACCTGATTTTTACTGTATATGAACACAGTCTTTGTTTGGCTGTTTGCTGTTTTTTGTTGATGCGGCTCAAAAAGCATAAGCAGTGAAACTGGTTATTACAGTTTCGAGAGTTAAGCTTTGAGTTCTTGTAGTATTCTTTCGAAAAGTCAGAATCTGTCAGATTGGAGTGAAGGATGCTGGATTCAGTCAGTGATATTTTTGAAGGGGCTGCGGCTAAATACTTGAGTGCAGTTGATGCTGACAGAAGTCGCTCGAATCAGCATGAAATCGGTGGCCTGCCCAGCGTAGGTTTCAAACGCTATCTTGGTGAACCCGGCAAGAATGATGAAAGGATTTTTCCTTGCCTGATGGCATACATCAGCGACTCGGGTGAAGTGGAGCTTTGCCGTGATCATGTGACCTGGTATGACTCGCGTAGAAACGTAGTTCACAGGGCTGCTGAATACCGGCTTTACTACAAGGATAATCCAGTTACTTCACAGATCGGTGAAGGTGACTTTTTTCTGATTGCAAAACATAAGGATAACTCATTACTACTGATTTTTACTCCACCTGACTCACCAGCGGAGTATCAGTTAAGACACCTTTTTGGAATCAGCCGACCCGGTCAGAGGTTCAGCGCTGCAAATATGCCGGAAGCAAAACTGCTGCTGCCATTGCGACTGCTGCTGGAAGAGATCGGTATTTCTGCTTTTGATGAAGCAACGGCTGAAAATGATCTGGATCTTGTTCTGTCCCGATTCGGAGATGCTTTCCCGAAAACTGCAGTATTTTCTTCTCTCGCCAGAGAGCTTTCCAGCTTCAGTAGCACGGATGACCCTGATGCGGCTCTTCTGGGCTGGATGGAGCGCGAGGAGGCGCTGTTTCGAGCCTATGAGCGCCATGTCGTTCAGCGGCAATTGCGTGAAGGGTTCGGTAGTGGTGGTGATGATGTGGATGCCTTCATCAGTTTCTCACTGAGCGTCCAGAATCGTAGAAAGTCACGCGTCGGACATGCTTTTGAAAATCATCTGTCACAGATTTTCGCTGAAAATGCCTTGCCCTTTGAAAAGGGTGGAGCTGGAAGAGTCACAGAGAATAACTCCAAACCGGATTTTATGTTTCCGAGTTTCGGAGCATACCATGATGCAAGTCTAACCCCAGATAGTGTCTTTCTGCTGGGCGCAAAGACAACCTGCAAGGATCGCTGGCGGCAGGTGCTGGCCGAAGGTGATCGTCTGCAGGTGAAATACCTCGCCACACTGGAGGCTGGCATCAGCATGACCCAGACTTCAGAAATGCGATCCAAACAGCTCCAGCTGATCATACCCGATGCAGTTCATTCAACCTATAATACAGAGCAACAGCGATGGTTACTCACTCTGGCGGATTTTGTGAGACTTGTCAGAGAGAGGTGTGGCAATGGATGACTTCCTGAGAATATTGAATACTGGTACTAACAAGGCTGTGGTGGCAGCTCTTCAGGCAGCACAATATGATCAGTGGCTTTCCCTTTGCAGCCACTGCGTAACCAGTTATCCACTGCGTTGGTCTGTGAGACAAGATGGTCGTAGCTCTTCCATGCATCCCAGTCCCAGTTGAAGAAATTGCTCCAGATTGCATCCTCGTGCTCTTCATCTATCAGGTAGAGGTTGGCATCTATGTAATCATGCAGCTCAGAGATGGTTTCAACTGTTTCAGGCAATACCTTTCTGCGGATGTCTTCCAGGATCAGAAGCTCGGCAATTTCGGTTCTGTAATGGATCATTGCCTCGGGTGTTAATGGATCGGGCATGGGTACGGATGAAACGATTTTTCTGTAAGCCTGAGAGTCACCGAGGATTGTGTTGGGTTCTGTCATTTTGATCTCCAAGTCTTGTCTGGGTTACTTGATCCAGGATAAGACAAGGCTGATCAATAATCAATCAAATGCTGATTAAATATACAGTATTTTGATGCTGGTCAATTACCGATTTCTTGAGCAGACACTAGTGCATCTCCCTGTTAACTGGGATCGCTTTTTTATCAAAATAAAGCCTCAATACACCTTTGAGTAGTGATACAGCCAGCCTCAATTCCCGCTGGCGCAGTGCACGAGTCACCTGCTGCCATGCCGCACTACGGATGCGTTTTTGTTCGCTGTGATAAGCCCAGTTGTGGACATATTTTTCCAGTTCAGGGCCGGGTTTGCCGTTGCAGGCCGTGCGAATTTCAGAAACCCTCCAGCCGCCCTGGAAGTTACGACAGATGCCAAGGGTGGCATGTTCACCCTGATAATTCAGGTGCCAGCCGAAAAACTCACCGCGCATAGCAGTCTGGATATAGCTGGCAATACAATGGTGCATGACGTTACCTTCCTGCTGGAGCATCCCAGTGCGGGTGAACCTCAAGCTGTGTTGGAGCTTCATAGTGAAGTGGCAAGGCGCTCATGATTTCAACTTTCCCTGTTGGTTCCTAGGTGCAGGATTTGGTTAAACCCTGATGAACCATTGAATGCAAACCTTCAATGAAAAGTACTTTTAATTCAACCGGGTAGATTATTTTTGAGAAAGCATCCTGAAAAGCACGCCCGTTTGATCTAATCTGAAGCACTTAACTGCTGATAAGCAGTGGGCATTGATTGTTGATTTTATTCAAGTTTTGCTGCCAGACACAGGTTTCTGAAACTTTCCAAAAAGAGGTATGTCCATGCTCTGTCCAACAAGAGTACAAGAATTCTTTGACTTTTATCG
>NZ_JACUUA010000193.1 GCF_014859565.1 Marinospirillum sp. | reverse complement strand
ACACTACCCGAAAAGTCAAATAACGCAGATCACCGGTTACAGGCTGCCAGTTGACCTGGCTCACCTGATTCAGTTGATAACCCTGAAACTCCAGAATGTCGGCATACTCCTGCCAGGCATAATTAAACCAGGCAGGTTTAAAGAGGTTTTGTGGGGAGTCCTGCAAAAGACGATGGACGTTAAGGCTGCCTGGATAACGCAGCTTGCCTTGCAGGGCTGCAGAAGGCGACAAACTATTTAACAAGGCTGCTTTAATTGCAGCGGCAGATTCTGTCGGGAAGCGGTGCCAGGTAGCTGCCATTGCAGCGGAAACCAAAGGTGCCGACATGGATGTTCCTGTCTGGTAGGCATAACCACCATTCAACCAGGTACTGCGCAGGCTTACACCGGGCGCAGCAAGATCCACCGAGTGAACACCATAATTGCTGGCACCTGCACCCGTATGCAGCGACTTGTTGTTATTGATATTGGCAACACCCACCACCAGAGGCTGCCTGACACCATAACTGGCCGGATAAGTGGGCGTGGTATCCAGCGAACGACCACTGTTACCGGCTGCTGCAACGAGCAAAACTCCCTGCTGACCGGCTGCGGCAACTGCATCTGCCAAAGATTGCGAGTTAAAACCAACCACCCAGGAGGTATTAATAACTCTGGAGCCGGAGTTAAGGGCATGATAAATGCCCTCTACCGCATGAGAAATACTGCCACTACCACCGGAACCAAGAAAACGGATGGACAACAACTGGGCATGAGAACAAATACCCGCCACCCGCTGACCGGCGTTCTGGCTGGCAAGCATCAAACCGGCAATATGGGTACCGTGACCACTGTCATCCTGCACTGCACCTGTACTGATGTAATTCTTGTCATCCCAGAAAACAACATGGCCAGAAGTAAAGGAGGGATGTGTGCGATCCACCCCGCTATCAATCAAGGCAATGGGTACGTCATAACAACTGCGGGAAGGTAAAGGAACAGAGGTATCAAAATCCAACAGAGGGAAATACACCGGCCAGTCCGACTGCATCTGTACAGGGCTGTCCAGCTCGGCAAATACAACCCCAGGCGTTGCTCGCATCTGCTGCAAAAAAGCCAGCCGCTGGATTCGATCCGGCAAAGCATAACGCACCAGCACATAATCCTGATGCTGACCCATTGTTATCGGCTCACCCAAAACCCTGCCATCGGGTTGTAACTCAGTAGCCTGAGGTTCCCAGGCGACCAACACCGCCTGCGCGATAGCCTTACCCGGCCAGCAAAAAACCAGCAGAAATGCCAGGGCATATAAAAAGTGCAGGGGAAAAGTCATGATTCAGGCTAGCAGTTTTAATGCACTCTGAACATCCAACGGTGAAAATCGCTGACAGGTATCCGCTGGCAAACGTCCAGATTGCATCAGACTTTGGGTCAACTGCTCCGGGGTCTGCTCGGATATAAAACGGATCAACTGATCCTCTTGTGGCTCATGCCCATGAGCTTCACAATAAACACCAGCGACCAGCTCGGTTAGCTCCTGCAACAACACCCCCCAGATCATGTCATTAAAGTCCGGCACCAGAACCTCCTCAGCTGCTCCATCAAACCAGCATAATAAACCTTGGTCATAAAAAAACCAGACCCAGACTTCCCTGTTGCCGGATTGACAATCATCAAACCACATCAGGCAACAATTACCGGCTGTAGTGATCTCACCATAAAACAGTATGTGCAAGGGTTCTAAATTTGGCTCAAATCAAGCTATTGACCCCTTACCCTTTACTGCTAAACTGGCTTGAAAGCACACAAGGACTTCAGCCATGCCCAGACTGCTCAGCTCTTTCTTTCTTCTTATGTTTGTGACTCTGCTGTCAGCCTGTGATTCTGGTAGCAAGGGGTCGTTAACAGCATCTTATCCAGCGCGAACCTCATCATCTACAACCCCAGACAATAATAAAAATGCCAACTTAAGTTTTGCTGTAGAAAAGGCCTACGAAGGTGTTACTGCCAGCTTTATCGATCCAGCAACAGACACCATCAGGATCGATCTAAGAGCTGCAAGTTTTGGTAGCCTTAGGGAGTTTTTCCAGCAGATCAATGCTGCCTCGTTTGACTGGTTAAGCGTTCTGGACTCTGAACCGGTTGCGTCCGCAACCTTAGCTGTTTCCAGTACCATGCAGGAAACCAGCATCTCTGTTGCTCCCGGTAAATACCTGATCACCGCTACACAATTCCAAGGTAACAACTTGACCGAAGCCAATCAACTGGGACAAGTACAAATCTTTGCAACCCTTCAGGCAGGTGACAACCCTGTGCAGGTCAAGATGATTCGTGGCAACTGGGTGTTTCAGGAGCCGGTGCAGATGCAATTGCTTAACCAGGGGGAGACAATACAAAACTTCTTTTCAGGAGCAGGTCCTGATCCAGATGGAAATGCGCTGACCGACTTTGGAGCCATCGATCCTTTCTGGGCAATACAACCAACAGGCGAGGCTGGTTATTTTTTTCATCAAGCGATGGGTAGCTTTTACGAATCCTATTCAAATTTTGGTATTTCTGGATCTGATTTTTTGCATCAACTACATCTGAACGACTCTACCACCAGTGCCATCAATTTGTTTTCTGCATATGACGCAATACTGACAAACGAAGACAGCACCGCATTCTACACCAGTGATTTCGATGATAGGTCTGGCCGCTGCGGTACAGGTGGCGACCTTGGTGACCTTAACTGCAGTGGCCTTGAAGTAGGCAACTTCTACCCCGCCATGATCTGGCAAGAATACGTCAATGGCCAAAATCGCTACCTGTTAAGTTTTGGTAGCTGGGGAATTTTTAAACAAGGCAGTTACTCAGCCAGTCCTGATTACTCCTTTGAAATTGAAGCGAGTATCGAGTTCCTTGGGTTTTATGACGCACCTTTTAAGGCACTTGCCGAAGGAGATTATTCTGGCTCCGCTGGCGCCTCAACTAATGTCCAGTATATGGAAGTCAGCATGGATGAAAAAACAGGGAACACGACTGCTACCTTTGAAATGCGAAAATTTGACTTCATCATCAAAGAAAGTGAAAACTCCAGTAGCTACAACAATCTTGGCAGTTTGTTTCAGAGTATTGAACTCACCCGGCTCAGCAACGGCAGCTTGCAGGCTACCGGCTATATTCTGGAGAGTGTCAGTTACGCCAACTCCATTCCCGGACAGGGTGGCTCCCTGGAGCCCTGCTCATTGACCGAAGCAGATGGTGATCTTTATGTCTGCGCCTCTTCAGCATCCGTTAAAAAATATCGTCCATCTCGCAGTCAACGCCTTCAAGCCCTAAGCCTGTTGGCTATTGAACAACAGCATGGACTTTCAGCCCGAGCTGCCAGTCAGGGATGCGTGACCATGGACACCAAAGAAAATGCTGCTGATGAAGTTTCTTATACTTTCATCAATGGCCGCTGGGAGCCTGTAACCACCAGCCTTACAGATGTCACTCTATGGGAAGGAAAAATCAAAATGTGCTTCCAGCCTTTTACATTGATTGCTGAACCCTTTACCCAGCATGTTCCGCATATCCCTTAACTGAACTCAGAAGTCAATGCAGAGAATACCCAACGTGAATGCTTACCTGCGATTTTGTCACCCCAACAGCGCGAAGAATCTGGCCGTCGTAGCATTATTGGCTCTTGCCTTGCCCATTCAGGCACAAGCCGAAAACCTGCCAGCCGTTTCTACTCTGGAGCAACAACTGCAATCCAGAGACTTTCAGAGGGTTTACCAATCCTTGCAACCGCTGGAGTTTAATTTTGCAGGGCAACCTCGTTATGACTGGGCTTATGGTGTTGCTGCCTTACAACTCGGCAAGCCAGATGAAGCGAGTTGGGCTCTGGAGCGACTCGTTGTGACCCAACCATCCAACCTCCAGGCCAAACTTGCTTTGGCACAGGCTTACACTGATATGGGTCGAATTAACTCTGCAGAAGCTTTGGCGCAGGAGGTATTGGCTTCAAATCCCTCTGCTAGACAGCGAGTCTCTGCTGAAAACCTGTTATCGCGTATTCAAGCAGCACGCCAACCACATCGACTGACACTCACCACCCGCTTTGATGCAGCACTGGGTTATGACACCAACGTCTCATCAGCGCCCGGTTACCGTTTTGAGCCAGGCAGCAGTTTTGGAGAAAAAACACCGAGTCTTTTTTCTGAATTGGCAGCCCGTCAACGTTTAACCTGGCAAAAGGATGACAACCTTAGCTTTTATGGTCGCTACCGCATCAGGGATACCCGACCTTACTCTGAAAGTGACTATCTTCGCCAGAATCTGCTGCTGGCTGCCGGCGTTGAATATCGCACCCGCGACTGGCAAATGGGTGTGGAGCCTGGCCTGAGCAAAGGTTGGCTGAATGCTAAAAACGAGTTCACTGAAACGGCTCTTTCTCTCAACGGGCTCTATCAACTTCAAGGAGCGCAGGCTTTACTCGGTTTTTTGACCCTGAGCAGCCTGGAATATGATGCCACACCAGATAACAACACGGACTTCACACTGATTGGTGGTGGCTGGTCCGGTCAAAATACCGATCTTTTGCCCTGGACATTACAAATAACTGCAACGGCCTACTGGTTAACTGCTGACAGTTCAAAAAACCCAACTGGTGACTTTTCCGGGCCTGGTGCGGGCATCAGTGGTGTGCTGCACTACAGTCAGGACTGGCAGTTTAACGCTCGTTTAGGGCTTGCCAGCCGCAGCTATTCATGCAGCAGCAGTCATACTCAGATACTGAACCTTTGTGATGCCAGCCGCACGGAGCAGCAACTCAACCTGGCTATTGGAGCACGACACCTGTTAATGCCGAGGCTTTATCTACTTCCAGAGCTGGCAATGACTCGTCAAAGCAGTGATTACCGTGAATTTGATTACAACCGTATAACCGCCAAAGTGAGTGTGCGCTATGACCTGGAACCCTGGAAACGCTGACAGGCTGAACTACCTTTTCATCTGGTGTGTTGGATTTGTTTTATTGCTACTGAGTTTGACAGTTACCACCCCTGCTCTAGCCAGCCAAGAAGCGGGTCACTTTCAGTTTGTTCATGGTCAGGTACAAGTGGAACGGGACAATCGGACACTGAACGCTGAGCGTGGCATGGTAGTACAGGTGGGTGATAAGCTCATCACTGCTGTT
This sequence comes from Marinospirillum sp., assembly GCF_014859565.1. The sequence continues at coordinate 860 of NZ_JACUUA010000193.1, read as the reverse complement.
GCCAGCAGCGCGCAGTTACGCATGGTGGATGGTGCTATGCTGGCACTTCGCCCGCGCAGTGAACTGCTGATTGAAGGCTATCGCTATGATGGCTCGGATCAGGACGCTGCACTGGTTAATCTGGCTCGTGGCGGCCTGCGATCTGTGACTGGTGCTATCGGTCGAGCCAGACCCGATAATGTTAAGATCGACACGCCAGTGGCAACCATGGGGATCCGTGGTACAGACATGGATACCTTTGTACCACCTGCATCCGCGCAGCAAGAGCCAACTGCTGTTTTACGGGTTAACTCAGGGCGTGGCACCATTACAGCTCAGGGTGTAACCCTTGAAGTCCCCACAGGGGGAATCGCACAAGCTATCCGTGGACAAATTCCAAGGATCATACCAGCCCTACCCGCTGAAGCAGAAGCACAGGATTCAGAAGTTACCCAGAGCACTGATGAAGACACATCGACCGATGAAGCAATCAATGATGATCAACAACAAGATACCAACCTGCTTGAAGAGCCGGAAATCAACCTCGTTGATATTGAAGAGTCCAGACCCTCAATTGAAGCTTTGAACCTACAAGAAGTTTCGGATGGGCAGCGCAGGGTGCTCACAACACCACCCCAGACTGTCATACCTGGTACTCCCCAAGAACCCTCTCGCATCATCATTACTATTCAGTAATTGCCATGGGTATGGACAACTCAATAAGTGGCTCACTCATAGCTCCAGAGCCTGCTTAGCAGGCTCTGATCGTTGCATTCTGTACTATCCAGATCAACAGCGCCACAAACCCCACTCCAACCGCGCCAACAACCACCCATTGCAGCCAGCTGAGATCCATTTTGATGTTCAGGCTACTTTTAGGG
>NZ_JACUUA010000192.1 GCF_014859565.1 Marinospirillum sp. | reverse complement strand
CCCGTGGCGCTTTAGCGCTTAGGGCGGGGAGCAGTCACTATAGTTGCTGAGGGTTTTCAGTTCCGCAGAAACTCGGCAGCCGGTGAAGGTCGTCCATAAAAATAACCCTGAAAGTTCAGACAACCCAGTTCGCTCAGTAAACTCACCTGAGCCTGAGTTTCCACTCCTTCAGCAAGCACTTTAAGATTCAGCGCTTCGCCGATGGCAATCACTGCCTGGCACAGGGCTTTGTCCTGAAGGTCTTCCGGTAAATCTTTGACAAAAGCCCGGTCAATTTTGATTTTATGAACCGGCAGGCTTTTCAGATAAGCCAGCGATGAATAGCCGGTTCCAAAATCATCCAGTGACAAGCCCACACCCAGACCCGCCAGATGCTTCAACACCTGGATGGCATCCTCAGTATTATCCATTACGGCGCTTTCGGTAATTTCCAGCTCCAGGGCCTCGGCAGGCAAGCCACTGAGTTGCAGAGTTTTTTCCACCTTGGTGACCAGATCAGGATCCGCCAGTTGGCGTGTAGAGAGATTCACAGCCATGGTGAAGTCTTCCCAGCCGGGTTGTTGTCGCCATAAGGCTGCTTGGCGACAAGCCTGCTGCAGGACTTCTTCACCCAGAGGTAAAACCAGCCCGGTTTCTTCAGCCAGGGGGATGAACTCTGCCGGAGAAATCAGGCCTTCAACAGGATGTCGCCAGCGCACCAGTGCCTCTGCGCCTTTAATTTTTCCGGTCAGGCCATCCACCTGCGGTTGGTACCAGGCTTCCAGTTGCCCTTGCTGCAGGGCTTCCTTGAGTTGCTGTAAACGCTCCTGACGTTTTTGCAGTTTTTCATTCAGTCCCGGCACAAAAAAATGCACCTGGGCGGCATCCCCTGCACTGGTCAATGCCAGATCCGCCTTGGCAATCAGGCTGGAATAATCCTGACCATCGTCCGGGTAGAGCGCCACACCCACACGCGCACCACAAGTCAGGGGCTGCCCCTGCCAATTATAGGCAGGCAGAACCGCAGTAATCATTCGCTCGGCCAAGCCGGCCACTTCATTCAAGTCCTGGTATTCAGGCAGATAGACCCCAAAAATATCACCACCCACTCTTGCCAGAGTCATACCCGGTTCCAGTTGCCTTTGCAGGCGCTCAGCAACCTCTTTTAAAACCTGGTCGCCCGCTTCATGCCCGGCAACACCATTGATTGCAGCAAAACCTTTTAACCCCAGAGCCAGAACCGCCAAAGGCTTTTCTTTAGCCTGCATTCGGGTGAGTGCCTGCGCCAACCGATCCTGAAACAGTGCCAAATTGGGCAGACCGGTCAGTTGATCGTGATTGCGCTGGTGCCGCAGACTGTCTTCATAAGCCTTGCGCTCGGTGATATCTGCAGCATACAGATTGATGTAACCCGCTTCTTTCAAGGGCACCAGATGAATGGATAACCACTGGCTATCCAGGCCATGCTCCACCGTGCGGCTTGCTTCCCCTTCCAGCACTCCAGCGACCAGTTCCTGCCAGTGCCGGGGCAAAGGATCACCAACCGCTACCTGCCAGTCATCCAACAGCGGCTGGCTGGCCTTGTTGGCATACAGCAGCCTGCCCTGATGATCCACTCGCAATACCGGCTGGGTGTTTTCATCCGGAAAACGTGCGATGGATGCCAGGCGTCCGGCGGTGATCTGCAGCAGCCGATCAAATTCCTGCGACAAGTCGCCCAGTTCATCCCGCCGGTTCAAGGTTCCGAGATACTGCTGATAATGGCGCTGATCTTCAGAGGCTTTTTGCATCCGGCTGCGTAACAGCAATACCGGCCCCAGCACCAGATACTGCAAGACCAACAGGGTGGTGAGGGTCACAACAGCAGCGATTAACAGCACCAGGCCAATGATGCGCCAGACAAAAGCCACCAGCTCACCGGCCACCTGTTCACTGTTGATGCGCAGGGAAACCCGCAGCGGTTGCGGCTGAGCCAGTACTACAACCGTCTCGGTTCGCTTGCCTGCTTCAATGCGCCTGAGGCGCTCACCCAGTACGGGGTGTGTTTGCAGGGGCTCACCCACTTCCAGCAATACCGAGCCATCCGGTTTTTCCAGCCGAACACCTTTCACCAGGGTGGTATGCGTCAGACGTTCCAGCTCTGATGACTCCAGAGAGGCAAGAGCCTGCACCGACTGATAACCAGCCTCCTGCAAGGCCAGCAGTCGATCCCTTTCGTAATTGAAATAGGATGGCAGGAGTATCACCGCTTCAACCAACAGGATGGCTGCAAACACAGCAGCAGTAACCCACCAGCAGAGGCGGCAATGCAGCCCTTTTTTCAAATCACCGAGCTTCAGATGGCTGAGCATTCCAATCTTCCTGTCTTATCCAAGCCGCCATTGATGGTATTTTTTTAACCAGCGCAGCACGCCTTGTGGGGCATGGGCTTTTTTCCAGTTACCGGCGGCAAATTTGTTGGCTTCTGTCATGGTGGGGTAGATGTGAATGGTGCCCAGCAGCTTGTTCATACCCAAGCCATGCTTCATCGCCAGTACAAATTCAGCGATCAAATCCCCAGCATGAGGCCCAACCAGGGTCACACCCAGGATTTTGTCCTTGCCCGGTGCTGTCAGCACTTTCACAAAACCATAAGCCTGCCCATCCGCCAGCGCCCGATCCAGATCATCAATGCCATAGGTGGTCACTTCATATTGAATGCCTTGTTCTTTGGCATCCTGTTCATTCAGTCCTACACGCGCCACTTCCGGGTCGGTGAAGGTGGCCCAGGGTAAAAAAGAATAATCCACGGCAAAACGTCTGAACTGACCAAACAGGGCATTCACGGTGACGTGCCAAGCCTGATGAGATGCCGCATGGGTGAATTGATAAGGCCCGATCAAATCACCACAGGCATAGATATTGGGGTAGAGGGTTTGCAGGTAGGTGTTGGTATCCAGGGTTTTACCGGAATCCGGTAACAATCCCAGTTCTTCCAGACCATAACCCGCGAGGCGAGGTTTACGACCCACCGCCACCAGCAGGCGGTCGAAGGGTAACTGCACTTCTTCACCGGCCTTGTTACTCGCCACCAACCAGCGTTGACTGCCTTTCACCTCAATCCGCAAAGCCTGATGTTCCAGTCGCAGATCCACACCTTCTTCACAAAAATGCTGCATCACCAGTTGGCTGGCATCTTCATCTTCACGCGGCAGAATACGCGACCCTCGCTCCACTTGTGTGACTTGTGAACCCAGCCGTTGAAAGGCCTGCGCCAGCTCAGAGCCAATCGGCCCACCACCCAGTACCAGTAAGCGTTCGGGGCGTTCCCGCAACTGCCAGAGGTTATCGGATGTCAGGTAATCCACCTGCTCCAGACCGGGCAGATCCGGCACCAGCGGTTCAGCACCGGTGGCCAGTACAATGCTGCGTGCCGTGACTCGCTGAATTTCACCCGTGTTCAAGGTAATCTCCACTTCCCAGGGTGTCAGCAAACGTGCCGTTCCCTGACGTACATCCACACCTAATCCGGTAAAACGCTCAACAGAATCATGGGGTTCTATCGCTTTGATCACCGAGTGAATACGATCCATCACTGCGGCAAAATCAACTTCGGGCTGCTGTGTTTTAAGGCCAAAATGATCCGCATGACGCATCTCATGGGCAAGCCTTGCTGAACGAATCAAGGCCTTGGATGGCACACAACCGGTATTCAGACAATCACCCCCCATCTGGTGTTTTTCCACCAGAATCACCTTGGCTTTTACTGCGGCAGCAATGTAAGTCGACACCAGTCCACCACTGCCCGCACCAATCACCAGCAGGTTGGCATCAAAGTGTTTTGGTTTTTTCCAGTGACCCAGTGCCTGACGGCTTTTGTACACATCCAGCCCCTTGCGAGCCAGCAATGGAAACACGCCCAGCAACACAAAAGCACCCAGCAACTGAAGTGACAGGATATCAGCAGGTGACTGGAGTTGTGCCAGCTGGGTTCCGGCGTTCACATAAACAGCAGTGCCCAGCAACATACCCAACTGACTGACCCACCAGAAGGTCCACACCTTCATGCGGGTCAATCCCATGACCAGATTGATAACAAAAAAGGGGAAAGCAGGCACCAGACGCAGGGCAAACAGATAAAAAGCCCCTTCGCGTTCAATACCGGCATCCAGTTTTTGCATGGTTTTACTGAAGCGAGTCTTGACCCAGCCACGCAGCAGAAAGCGTGACACCAACATGGCCAGCGTAGCACCCAAGGTGGAAGCAAAGGAAACCAGCAACAACCCCCAACCCAGCCCAAAAATTGCACCACCTGCCAATGTCATCAGCGCTGCACCCGGCAGTGACAAGGCCGTGATTCCCACATACACCAGCAGATACAGACCGCTGACCAGCAAGGGTTGAGTATCCCGCCAGGCCATCAGGTCGGACTGCTGGTGCTTGAGGTTTTCAAAGGTCAGTGCATCCAGCCAACCCAACTGCCAGATCAATAACACCAGCAATACAAGAAAGGACAAAAAAACCAGTTTTTTCAGCACAGTCTGTTTCCTCGGATAAGCGACTTGAATACTGGTCTGTCGCTGCCATCAGGAATTTCTTACACGCCATCCCAATTCATTCACTTGATGATCTGTTTTCCCCATTTTGCATCAATCCGTCATGAACAGCCTGTAGAATGATTCATTTTGGCGGAAAACTGATGAATCAACCTGCTTCCTTTCTATCAACCCTGCTGATTTTTCTGCGCCTAGGTCTGACATCTTTTGGTGGCCCGGTGGCACATCTGGCGTTTTTCCGGCACGAATTTGTGGAGCGCCGCCACTGGCTGAGTGATCAGCAGTACGCCGATCTGGTGGCCTTGTGCCAGTTCCTGCCGGGGCCAGCAAGCAGTCAGGTGGGGTTGGCGCTGGGTTGGTCGCGTGGTGGTTATTTAGGTGCGCTGGCCGCCTGGCTGGGTTTCACCCTACCCTCAGCCTTGTTGCTGATACTGCTGGCACTGGGCATCACACAGGGTGCTGACTGGTTACCCCATGATCTGCTGCAAGGGTTAAAAGTCGCGGCTGTGGCAGTGGTGGCTTATGCCGTCTGGGGGATGGCTCGCAGTTTCTGCACTGACTGGCTGCGCCGAGCCATGATGCTGCTGGCGGCCTTGTCACTGATTCTACTGCCGGGTATGGCAGTGCAACTGCTGGTTCTGCTGCTGGGTGGTTTGATTGGCCTGTATTTCCTGTCACCCACTGCCGCACCACCAGTAATCACCAACCCACCAGCAACGACCTTTGTAACACCGCCTTCATCCACTCTGGCCGGACAAATCAGTTATCGTCCCTTGTTGTGGTTACTCTTGTTTGGGCTGTTGTTGTTTGGGCTGCCCTGGCTGGCAACCACCACGGAACAACCCCTGCTGCAACTGGCAGATGCTTTTTACCGCGCGGGTGCATTGGTATTTGGTGGCGGCCATGTGGTGTTGCCACTGTTACAGACCGAAGTGGTGCAGACAGGCTGGGTCAGTGAAGCGGATTTTATGGCCGGTTACGGTGCCGCTCAGGTGGTGCCCGGCCCACTGTTCACCTTTGCAGCATTTCTGGGTGCCCTGTCTGCTCCGGTTGCCAGCCCCTGGATGGGTGGCCTGATTGCATTATTGGCAGTATTTACACCCGGTGTACTGCTGGTGTTTGGCATCCTGCCCTACTGGGAACGCCTGCGCCAGCAACAGCGCCTGCAAGCCGCACTGGCGGGTATCAATGCCGCAGTGGTTGGCTTACTGCTGGCTGCTCTCTACAATCCGGTATTCACCACCGGCATCAAAAACCTTGCGGATGCCCTGCTGGCCTTGTTAACCCTGTTGGCCCTGTGGCGGCTGCAATGGCCTGTCTGGCTGCTGGTTCCCGGCTGTGCGCTAATACGCTGGCTGGTGGGTGGGATGAACATCTGACATGATGAACTGCTTTTGATCAATCAGGACAAACCATGAATATATATCTCCCCGCACCTGCAGCAACGGGTGTAACCCGGCTGTATCGCTGGAGTTTTCTGCTGCTGACCTTACTGCTGCTGACAACA
>NZ_JACUUA010000191.1 GCF_014859565.1 Marinospirillum sp. | reverse complement strand
GCATCAGACCTGAGAAGTCTGAAGTTTTCCGCCTATGGGGCTGCAACCAAAAACTACGAGACTTGACTGGTTATCAGCCACAAACTGATATTCGCGCGGGCTTGAGCAAAACCATTAACTGGTTTACTCAAGCGGACAACCTCCGCCATTACAAGGCAGGAATTTACAATGTCTGATGGCGTAGTTATTCAGAGCATCATCCAGATGGTTCGGGATCATTACCAAACCCAAGATTTTATTCCACTTCACGCCCCTGTTTTCAGGGGGAATGAAAAAGAGTTCGTTACAGAAACCATCGAATCCACTTTTGTCTCCAGCGTAGGCTCATTTGTTGATCGCTTTGAACAGGATATGGCTCAGTACACAGGCAGCCCAAGAGCCGTTGCTGTTGTGAATGGTACTGCTGCGCTTCACCTTGCTCTAAAGCTTGCAGGTGTACAGCAAAATGATTTGGTAATTACCCAGCCCCTGACTTTTGTTGCTACATGCAACGCAATTCATTACTGCGGCGCTGACCCTGTTTTTATTGATATAGATCGGCACACCCTTGGCCTTTCTCCTACTGCAATGGAAACCTGGCTGGAGTCCGAAGCTTTCATAGATGATCAAGGTTACTGCCGTCATCGTGATAGCAATCGCATCATCAGAGCCTGTGTCCCAATGCATACCTTTGGCCACCCAGCCGATCTTCACGGCCTGATTCTTGTATGTCAAAAATGGCATCTAGCCTTAGTAGAAGATGCCGCAGAATCCCTTGGAAGCCTCTACCATGGACGTCATACCGGCACCTTTGGGTTACTCGGCACCCTGAGCTTCAATGGCAATAAAATCATTACTACCGGTGGCGGTGGAATGTTGCTGGCCGGAGAAGAAATCGGAGCAAGAGCCAAACACCTATCTACAACAGCCAAGCTGCCTCACGCTTATGAGTATGAGCATGATGAAGTAGGTTATAATTACCGCCTACCTAATCTTAATGCAGCATTGGGGTGTGCCCAGTTATTACAACTGAATGAATTTATAGAAGAAAAACGCCAGCTGGCCGCCTATTATCAAGACTTTTTTCACACTACTAACTACAGCTTTATATCCGAACCGGAAGGCTGTAGAAGCAATTACTGGCTGAATGCAATCATCTGCCCAGACCCTGAAGCAAGAAACCACTTACTGGAAACTACAAATAACAAGAATGTTATGACTCGACCAGTTTGGAAGCTGATGCATCAGCTGAACATTTATAACACCTGTCTTCGTGGCGATCTCAGTAACTCCGAATTTATTTCAGAGCGTCTCGTCAATCTTCCCAGCAGCATAAAAAATTAATGTGATGAAAATAACTGTCAATTTTGAAAGCCCTTCTGATACAGAACTTTTTCCAGAAACAAAAGATAATAGGTCGTGCTCATACAGTATTTATGGAGCAGATTCAAAAGATGGACTTGTTGTATATATCCCGGGTTTTGGTGATGACCTCGGAGAATACAGAAACACCTTTTGCAAAAAGATTTATGAAAAACATCAACTAGCTGCCATGACGGTTGACTACTTCTGCATTGGATCCAGACCAGCTACGGGTGCAAAAATTTATTTTGAGCCCAGTGATATACAGTCCATCAGAAAGCTAATACCAACATTTGAACCAGAAAACTGGCTTGAGCAGCTCGAATATTTTGCCGAAGAGCAAGAGGCATCACTGCATTTCACCGCCGGACTTGCCCCACCACGAGGCGAGTATCAAAACTTTGGTATACTTGCTGCGATTGACATCGCCAATGCAATCAACGACGCATTGAACCGGTTCGAGATAAACAAAAACAATGTTATATTGATAGGTTCATCGTATGGCGACTACCTCGCTAACTTGGTTGCAAAAATAAAACCTGGAACAATCAAATCAGTATTTGATAACTCCTCTTGGGCAAATCCAAATCTTGCTTATATTATTGGAAGGAATTTAGAGCTGCCAGAATTTACTGTAAAGGTTACAGAAAGGCTCACAGCCAAACTGTTTACCAAATCTCCCTGGACACTTGCGCCAGAAAAACCCAACTCTTTTGAGGGTGCAAAAGCTGAAATACGCTCTTTTTCAGAACACCAAATAATACAAATGGCAGAACAGGGCGCCAACAGTACTGAATTTGTATTCTACCACTCAAACAAGGATCATCTTATTGCGCCAGTCAGTGAAAAAGTAGCGATGATTGATGCAATGAAAAAAAACGGCTTCGAAAAAATAAAACTAGAATTATTTGATGAAAAGGACCTTGAAATAAATCGCATAAAGACCCTTGATCACGGAATGGGGCTTTCGATGATAAGCTTTTTTGATGACTGTTACGAAGCCACCAGAAACACAGCCTTTGAAGCAAAAGTCAATTCAGAAGCAAGATACAAGGCAGGGAACTCTTTATATATTTTCAGAAATACAACAGACATTTTATCCTTAGATATAGAGAACAACACCTGCAGCTGAATCAGGTATAAAGCGACGCCTTTAGAAACTGTAACAAGTAATAAATTAATAACAACTAAATCTTGGTGTATCTTCATGAAAAAATTAGGAATATTTGGTACCTCCGGCTTTGCCCGAGAAGTTGCCGATATCGGCCGTGAATTGATGTATGAACCATTCTTTATTGCACGTGATGAAGAAGAATTAAAATCTTGGGAATTTCCATGCGAGGTCATTCTTGAGAAAGAAATAAACCAACTTCATGGCGGCGAATTCACAATAGGAATTGGTGAAAATGCCATTCGTGAAAAAGTTGCGAAGCGTTATGAAGGAACCATTAATTTTATTAACCTTATCCATCCCGATGCAAGCTTTGGGTACAAACAAAGGCAACAGCTAGAATCTAGCCATGGGGTTATAGTTTGTGCAGGCGCACGCTTAACCAGCAATATAAAAATCGGCGATTTCAATATTTTTAATTTAAACTCAACCGTTGGTCACGATGTGGTTCTTGAGAACTTTGTAAACTTGGCACCAGGCGCACACGTTTCAGGTAATGTTATTATCAAGGAAAAGTGCTGGATTGGAACAGGTGCGGTAATTAATCAGGGCAGTATAAATAAAAAACTGATTATAGGTGCAGGCACAGTAATTGGTTCTGGTTCAGTCGTAATCAATGATTGCGAAAAAAATGCCGTCTATGTTGGTACTCCAGCAAGGAGAATAAGGTGAAGACCTTAATTATAGCAGAAGCCGGAGTTAACCATAATGGTGACCTTTCTCTTGCTAAAAAATTAATAAAAATTGCAGCGGAATCTGGTGCTGACCTTGTGAAGTTCCAGAGTTTTGTTACTAACAAAAACATATCGCGTCTAGCACCTAAAGCAGAATATCAAAAAGCAGCAACTGATCCGAATGAGTCTCAGTTTGATATGGTGCAAAAGCTTGAGTTATCTAAAGCCGACCACCTAATATTAGCTGAAGAGTGTAAAGCATACGGCATTGGTTTCTTTTCTACAGCCTTTGATTTTGACAGTATTGACCTGCTTGAGTCATTTAATCCCGAGCTCGTAAAGGTTCCCTCTGGCGAACTTACCAATCTTCCATACCTTCGATATCTTACCCGCACAGGTAGACCCGTATTACTCTCGACAGGTATGGCAAACCTTGGTGAGATAGAAGCTGCTATTAACGCGATTGAGCTATCAGGAACGCAAAGAGAGAAAATCACGGTGCTCCACTGTACCACGGAGTATCCAACTCCCATGGAGGACGTTAATCTTCGTGCCATGGTGAACATCGGTAAAGCCCTAGGGGTTGCTGTAGGTTATTCAGACCATACACCGGGTATTGAAGTATCAATAGCAGCGGTAGCATTGGGTGCATCTGTCATTGAAAAGCACTTCACCTTGGATCGCAACTTACCCGGACCGGATCATAGAGCGAGCCTTGAGCCCGATGAATTAAAAGCAATGGTAGTGGGTATTCGAAATATTGAGCGCGCTTTAGGTGATGGCATCAAACGCCCTAGCACTAGCGAAATAAAGAATAAATCCATCGCAAGAAAATCCCTAGTTGCAATGCGTGATATCAAGATAGGGGAGATTTTCACTACGGAAAACTTGACGACAAAACGTCCCGGGACGGGTATTTCACCCATGAGGTGGGATGAAGTAATAGGTCGTACAGCTCCACGCAACTTCAGTGAAGATGAGCTAATCGAATTATGAAGCGTAAAGTCTGCATTGTTACAGGTACACGGGCAGAATTTGGATTACTCCGGTGGTTGATGCAGGAAATACAAAGCCATCCTGCATTGGAATTGCAGGTAATAGCAACAGGTATGCATTTGTCACCTGAGTTTGGATCCACCTATCATGAAATTGAAGAAGCAGGTTTTAGCATTGATGCTGAGGTAGAAATGCTTCTGAGTGCAGACTCCAGCACTGCCGTAACCAAATCTATGGGACTAGGCATGATCGGTTTTGCAGATGTTTACAATCGCCTGCGACCTGATTTGATTATAGTTCTCGGAGATCGATTTGAAATTTTCGCTGCTGTCTCATCAGCCTTGATTGCCAGAATCCCAGTGGCTCATCTTCATGGTGGAGAAACAACGGAAGGTGCCTTTGATGAAGCTATTCGCCATTCCATTACTAAAATGTCTCATTTGCACTTCGTGGCTGCCGAGGATTATAAAAAGCGTGTTATTCAGTTAGGTGAGCAGCCAGAGTGTGTGTTTAATGTTGGCGGAATGGGAATTGATGCTATCAAGCAGATCAAACTACTGAGCAGGGAAGAACTTGAACAATCTATTGATTTTCTCTTTGGTGAAAAGAATCTTCTAATTACATTCCATCCGGTTACTTTAGAAGGAGGGGCTAGCTCCTCAGCTCAGATGAGCGAACTGCTCGCGGCACTGAGCGAGCTAAAAGATACACAGCTCATTTTTACTCTTCCTAATGCAGACACTGGTGGGCGTGCACTGAGTTCCATGGTTCGGGAGTTCGTTAATAACCATCCAAACTCGTACGTTTTTACCTCATTGGGACAATTACGTTACTTCTCATGCCTAGCACAGATTGATGGTGTAGTAGGTAACTCCTCAAGCGGCCTAGCAGAAGCACCATCGTTCGGTATTGCCACAATCAATATAGGTGACCGCCAAAGAGGAAGATTAAAAGCAAAGAGTGTGATTGATTGTCAGCCTTTAAAGGAAGAAATCCTAAGAGCACTAAAGCAAATATATGCTCCACAATTCCGGAAAACCCTAAAGTCTGTTGATAATCCGTATGGCAATGGTGGCGCGAGCAAAGCCATTGTCAAAACTCTTGCTGATTATCCGTTAGAAAATATTCTAAAGAAAAAATTTTATAACCTGCCAGCTATTGATCGTACTTGACCCATGGAACGAATTGGAATGCCTGATTCAACCCTTCAATTGGCAAAATACAGCCACGAACTTAGCAAAATCCGCGTAAACCCTCGCCCAATCGGGCGGGGATATAAGCGGGAACCGCGCAGCGGTTCTATTCAGGGGTGGCTTGGCTCTGCACCTACTCACGCAAAGTCTCAATCGTTGCCCCGCCTGCACTACAGGCAAAGTAGGAGCGTGACCAGAGCGCTGCACTTTTGCTTTGTCGGGGTATGTGGGTATTGAGTATGCGTATCCGGCGTATAGCAATTCTTTATGGTGTTCACTCACTTGAAATATGACCTTGACGGCTTATAATGAAAGAAGTATATCAATGAGCACTGAAATGTTAAAGGCCACAAAAGTACGCATTTATCCCACACCTGAGCAGGCGGAATTTTTAAACCGCCAGTTCGGTGCTGTGCGTTTTGCGTACAATAAGGCTTTGCATATCATCAGTAGCCAGTATAAGCGTCATGGAACCAAGCTCAAAGCCAAAAAGGACCTCAAGCCCCTACTGGCCGTGGCGAAGAAATCTCGCAAGTATCACTGGCTCAAAGATTTTGATTCGATTGCGCTTCAGCAGGCTGTGATCAATCTGGATAAGGCCTTTCAGAGCTTCTTTGATCTCAAGCTGCCTGCGCGTTACCCCAAGTTCAAACGCAAACACGGCAAGCAGTCCAGTTATCACTGCATGA
>NZ_JACUUA010000450.1 GCF_014859565.1 Marinospirillum sp. | reverse complement strand
TACGGTGATGGTGGAATGAGACAAGCGACCGATGGCACGGAACACCTCCTGCATCGCCGGAGCTTCACCAATAATTTCGGTGGTCTGGGTAGCAACGGCCTGTTCGTGGGTATGGCCGGAGGATTTGGCTTTTTGTTCATCCGCATGAGCCAGTGCACGACGTGCCAGTGCCACGGCCTCATCTACATCAAAGGGTTTGGGCAGGTATTCAAAAGCACCACCCTGATAGGATGCCACGGCACTTTCCAGATCCGAATGAGCCGTCATAATAATGACCGGTAAACCCGGATACAGCTCGTTGACCTGTTTTAAAAGATCCAGACCATCCATTCCGGGCATACGGATATCGGTGATCAGGGCATCAGGTTTTTGCCGCAGCATCTGCCGTAGCGCACTGTCTGCACGATCAAAGGCAGTGACCTGGATATTGGCTTGTTCCAGTGCCTTCTCCAGTACCCAGCGAATGGAACGGTCATCATCGATGACCCAGACATGGCCTTTGGGTGCGGTCATTGTGCAGCTCCTGTATCGGTTTGTTCTGTGGTGCTGTTGTCAAAAGGGATCAGCATCCGAAACTCGGTATGCCCCTGCTGGCTGGTGCATTCAATAAGCCCTTGATGCTGCTGCAGGGCGGCTTGTGCAATGGTTAATCCCAGTCCGGTGCCTTCCGCACGACCACTGACCATGGGATAAAAAATGTTTTCCAGCATGTTTTCCGGAATGCCGGGGCCGTTATCGATAATCTTGACCTGACAGACCAGTCGGTGGCGCTCGGAGCCGAGGGTGAACTGACGCTTGGCTCGGCTCTGCAGAATGATGCGGCCATTGGACTGACCGGATTCAATTAATGCCTGCATGGCGTTACGTACAATGTTTAATACCGCCTGAATCAGTTGTTCCTTGTCACCAATAAACTCGGGCAGGCTGGGATCATAATCACGAATCAGGCGTACCTGATCACCAAACTCTGCCTGGGCCAGGGTGTACACTCGCTCCAGTACTTCATGGATGTTCAGGCGTTTCATTTCCGGCAGATGGCGCGGCCCCAGCATTCTGTCCACCAGATTACGCAGCCGGTCAGCC
>NZ_JACUUA010000190.1 GCF_014859565.1 Marinospirillum sp. | reverse complement strand
AGGTAATCTGATAGCAATTCTTTATGATGTTCACTCACTTGAAATATGACCTTGATGGCTATAATGACTAGATTATATCAATGAGCGCTGAAATGTTAAAGGCCACGAAAGTACGCATCTACCCGACACCTGAGCAGGCGGAATTTCTCAGCCGACAGTTCGGTGCTACGCGGTTTGTGTACAACAAGGCGCTGCATATCATCAGCTCAGAGCAGCTGGTGAATTTCTGTTTCACTGCCTTCCATTTCAAACACCGAGTTCTGGTAGCCTCCGGCGAGTTTGCGCATCAGCCGCAAAACACGGCTGCGATTGGCATCACAAGCAATGTCGTAGCTCATCACAAAGGTTGCCGTCATTGTTCATCCTCCAGCTGTTCAGCCAAACACTGCATCAGGCGTTGTTTGCCCTCGTGCATCAGTAGGTCGTTAAAATCTGTAGGCATAAAAGATGCAGAATCCGTACTAAAACGCGGCGCAATCAGGCGATCACCGGGCTGAAAGGCATCCAGCGCCGCTTGCAGGCCCACATTGCCTGCCTGGGGCTTCCAGACATCCTGATCATGCGCCAGAACAATGGGCTGCGGATAAGCCGCACGCGCTAGTTTCAGGTTGTGTGCACTGAGTGCAATCTGAATCGGCCCTGGCCAGTAGAGCGCCAGAGTTAAGCCGGTGATGAAACCTTCGCACATTAGGCTTGGCCAGTGTTGATGATCTGCACGGGCTGCTATCCAGCTGACGCTGCCATTTAAGGCACCCTCTTGGGCGGTATAGATTTTTTTGCTCAGGTGGCCCGGCAGGGTGATGAACTCCTGAAACGCAACCTGCTGGCCGCCACGCTCTATTGGCAAAAGAAAACGCTGGCAGTGGGTTTGGCGTAAACCACTACGGGCCAGAAGATCCGGGGTGGCTTCACCCGCCAGGCGTTGTTCCAGCCAAGGGTGCGCCGGGTTGGGGCAGGCCGCTTGCTGGTATTCCCGCTGAAGCCGCTGAAAACGCTGCCAGCGCAATGCTGCTTCTTGAGTTCGCTTCTGTTGCCACACCGCCAGGCGTTCATCATGGCTCACGGCCTGCTGGTTGGTCTTGGCCGATAAGCCTGATTTTTTTAAGGCTTGGGAATGCCATCCCTGCTGCTCACGAAACCAGCGCAAGCCGTTAAAGCGCCGCTCCATACCGCCATGCTTGAAGGTGAAAAAGCGCAGAAACGGCCAGGTGTTGCCACTGGGTAGCCGATTTTCATAAAACAGCACATTGCAGGTGCCTCGGTAGCGGGGTTCGAGCACCGGTACTTCACGCCCCTTGAGCAGAAAGCCGGATGGCGGCAGTTCCTGTAACAGCGCACCGGCATCAATACCGACTTCTTCAGCTAAATCACACACCCGATGGAATGCTTGATCCAAAATTTGCTGAGCACTAAAGGGCATGGGCTGAACCTCTCAATAACAATGGCGGGAAGGCAATAATGATTGGATGAAGTGCAGTTTAATCAGGGCGATTCAGCACATTGCCTTAACAAGTTTGTGAGCCAGCCGGCTGATCCTCACAAACTTGTCAGCCCCACCACTTGATTGTTACGCCCTAAACTTCGCGTCCATCAGCCACTGCACAGCGAGGTTCTTATGTACTCCTTTTTAAAGGCCACCTTCTGGATTGGGTTGTTTCTGGCATTGAAAAAAAACCTGCGTCAGGTGTCTTTTTTGCTGGTGTGGGGCAGTGCTTTTTTTCTGGTGGATTATTTCTTTGTTGGCTTTAAGAGCCTTGTGTCTGATCAAGGCGTGGTGCTCTTGGCCTTTCTAATCAAAGCCGTGCTCCAGCTGGTGTGCCTATTGCTGTTGTTTTTCACCTTTAAAAAGCTATTGGAGCAACCCAATTCAGCTGCTTCGTGCAAGTTGCTGGAAAACAAGCAGAATTCACCCGGTAGTGATCAATCTCTACCCCGCTGGGCTGGGCGCAGTAAAAAGCAGCGCATCATTGATCAGTACAAAAAAAGTAAGGAGTCGCAGCATGAAGAATGAGCTGGTCAGCAGGCTGAAAATGATGAAAAACGCCTCGCAGCAGGAAATCGAAGGTTTTTTGCAGGAGTATTCCACTAAAAAGGTTAAAGAGGAGTTGGCCGAAGCTGGGGTGGATTGGCGAGAATTGGATGAGGCTGATTTGAACGAGCTGGTGGCTGATGAACTGGCAAAAAACAAGACCTTTGCCAAAGGGGTGTTGGGTGGTGCCGGCCTGATTATGCTTTTGAACTTTTTGGGCTAACACCTATGGCGTATCTGCTGGCTTATCAAAAGCTGCATCAAGATGATGCGCGTCAGCAAAAAAAGCTGGTGTCGCTACTGGAATCCTTGAATCAGAACCTATTGCAGAGCGATACGAGCGACCAGGTAGAAGAAAAGCTGGTGAGCTTGGGCGGCTCTTTTATTGTGATGATGGGTATCAGCACGGTGATGGGACTATTTGGCATCGCCACTGGTGGACTGGGGTGGGTGGTGTTATTTCTTATGGGTTTTGTTGTTAGCAAGAGCTTGGGGCGTTATTGGTTTGGCAAGCCACGAGAAAAAGCCAGCCTGACCCCAGTGGAGCACCAGCTGCTGCACCAGAGTGATCAACTGCTGAAAACCTGTAAGCAACGCCTGATGCGAACCAAGGTAAAAAAAGAACCTTTTGCGTGCAGCTATTACCCAAACCGAATGGAAGAACTGGAAGCCTTTGGCCGCGAATTGCAGGGCTTTTCTGCTAATCATCTGGCTTATAAGTACCGTTTTCGCCAGAACAGCTTAAAAAAAGATTGGCTGGTCGCTTGTCAGCAACTGAAAAAAATCCTAGCACAGGACCCAGTCTAAGCAGCTTTGCCTTTTTTCTTTGTTTGTTTCCCTCTGGAGCTATTTATGTCGCTTGTTGTTTGGTTTTTTACTGGTTTGATGTTCTTGCTGTTTACACTTAGCCTGCGCGTGCCACGCTTTTCTGCTATTGGCTCAGAGCTGGTCACTCTGGGGGTACTCGGCACTTTTGTTGGCGTGTTTGCTGGCCTGTATCATTTCGACTTCAACGCCATCGAAGCCTCGATTCCTGAGTTGCTGGATGGCCTGAAGATGGCTTTTGTGACCTCGATTATTGGCCTGAGCCTCTATGTTGTGCTGATGGTGATCAAAAGCAACGAGGAAAAAGAAGATCTAACGCTGGACTTTCTTAACCAGCAGGCACAAATACTGGCGGCCTTGGAAGCCGGTTTTACGCAAATGGATGCCAACGCTCAGCGCAGCCAGTTCAAGCAAGAGCGCCTGATTAGTACGTTAGATGAGGCTTTATCAAAAATTGCAAAAAACTCACAGCAAGAGGTGGTCAAGGCACTGGCTGAAGTGGTGAAGGACTTTAATGCCCAACTGAACACCCAGTTTGGTGACAACTTCCGCCAGCTGAATGAATCGGTGCAGGGCATTAATACCTGGCAGAAAAACTATCAAAGCCAAGTGAGTGCGATGGAAGCCAGTGTGCAAGCCATGCTAAAGGAAATGAACCAGACTGCAGAAAGCTTGAGTCTGCAAAGCAGCACCGCTCATGCCTTGTTAAGCAAGGTGGATGTGGCGGCAGGTGAGATGAATAGCCAGCTGCAAACCAATGTGAAGGTGGTGCAGGAAAGCCTGGATCTGCTGTTGAGGAAAGCCAATGCTCACTATTAAACAACAAAAGCATTCGGTATGGATGAGCCTCAGTGATTTGATGGCAGTGTTGATGGTGTTATTTTTGTTTATCTCCATTGGCTTTGTGTTGGAGTTACAACGCCAGCAAGCCGCAGAGGTTGAAACTCAGAGCCAACTGCAAAGCCTGTTAGAGCGTGTGCTCTACGAAGAAGAAGAACGAGAAAACCATCACAAGGCACTCAACCAGGCTTTGCATGATGAGTTTGCCGACGATTTAGAGCGCTGGTCGGCAGAAATCACCGAAGACAACATCATGCGCTTTGATGCACCCTTTGCCGTTGGCCGTGCAGAGCTAAGCCCGGTTTTTGAAGAGGTCTTAACGGAATTCTTCCCGCGCTATCTAGGCGTGCTGGGCAACCAGCAATTTAAAAATAGGCTGCAAGAAGTGCGTATTGAAGGCCACACCAGCAACACCTGGGCGCAGGCCGAAACGGCTTATGAAGTGTATTTAAACAACATGCGCCTTTCGCAGCAGCGGGCATCCAATGTACTGGAGTATGTGTATCGCATCGACCACCCCCAGGTACACAACCTCTACACCTGGTTGGAACGCCACCTGCGTGCCAATGGCATGGCTTACGCCAACCCTCTTCTTCAGGCCGATGGCACAACACTTGACCCAGTGCGCTCGCGGCGGGTCGAGTTTAAGGTAGTCACGCGTGATTTTTTTGATCACAATTGAGCCGGCCTTATTCATGACAAATAGCTGAAAGGAAGGCGTGGCGGTGGTATGCTGTTGAAAAATATAAAGTTATCGACAGAGCCACTTAACACAACCACCACGGGTGAAACTATACCACCATGAAAACCTCTATGCCGATCCCATTGATGCCATCTACAAGGCTTTGGGGGTAGGTTGAGGCTTTAAACTCCCATCCAGTGTTTCACCCAGTGACTTTGCATCCCAGCACACCCGTACTTTCTGGTAGGCACAACGCGCCTTAAAGCCCTGCCAGTCGTTGATATTTTCTAAACGCTGACGAAACTCTGGTCCAACCATCAGCAGAGTTTCAGTCTGACCATAACGGCTTTGCAGGCTAGATAGCTGCCGCTCAGCATCTGCGGGTGTTTCACCGGGGGCAACATCGGCTTTCACTTCGATCAGATAGGTTTTTCCTTTATGGTGAATCAGCACATCGGCTTCGCGTTCGCGGTCAATCGCTTTTTCTTCTCCGGCCTGCAAGCCAAAAGTCATTGCATTTTCAGGAATGCCAGCATGAGTTTGTAACCAGTGACCGGTGAGCTGCTCTAGCCAATCACCACTGAGCCAGCTTTTAAAAACCTTTCCGAATTTATTGGCCTTATTTCCAGGAAGGGTGATGCTGCCTTCGCGGACAAAAAAGACCTCTGGTGCGGCATCTTCCAGATTCTTTAACCACATGTCCGTGGCGGATGGCTCTTTTTCCAGGTCTGTATGGGGCGTATCTGGCTGCTGCAAAAAGTCAGTGAGCGGCAGTGTTAGACTGGGGAGCTGCCACTGGGGGAAGCGCTCTTTATCCCGCTGTTCAGACCAGATGCGACTCAAGGCATTGAACAGGCAGACCAGACCTTCATCTTGTCTCTCTAAACCGCTAAAAATCAGCTTTGCTAAAGGCAAGCTAGCCGGGTTTGCTCGAAAATGATTGGGAGATTTTTCTTTAAAGGCCTTGTTGTAAATCCGCGCCACCTGCTGAGGTGAAACCGAAGGCAAGGGCTGCTCCCCCAAGCTATTAAATACGTGTGTTCCGGGAGCCTTCTCTAGGTTGAGTTGATAACTGCTGAGATGGTTTTTGCCTGAGGGCTTGTAGTCCAAGCCGGTCCAGGGATAAGCGGTGCTGAAAGCCAGCGAGGTGGCTTTGGTGCCGCCAGTTAGGTTGAGCCAGCAGCCAAGGCCTTGGCGGTGTGTGTCCAGAAAAGGCTTCAGCACTTGCGTCATCCATTCTTGTGCATTAAGGGCATCATCTCCGGTCAGTTGCGGTGCATCGGGCTGGGCAGTTAAATCCGGGCGATGGATGCGAATGCCCGGCAGTTCTTGTTCGAGCAGTGCGGTCAGGTTTTCAGCACCTTCTCGTGCAGGCCGGTAATCGCTGCTCACCACCAAAACGAGATCACTCGGACGGCGTGCTAAGCAGGCTTCCAGCTGCGGCAAGTTGAAGTTGGACATAACGCACACATAAAACATCGGGTTGAAGCCTAAAACTTGAGTGGCTGCTGTGCTGTTTTCGATTGGCTCCATCGGTTCCTTTCTCCTGATTTAATAAGCCTCTGAAGGCAGAGGCTCCTTGTAGTCGGTCACTTAGTCGATTTGACTGGCAAGTTTTTTAATCCATCAAAAAGATCAGCTGCTTGTGTGCTTCAGGCAGTGTCATGCCGTAGGCGTTGCCTTTGCCGCGCTTAGCAAAATCCGCGTAAACCCTCGCCCAATCGGGCGGGGATATAAGCGGG